>CAZSNV010000266.1:0-6683 GCA_964608035.1 uncultured Gemmatimonadaceae bacterium | reverse complement strand
GCCGCCGAGCGCGCCGCTTCGCCGGCGTCGGCCATCGCGCCGCCGGAGCCGACAACACCGGGTGAGGGCAAGCCAAGCGCCTTCAGTCGTTCCGCGAGTCGCTGCAGATACACTCCGACTCCGGGCCGCGCGTACGCCTCGCAACACGTAGTCGCGGTGCGCTCATATTCCCTGATCTCAGGGAGCACGTCGCTCGAGCAGACCACGTCGATACCCGGCAAGCGACGCTCGATGGCGGCGGCAAGGCGCCGCTCGTGCGTCGGGTCGGCGAAACTGTACAGCAGCGAAATGGCCACGATCTCGGGCTCGAGGTGCGCGACCAGCTCGGCGGCACTGGCTGCCGCGTCGCCACTCAGGTTGTGCAACACGCCTTCTGGAGTGAGCCGACCGGCTACCGCCACGACGCGTTCAGCGGGAACGAGGGGCTCGGGATGCTGAGCCGAGAGATCGTAGAGCGAGGCCCGTTCCTGTCGCCTGAGTTCCAGCAGATCGGTGGCGCCAGCCGTGGCGCACAGAACGACCTTCGATCCACGTCGTTCCAGCAGCATGTTCGTCACCACGGTCGTACCGTGCACGATCCGAGCGACGCTCGCCGGATCAACGCCACTCTCGCGCAGCGACCGCTCGACGCCTTCGCTCTGATCGGACGGCGTGCTGAGCACCTTTCCGGTCCGTACACTCCCGTCTTCCCGAACGCCAACGAGGTCTGTGAACGTGCCACCAACGTCGATCCCGATGGATTCGGTCATGTCGTCGGCGGCGGCTCTGGTCGCGTTCTCTCTCTCAGGATCCAGGCGGCGGACAGGCCGAGAGGCGCCGCCAGCGCAATCACGGCGAAGCTTCCCTGGTTGAACCCGGGCAGGAATGGCGCAATGACGCCAAAAGCCGTCAGCGCGCCGGCGAAGGTCGCGAGCAGGAACGTCAGGCGTCGTGCCGTTGCATTGCGTCGCGCGAAGGGCAGCGCGATCAGCACCGGCAGCCAGAGCGGGTTGTATACGAAAACGTTCGTGTTGTCGTGGGCGGCCACGTGCTGCGTCATGAACCACAGGTACAGCAGTGCGACGCCGACCACGCCGAGCAGCACCATGGCAACGATCGCGGCCGGCATGGCTCCTCGCCGTCCGCGTGCGCCGAGCCACGCCAGCCCGCCGCCAAGCAGAATGCCGATGAGCGCGAGCGGCAACAAAAGAGGCGGAGGGGTCTCGCGCTCCGGCGTCCGCTGCGCCTGGAACAGGACTCGCTCGGACATGACGAGGGGGACCAGGCGGCCCGAATCGTCAGGCACGCGCATCTCGCGCACCCGGTCCCGCACCTTCATGGGAATGAACATTTCTTCCCAGGCCGTTATGGGCCGATCCGTCGGGCGACCAAGCCCGATGTCAACTCCGATCACGGTCAGGAAGTCCTCGGCCATGAGGCGCAGGGCGTGCCACCGGTACGTGGTTCCGGTTTGCACGGTGTCGGTCGCCATCCTGATCGCGCCGCCGAGGACGCGATCGAGCGCATCGCGCACGCGAGTGGAGCAATTATCGAGAAAGTAGTCGTACCGGTAGAACTTGTTCTCTTCCCTCGCGTTGAACTGGATGAACTCGAGGAGCGCGAGGCGCTGGGGCGGCGAGAGGTTGAGTTCCTGCACTTCCACCGTGCGGTTGAACATCTGGTACTGCGCAAGCGTGGAGGCAGCGTCCTGTCCACCCATCCAGTACATCATCTCGCCGCGCAGAAAGCGGCCAATGAATCCTGGTTCTTCGAATGAAAAGAGGCCCCAGTTGAAGACGACGTCGCTGTTGGTCCGCCGATCGCGAATCCCAATCGCGTTATGCCCATACCGCTCCCAGACCTGATCACCCTGCCCCATGGTCATCAGGTAGATGGAGAGTTCACTGCCAGGCGGACCGGCGGAGTCGGCCGACTGTGCACCGCTCGTTGCGGCACTCGCGCCAAGCAGCGCCGCCAGGGCGACCGAGCGTCCTAGAGCTTGACTTCGCACTTCTCGTCGGCCGAGCGATACGCCGCTTCAAGGATGCGATGCAGGACCACCTGATCGGTGGGCGGGTCGTACGCCGACTCGTCGCGAAGAATGGCGATGAAGTGCGCCAGCTCCGCGCGGTACGACTGGATGAACGTGCTTTCGCGCGCGGCCGCTCCCATGGGTGACACGTCGACGGGTTTGCCATTGAGCTCTTTCACGACGCGGAGGGGAGCCAGGCGCGCGCTGCCGCGGGACGAGATGGACTCGAACCACCATCGATCTGAATCGCCGATGTAGGACCAGGAGAGATCGAACGTGCACGCCATACCATTGGCGCACTCCAGCGTCAGGAGCGCCGCGTCCTCGACGGAGTTCGCACCGCGCGGCCGGGTCACGTGGGCCCAGACGCGCTGCGGCGGCGGATAGTCCGCAAGCCACAGCGCCAGGTCGACAAGGGAAAGCCCCAGGTCGAACAACGCGCCTCCGCCCGATTCGGCGCGGCTGAGCCGCCAACCCGCCACCGTGCCGTACTGGTGGTAGGCGCCGGCGCGGAAACCCGTCAGGGTGCCGAGTTCTCCGCCGCGAAGGAATCGATCGAGCGCCTGCACGTCGCTGCGGAACCGGTGATTGTTGGCGACGACGACCTTGCGGCCCGATGATGCCGCGGCCTCGAGGATGACCTGGACGCCTCGGGTCGTAAGCGCGAGTGGCCGCTCGCAGAGCACATCGACCCCAGCCGCTATTGCCTCGAGCACGTACGGCTGATGGAGATGCGACGGCGTGCTGATGATGACCGCGTCCAGGTCTCCCGCGCCGAACAGGTCCTCGAGATCGACATACGCGTCGGGAATCTCGAACCGATCCGCCAGGGCCCGCGCTTTGGCGCGATCGATGTCGCATAACGCGACGACGTTCACGCCGCGCATCTTCCGCAGGACGGGAAGGTGCGCCATCTGGGCGATCGCGCCCGTGCCAACCACCGCGATTCGAACGTCCGGTTTCATGCGCCCCGGGTGAGGAGCCGGCGACTCAAGGAGCGCGGGTCAGGTCCGCGCCCGGATAATATGCCTTGAGGATCGCGCGGAAGTCGTCACCCGCCCGCGCCCGCGCAATGGCTCCCCACTGGCACAGCCCGACGCCATGCCCGTGACCGCGGCCGCGAAGCACGAGGGTGCGCAGCTGTCCGTCGTCGCTTCGGTCAGTGGTCATGGTGAATGCGATGCTGGGGAGGATCTCCGCGCCGACCGGCCGGAGGACGTATCGGATGTCATTCGCGCGAATGGTCACGTCTCCCTGCACCGTCGTGAACACGACCGCCCTGGCGCGACCGTTCGCGGTGCGTCCTTCCACTCGCACATCGCGAATGGAGGCGAGCGCCCCGAGCGGCACCGTCGCGTAGTCGCGGGCGTACCGTTCAGCGGCGCTCGTCAGATCACTCGCGGAGAGGCGTCGTTCCCACTGGGCGCGTGGTGAGATGTCACACCAGGGGCGTCCGGTGCGCGGCGAGGTGTCGCTCACCGAGCGCAGGTACCCGTCCTGCCCTCCGCGCCACGTCTCACTGGGCAGCGCCGTGCTTCCACCGCACGCGGCATGATACGGAGCGGTAACCACCGTGCCCCGGTAGCTCAGCACCCATCCTGCCGTGGCTGCGACCGCCAGATCACCCCAGAACGTCTCGGCGGCAACGCCACCGTACACCTGGTCGGCATCGGTGGCGCGCAGGTCGAAGTCTCGCCCGCCCGATGCAAGCATGCGCGTGTAGGTGAAGCTGCGGGCGGCGACCGCCTGCGCCTCGACGGCCGCGTGGTCGCTGGTCTGCCGCGCGCCGATCTCGAGAGGAATGACACCACGGAGATATTCCTCGACATCCACACGATTCACGACTACCAGCGCTGAATCCGTGGCCACAAAGGTCAGCGCTCCGCGATACGACTTCTGTTGCCACGTGACCTCACCGTTAGGCATCTCCAGTGAGAGCGAGCCCGCAATCCAGGGAGAGGTCGGCGCGTCGGCGTGAATCACGCGAAGCCTTCGGCCATCGCGTAGGACCGACCAACGATCGGTCGTCTCGCCGCTCCCGACGACGCGCCCCGATGCATCCACGAGTCGCCACGATCCCGTCTGCGCGAGAGGGATTTCACGCGAGGCGGATCCGAGGAGCACGCGCACCGGCCGGCTGGATGGATTCTGCGGGCGCGGCGCCGGCAGTGCTGCGCCGAGGGCCGCCAGCGCGCCACAGAAAGTGAGAATCCCGAAGCGGACCTTCGACACACTGCGCATGATCAACGCCCGAACGCCCCAACAGTCGACATCACCGGAAGGACGCGAGCCTTTGCTGCCGGCCGCTGGGACGACACCGTACTGATTCGCCTGACGAGTGTCACTTCGAAGTCACAGTCGTTGACCACCGCATCAAGCCGGACTTCGATGAGATCACCGGGAGCCAGGAGATTGCCATTCTCCCGTCCCCCGTCACCCGTCTCCCGTCCGATCCAAGCAACTCCGTCAATATCGTCCGCCTGGGCGTAGGTCCTTGCCTGCGCCTTACCGTGCGGCACAACGCGATCGACGATCGCCGACACGGTTCTCCCGACCTGTTGCTCGTATCGGTCGACGGTAACAAGTCGCTGGATTTCGGCAACGCGCTCGAGGCGTTCGCGCTTCACTTCGTCCGGGACGTCGTCAGGCAGGTCGAATGCCCGGGTGCCTTCCTGCGCCGAGTAAGTGAAGACCCCGACGCGATCGAGTTGGACCTCCTCCAGGAAGTCCAGCAACTGCTGGAAATCGTCGTCGGTTTCGCCCGGGAATCCCACGATCACAGTCGATCGTATCGCCACGTCCGGGATCGCATCGCGAATCGCGCGGACTTTCTCCCGCTGGCGCGCCTGGCGCTCAGGGCGGCGCATCCGCTCGAGCACTGCGTCCGACGCATGTTGCATTGGAATGTCGAGATAGCGGACGATGCGCGGTTCGCGCGCAATCAGTTCAAGCATGCGCGGCGTGAGGCCGGCGCTGTAGATGTAGAGCAATCGGAACCACGGGATTCCGGTGTCCTGGACGAGCGCGGCCAGCAGATCGGCGAGGCCGCGGCCGTCGCGGACGTCGCGGCCCCAATGCGCCAGATCCTGGGCGACCAGATTGACTTCGCGCGCCCCCTGGAGCTCGAGGAGCTGCGCTTCCCTGATCACGTCGTCCAGCGAGAAGGAACGATGTCGGCCGCGCATGAGCGGGATGGCGCAGAAGGCGCAGCCGTGGTCACACCCTTCGCTGATCTTCAGATACCGCACATGAGGTAAGGCGCCCGCGTACAATCGCGTGCCGGGGTGGACGAGCGCGGGTGCATCGTTCAATAGGCCGCGTGCCGAGATTTCGCTGATGAGGCGGTCGGTTTCGCGTGTGCCCAGGAACAGGTCTACTTCAGGCAGAGAGTCGCGGAGTTCATCGGCGTGTCGTTCGACCATGCAGCCCACCGCGGCGACCATGCGGCAGTTGCCTGACGACTTGAATCTCGTGGCCTCGACAATGGCCTCGATGGACTCTTCCTTGGCCGCGTCAATGAAGCCGCAGGTGTTGATGACGATCAGGTCAGCCTCGTCGGCGCTGGTCGCCGGCTGGGCGCCGTGGGCGGCCAGTTCAGCGACGTATCGTTCGGAGTCGACAGTGTTCTTGTCGCAGCCGAGTGTGACGAGGTGGAATCGCATCCGGGAAATGTAGCCGGGGCCCTCTCGAGAGCCTCCTGAGCACCGGATCTCTTGCACGTTGGCTGCAATCGGCCTGCTGGAGGAAGCCCTCGGATGACCCCGTGGACTCCCTCCAGCGTGCGCCTGGCCGGACTCAAGCCCGACGCGGCCTTCGTTGTTATGTCTTGCGAGACATGGCTCGGAAACCGCCGTCGGTCTGCAGCTCCGCGATCAACCCGAACGCCACGTCGGCGGCCTCGTCCCACCCAACTACCCACAGCCTCGCGCCAACGTAGTCCGCGCAATCAGTCAGCTCTGGAAGGAGCCGCATCGACCCATCCGTGAGCCGAAGCGCGAAACCCTCTTCCGACACTTCGAGCACACCGTCCAGCGCCGGACGGCCATACATCCCGACGACCTGAAATTCCAGAACCACGAATCCGGGGTTGGCATCCCACGTCCCGTGCGCAATCACGTCGCCACCATCGACGCTGGTCAGGGCGCCCACGCTCCCCAACAGCCGAAACACGTCCCCGTGATCATCGCGGAGGTCAACGACACGATCGGCGTCCTCCCCGGAAACGATGATTCGGCCGGCAATCATGGCGGTTGATGGCGCTGGCGGTATCGGTTTCGACGGATCGATTGGGCCGGTGAGAATCGCGTTAGGATTGCTGGTGCAGGCGACGGCCACGAACACGGCCGCCATGCTGAGAGAGCGAGAGCGAGTCATTCCGATACCCTCCAGTCACGTTGTATGCGGTCAGCGCGAGAACCGCGCCTTTCGTGATCCAAGGCTATCGGAGGCCGGCTCCGCGGCTGTTTCGCCGGCGTAGCCTTCCGCGTTCTTTTTGCGTTCCTTTCAGCGCTGAACTCCCTTCTGCCCCTCGGGCACCGCCCTTCTCCCGGTCATGCCCACAACTCCAAGCCAGACTCCTGCGGGCCCCGCGCTCTACCTCCTCGGTGGCGTGGCCCTCCGAGGCGTCGCAGCCAGGGACGCCGAGCGCCTCGTCACACAGTCAAAAGTCGTG
>CAZSNV010000265.1:0-6710 GCA_964608035.1 uncultured Gemmatimonadaceae bacterium | reverse complement strand
CGAGACGATCTTCGAGATCTCCACCGACAAGGTCGACTCCGAGGTGCAGGCGGCGAGTGCCGGCGTCATCGCCGAAATCCTCGTCAACGAAGGCGAGACAGTCCCCGTGAACGCTGTGGTGGCTCGTCTTGAAACCGACGCGAGCGTTCCGGTCGCCGCGAAGGCTTCGTTGCCGGAACCGGTTCGGCCGCAGCCTGCGCCGGTCGCCGCAAAGACCGACGGTGAATCCGCGGCGTCCGCTACTGACGGTCGGGTCTCAGCGCCGGCATCGCAGCCGTCCGCAGCCCCGGGGTCACTCGAAGAACGACTGCGCACAAAGTCGTCGCCGCTCGTGCGTCGCATGGCTGCCGAGCATGGAGTCGATATCGCGTCGCTGAGTGGGAGCGGCATTGCGGGTCGCGTCACGCGTAAGGACCTGACCGCATATCTCGAGTCGGGCGCTCCAGCGCCGACTGCGACGCCGCGTGCATCGATGTACTCGCCGGCGGCGTTCGACTATCAGCCGCCCGCGGTGACGCCGTGGCCGGGCGATGTCGTGGAGCCGATGAGCAAGATTCGCCGGCTCACGGCCGGGCACATGGCGTTCTCCAAGCAGACATCGGCACATGTCACGACAGTCTTCGAAGTGGATCTCACGCGTGTCACGCGGGTGCGCGACAAGTTGCGGCCGGAATTCGATCAACGCGGCGACAAGCTCACTTACCTCCCCTTCGTCATCCAGGCTGTCGTCGAGGGATTGAAGACGTTTCCGATGATCAACGCCGCGGTGCGCGGCAATGATATCGTCTATCGCAAGCACTACCATATCGGCATCGCGGTCGCGCTCGACTGGGGCCTGCTCGTGCCGGTCATTCGTGACGCGGACAACTTCTCTCTTGCGGGACTGACCCGGTCTCTCAACGATCTCGCGCAGCGCGCTCGCGCCAAGAAGTTGAAGCCTGAGGAAGTGCAGGACGCCACCTTCACCATAACGAATCCCGGTGTGTTCGGGTCGATCATGGGCACTCCCGTGATTCCACAGCCGACGGTGGCAATTCTCGGCACGGGAACGATCGAGAAGCGGCCCAAGGTCATCAAGGGGACCGAAGGTGAGGACCTCATCGCCATCCGCACCTGCGCGCACTTCTTCCTGTCGTTCGATCACCGGGTGGTCGACGGAGCCGATGCCGACCGGTTCCTCGGTTTCGTGAAGCAGCAGCTCGAAACGATTCCCGAGCCCGGAAGCTGAATCGTGCCGCGCGCGCTCACGGCGGAATGGCAGCACGTGGAGCCGGCTGATGAGCCGGAAGCGGCCCGTGCCTGGCGCGCGAGACGCAACCAGCTTGCTCGCGATGGGTGCCACTACTGGATCTTCCGCAGTCCAACCGATCCTTCCGCATTCCTGGAATTCATTGAAGCGGCGGACGCTGACCTTCTTCGCGACGCGCGCGCTCGCGCCGGAATGAAACCCACTACCGATATCCTCTCCGAACTGGAGCTGTCCTGAGCATGCCAACGCGTTCCATCAGCATTGACGGCAAGGCCTGGCGGGTCTTTCCATCCGGATACGTGACGCAATACGATCACGATGAGTTCGGCCTCCTGTTCGTTGCCGGAACGGGAGACACGCGCGAAGTCCGTGTCACGCGATTCAGCCCGCATGGCACCCGCGCTCGCGAACAGGCGCTCGCCGAGATGCCTGACGAGGATCTCCGTCGTCTGTTCGCGCAGTCGCAGCCGGGGGAGACTTCGCCCGAAGCCGGCTACACACCGTGACCACGTCGGCCGCGCCGGTAACCGCGCGGCACATCGATCTCCACCTGCACTCCACGGCGTCCGATGGCACCAGCGCGCCGGAGGTCGTTGTTCTGGCTGCGCGCGCCGCTGGTCTCGAGGCCCTGGCGCTCACGGACCACGACACGGTGGAAGGAATCCCGGCTGCGCGCGACGCGGCGCGGGAGGCGGGGATCGAGCTCGTCGCCGGCGTGGAACTGAGCGCGTACGAGGGCCCCGAAGAAGTTCACGTGCTCGGTCTTCACATCGTTCAACTGGACGAGATGCGTGACTCGCTGGCCATCTTTCGGCAGGCCCGTCGTGAGCGCGCCGAGGGGATCGTGCGCTTGCTCAACGGGCTCGGCGTGCGAATCACGTTCGCTGATGTCATGGCGGTGGCGAAGGACGCGGCGATCGGCCGTCCACACGTGGCGCGCGCGCTCGTGGAGAATGGGTGGGCGATGGATTTGCGCGATGCCTTCGACAAGTATCTCGGTGCCGGACGCCCCGCGTACCTCGACAAGCGGCGAATCACCATTGCCGAAGCCATTGAGTTGATTCATCGATGCGGCGGCATCGCAATTCTCGCCCATCCTGGTCCGTACGGAAACCGCGACAAGATCGAGAAGCTGGCGGCGATGGGACTCGACGGCGTCGAGGTCATTCATCCATCGCATTCTGCCGACGATCGCGCGCGGCTCCTGGCGCTGACGAGGTTCCTGAAGCTGGTTCCCAGCGGTGGATCGGACTCCCATGGCGCCGCTGATGGGGCGCGGGTAGTCGGCTCGATGAAGGTCCCGGGTGAATGGCTGGAGCTCCAGGCGGCGCGGGCGCACGCTGTCCGGGTTGCTGCTGGTCAGGAGGTCAGAGAACAATGACGGCGGCCCGGGAACGCCCGGTTGCTCTCGTGACGGGAGCGGCACACCGCGTCGGTCGCGCGCTGGCGGTGGGCCTTGCCGGTCACGGTTACGACATCGCGCTGCACTACCACTCGGCGGCGTCCAAGGTTGACGAGGCGGTACGCCAGATTGCCGGCGCCGGTGGGAAGGCGACGCTGTTTCAGGCCGACCTCACCGTCGGCGACGCGCCGGCTCGCCTGGTGCGTGAGGTCGTTGGTTCCCTGGGTCGCCTCGACGCCGTGATCAACTCGGCTGCCGTGATGCTGCGCATGCCGATGGGCGAAATAACGCCGGACGATTGGGACGCGGTCCTGAACCTGAATCTGCGCGCGCCCTTCCTGATCGCGCAGGAAGCCGCCCGTCACCTTCGTGATGGCGGCTCAATCATCAACATTGCGGACCTGGCCGCGTTCGAGACGTGGCCGGCCTACGTGCCGCACGGAGTCAGCAAAGCGGGGTTGGTGTACCTGACGCGCGCACTGGCGCGTGTTTTCGCTCCTCGAATTCGTGTCAACGCCATCGCTCCAGGAACGGTTCTCCTTCCCGAGAACTTCGATCCGGCAGCGGCGGCTCACCTCACCGCGACGACGCCGTTGCAACGCGATGGCAGTCCCGAGGACATCGTCCAGGCGATGCTCTACTTGCTGGGTGCGACGTACGTAACCGGCGAGACCATTATCGTGGACGGTGGGCGGCATGTGAGGATTTGACCGACGACTGCCAGACGCGCGAAATGCTGAACGGCGCGAAATGCCGAACGGCGCGAAATGCCAGACAGCGCGAACTGCCAGACGGCGCGAACTGCCAGACGGCGCGAATTGCCAGACAGCGCGAACCGCCGAAGAGCCCCGCGATGTTTGGGCCTTGCGATGTTTGGGCCGTGCGATGTATGGGCCCTGCGCCGTTTGGGTCCTGGCCCCTTAGAATACCGAAGCGCTTGACTCTCATTCAGATTTAGAGACTGGGAGAACATCTCCCCTCTCACTTCTCCCATCTCTCTTGTCCAACGAGTTCGAGTACGAGGTCATCATCGTCGGCGCCGGGCCGGCGGGCATGACTGCCGCGCTGTACGCGGGTCGTTCGATGCTCAGCACGGTTGTGCTCGAGCGAGGAGCGCCGGGTGGGGAGTTGCTGAATACGGAGATGATCGAGGACTATCCCGGTTTCGAACAGGTCCTCGGCTGGGAGCTGGCGCAGAAGTTTGAGGGTCACGCCAAGAAATTCGGCGCTGAGTTCCGGACCGCGGGCGTGACCGCGATCAGGAAGATCGGCGACATGTTCGAGTGCGTGTGCGACAATGGTGAGGTGTACCGGGCGCCCGCCGTCATCGTCACTGCGGGAGGGACTCCCATCAAGCTGGGTATTCCCGGCGAAGTGGAGTACGCCGGGAAAGGCGTCTCGTACTGCGCCATCTGCGACGGCGCGTTTTTCCGCGGCCAGGATATTGCCGTAATCGGAGGCGGTGACGCCGCCTGCGAAGAAGCGGATTTCCTCACTCGCTACGCGTCGAGGGTTTACCTGATCCATCGCCGTGACGCGTTCCGCGCCTCGAAGATCATTCAGAAGCGCGTCGCCGAGAACCCGAAGATCGAACCGATTCTCGATACCGTGGTGGAGCAGGTCCACGCCGATGACGAGGGGCTGGTGCATCACCTCTCGCTCCGCCATCTGAAAACGGGAGCGCTCGGCAACCTGGCTGTCACCGGAATGTTCGTCTTCATCGGATTCCGGCCCAACACCGGCATCATCGAGGAGCACGTCGATCACGACGCCATGGGTTACCTCCTGACGGATACGAACATGGCCACCTCGATTCCGGGACTCTACGCCGCCGGTGATGTTCGCGTGCAGCTGACGCGGCAGGTGACGACCGCTGTTGGTGACGCGACGACCGCGGCCATCGCGGTTGAGAAGTTTCTCACCGCCCGTCGCGACGCCACTTTACCCGCGTGAGTGATCCGTCGCTGGAGGTGGTCGGGTTCGAGACGGGTCCGCTTCAGGAGAACGCCTGGCTCGTCATCGATCGCGACAGTCGTGACGCGGCGATGGTGGATCCGGGAGACGATGGCGATCGCCTGATTGCCGGTGTGGACCAGGCGGATGCCCGACTCCGCGCAATCTGGCTGACGCATGCGCATTTCGATCATGTCGGCGCCGTGAAGGCGTTGCGGGAGCACTTCAAGGTCCCCGTCTACCTTCACGAGGCTGACGTGCCGATGTTCGAGGCCGGTCCGTTTCAAGCAGCCTCGTACGGCCTCCCCTTCGACGGGGACGAGGTGCCGGGCGAACGATTCGTCGAGGGTCAGGGTCTTCAGCTCGGTGGGTTGTCGTTCGTGGTTATGCACACACCGGGTCATTCTCCGGGGCACGTCACGGTGCACGGGCACGGAATCGCGCTCGTGGGTGACTGTCTCTTCGCAGGTTCGATCGGGCGCACGGATCTCCCACTCGGGAACACCGCCGAACTGGGTCGATCGCTGCGTCGCATCGTGGCACTTCCACCGGACACTCGTGTATTGCCGGGCCACGGAGGGGCCACGACCGTCAGCGAGGAACGCCGGTCCAATCCCTGGATCCTTGAGCTCCTGGGCAGTTCACGTTAGGCAGAACTCTCGTAAAAGCTTCACGGCGCGACCGGTGGTGACGAGGCGCCGCACCGCTCGCGAATCGGCGATCCACAAGGCACATTTATTCTGGACCGCACGTCGCCGGTCCCGTTGGGCCGCCGACAGACTTCCACCCTGACCGACCGATCATGCGCCAACTCCGTTCGCCTTCCCGCTGGACCTGGGTTTTGCCCGTGATGGCTACCGCGTTCATCGTGGCATGCGACACCGCGCTCCAAGCCATCAATCAGGACTTCACCTGGGGGTTCGTGACGGTCTCCGCGCAGAAGTCGGCAACCGGCGCCCACTTCGCGAACGCCGAAGGACTCTTCTTCAGTGGCAACCTGTCCGCGGTGCCCAACGCGGACCTCACGCTCGCCGACACGTGCGGCGACGGCGTGCTGTCCGAGGGCAACAATCTCATTGGCGTCACCTATCTCGACGCCGGCCTGAACGTGCCCGCGACGATCGGCGGTGTTACCACGACGCTCGATCGAGTGACAACGGCGACCGGCATCGCCTATCGAGCGGCAAGCCCGCCCGCGTTCACGCCTGGCGACAGTATCGTCCTCAATACGACGGGTGTTCCGGGCGGCTTCCCCGCAGGCTCAATCCGGGCAAAAACGGCTGAAGCCTTTTCGTTGTTCCCGGCGGAAATCCCTGTGCCCGCGGGGACCGAGGACATTCAGCTGACGTGGACCGCGCCACTGGCCCCGCGTAGCGCGATGGTTGTTTCGCTGCGCTATGCCACCGCAACGACTCCGACCGTCCTGTCCCGCCACGTGTTCTGCAACTTCATAGACGACGGCGAAGGCTCCATTCCGTTCCGCTGGTACCAGACCTGGTCGGTTTCGAGCATGCGCTCGGTAGTGGCCACCCGACTGCGCACGAATTACGTTGCGGCTGGCGATGCGAATCTGGGCGTCATCTCCACCTATCAGGTTCCGACTCCTCCGCGCCCCTGATACTCGGTCGCGGGAGAACATGGGGGCGACGGCGCGAGCGCCGTCGCCCCCATTGTCATTTTCCTCATCACTCCTCGCGAACCACAGTGCGCACTGAAATGGATCCACTCGGTCCGCTCGAAGTCCCGGACGACGCGCTCTATGGCGTGCAGACTCAGCGAGCGGTCCAGAACTTCCCCATCAGCGGATTGCGGCCGCTCAAGCCGTTCGTGACGGCGCAGGTCTGGATCAAGAAGGCGGCGGCCCTGACGCATCGCGAGACCGGGCGGCTCGATCCGAAGCTCGCGGACGCGATCGTCGCGGCGGCGGATGAAGTGCTCGCCAGCAAACATGACGAGCAGTTCGTGGTTGACCCTTACCAGGCGGGTGCCGGCACGTCGCACAACATGAACGTGAACGAGGTCCTGGCGAACCGCGCCAACGAGTTGCTCGGCGGCAAGCGGGGCACCTACAAGCCGGTGCATCCGAACGATCACGTCAACATGGCG
>CAZSNV010000264.1:0-6729 GCA_964608035.1 uncultured Gemmatimonadaceae bacterium | reverse complement strand
CAGCGCCGATGGTACTCCGCCCGAGAGGGCGCGGGAGAGTAGGCCGTCGCCGGCACCTCATCGAACAACCCTCCGAGCAATCGGGGGGTTGTTCTTTTTTGACGGGAGACGGGCGACGGGTGACGGGAGAGAGCCCGATATTCCGGATGCGCGCAATCCCGTCCCCCGTCCCCCGTCCCCCGTCCCATAATGTCCCGCAGTGGTTTCGTCGCCGTCGTCGGCAAGCCTAACGTCGGCAAGTCCACCCTCCTGAATCGACTGGTCGGGCAGAAACTCGCCATCACCAGCCCGCGGGCGCAGTCCACACGCGATCGCGTGACGGGGATCCTCACGTTCGAGGACACACAAATCGTCCTGGTGGACACGCCGGGGCTGCTCGAACCCACGGTCGCCCTGCAACACGTCATGCGCGCCACGGCGCTGAAGGCGCTGCGCGACGCCGACGTCATTCTCCATCTCGTCGACGCCACCGAGCGCGCCCCGACACCTCTCGGCGAACTCGCCGGTCTGAGCGCACCGCCGGCCGCGCCGGTCCTCGTCGCCCGGACCAAGGCCGACCTCCTTCCGTTGCCGGAGCGTGAGAGAATCCGCCTCGGGTCATCGCCCGATGAGTGCATCATCTCCGCCCTCACCGGAGAAGGTGTGGACGAGCTCCGCACGCGCTTGAGCGCGCTCCTGCCTGAAGGACCGTTTCTCTACCCGGATGAAGACGTCAGCACGCAGCACCTGCGCTTCTTCGCCGCAGAGCTCGTCCGCGAGACGACGCTCGAACAGCTCGACGAAGAGGTGCCTCACGCCATCGCCTGCGTCGTGGAGGAGTTCCGGGAGGATCGAAGTCCGGTGTACATTCGGGCGGTCATCTATGTCGAGCGTGACAGCCAGAAACGGATCGTGATCGGCCACGCCGGAGCGCGCATCAGGGAGATCGGGCGCGCGGCGCGTCTGAAGATCGAGGAGCTGGTGTCGTCGCCGGTCTTCCTGGACCTGTGGGTGAAGGTCCTGCCGAACTGGCGCCGGGATAAGGAAGCGCTGAGGCGACTGGGGTATACACTTCCGGAGGTGCCGCGGTCATGACACTGTCTGAACAGCTTCTCGCGATTCTCGTGTGCCCGAAGTGCAAGGGTGAACTCGAGTATCGACCTGAGGAATCGCGAATCATCTGCCAGACGTGCCGCCTCAGCTATCCCGTGCGGGACGATATCCCGATCATGCTGATTGATGAAGCGACTCCGTTGTAAGGCCGTCCTCGCGCTGGTGTTGCTGACTGGTCCATCGACACTCGAGGCGCAGGGCAGCGTGGGGAGCGAAGGTGGTGCGTTCCTCCTGCGGCCGGTTGGAGCGCGAGCAGTCGGCCTCGGTCAAGCCGTCGTCGCGCGGCGCGATGGGTCCGAAGGAATGTGGTGGAATCCGGCCGCGCTTGCCGGCGCGACGCGCCGCGAGATGTCGATCCACCATTCGCAGGACTTCTTCGCCACGGGTGATGCCCTGACCCTCATCGTGCCGTCGACTCTCGGCGTGTTCGCCATCGCCGCCGACCTGCAGAACTACGGCGAGCAGGAGAACACCACCGATCCGAACGTCCCACCGACCGGAACCGTCCTCACGCGGTCGTTCGTGCTGGCGGCGTCGTACGCCGCGTCCATTCGTGATCGCGCCGCGACCGGTGTCGCGTTCAAGGTGGTGCAGATGCGGGTCGACTGCACGGGTCCATGCGATTTTCCTAACGAGGTGGCCCAGACGTTTGCGATCGATGCCGGCGCGCAACTCGAGTTGGGCGGGTCACGGCGCGTGGTGCTCGGCGCGAGCGTTCGCAACATGGGGCTCGCCCTCCAGGTGCAAGACAGTCAAGAGGCGGATCCGCTGCCGACGCGGGTTCAGGTCGGCTTTCTGTACCGGTACCCGATGCCCGAGCGCTATGCGACGGACGCTGAGCTCAATGTGTCCGTCGACCTGACCGATGGCCTGCATATCGACAAACCGCTTCCGCGGATCGGCGCCGAATTCGTCTGGCAGAAGCGCGCGTTCGTGCGCGGCGGCTACGTCTTCGATTCCGCCGAATCCGAGGCCGGCGGCCCGACTCTGGGTCTCGGCTTCTCGCGCAACAACCTCGTGCTGGACCTGGCGCGGGTGTTCACCGGGTTTTCCGCGGACGCCGGCCAGGCGCCGACGTTTCTCTCGCTGCGCTTCGCGTTCTAGGCATGGTGCGCGCGCTCGCGTGCTACCTGGTGGCGCGTCGCACATATTGGGCTGACCCGGCAAACCCGCCGGATAAAGATCAGGCGAGTTGAGGATAAAAGTGCATCATCTGATGCGTGAAGTCAGCGCTATATCTCATTGATATAACGTAACTTAATCCTCACGTGCCCAGTTCTTTCGTCGCCCTCCTTCTCTCGACATCCGATCTCCCGGTCGTCGCGGCCGTTGACGCCTGGTTGTCAGAAAGCGGGCTCGCGCCTTCCGTCGTGACGTCCGTCGACGAGCTGCTCGCGCGATGCCTTCGCGGTCGCCCGAGAGTTGTCATCGTCGATGCGCGCGCCGATGTGTCGATCGCGGAGCACGCATGTCTGCGCATCAAGGCCGATTCCTATTCCGCCGTGGTCCCAACGATCGTAGTGTGCCGCGCTGGCGACAGCGACATGGAGCGGTGCTTTGCCGCCGGCGCTGATGAAGTGCTCACGGAAGTAACGCCGGCTGTTGAAGCACGCAGTCGACTCAACGCGACGCTGACGCGTTCCGACCGTGATGTCCATGTCCACCCTTCCACGAGGCTTCCCGGGACCGATATCATCGAGAGCTGCATCACAAGGGAATTGGCCAGAAGCCAGCTTTTTGCGGTGGCGTACGCCGACCTCGATCACTTCAAGGAGTTCAACGACCGCTACGGCTATCACGAGGGAGACCGTGTGATCCGCGTGCTGGCTCGTATACTGCACGACGTCGTGAAGGGGGTGTGCGGTGAAGGGGGGTTCGTCGGTCACATCGGCGGCGACGATTTCATCTTCATCATTCCTGCTGGTGCGGTTCAGTCCGTTTGCGCCGAGATCGTAGAAGTGTTCGACCTGCTGGTCCCGTTTCAATACTCCGAATCGGATCGCAAGGCGGGCTACTACTTCGGCAAGGACCGGCGAGGACAACTCCATCGCGTTCCTCTCATGACTATCTCGATCGGTGTAGTGACAAACGAGCGCAGACCCTTCACGTCAGCCGCGCATGTCAGCGAACTCGCAACCGAAATGAAGGCGTACGCAAAGTCCCTTGCTGGGTCGGTCTTCTCGGTTGACCGGCGCACGGAGGCGTTCACGCCGGTGCAGCCGCGTGCCGGACTTCAGACACCACCCAGCCTGCGTTTCCGATGAACGTCTCCTGTCCCGAGTGCCGTTCGGTTTTCAGGCTGGACCCCGCAAAGATCACGAGCGTGTCGATGCGGGCCCGCTGTTCGGTGTGCGGAGGCCTGATCCCGGTTGGAGCGGTCGTCAACTGGGGAGACGATCTCCAGGTTTCACACAGGACGGCGTCTCCCACTCCGGCCCCCGGCACCACACCCGCCGGGCCGAAACCGGTGTTGGCGAGGGCCAGAACTCCCGCCGCAGCTGCAGCGGGGACTGCGTGGCCACCTCCAGTACCGCGATCCGACGCTGCGCCGCCGCCGCGTGGCGCCACGGCCGCGCCGTCGGCAGGAGTCACGAGCACGACACGAAGCGCTGAACCGCTGGCTCCCGCGCGACGACGGACGCCTCCATTTTCGCCGAGACACTCGCCGGTCGTTTCGAAGGAAGCCCCGCCGAAGGGGGCAAACCCGGCGTCCACGGAATTGGCTGCGTCGTTTGGTGCGCCGCTCACGCCACCATCGAGATCCACGATTCCGGAGTCGTCACCGCCACCGAAAGCAGCGTCGCTGCCACCTGCCTTTGCCGTCGGTGGAAGTGTGTCAGCTGCCTTCTCCACACCGTCGACCCCGGCCCCGGCGACACCAGTGGTGCAGCGGAAACCGATCAATCCGTTTCTCGCGAATGATCCGAACCAGAAGGCGCGGCGGCTCGCGCGGGCCCTGGTGTCCGACATGGTGGCCTACCATCCCTCGAAGCGAGAGGAAGGCCTCAAGGCTGGCACGTTGAAGCAGTTGTTCCGCGACGAGATCAAGAAGAGCTACGAGGAGTATGTCGAGCAGGTCGGTCGCGAGTTCGCCGAGTCGACGACGCATTTCCAGGAAGCCTTGAATGACGTGCTGTCGGGGGGGCGCAAGGTCTTCTAGCGGGGTGGAAGCGCGGTTCGCTTCCCGCTATACTGCTGTCTCACGACGCATGCATTTGACGGACGAGCCGTTTCCCCCTCGGGGGATGACGGCTCTTCGCACACCCGGAGACAGGAAACCCCATGGCGGAATCGGAACGCGCCCGTTCGCTGAATGAGTTGAGCGAACGACTCGAGGAGCTCCGGAGGCATCTTTGACCTTGCGCGATTGCGTGAGGAGCAGGGACGTCTCGAGGAGCAGATGGCGGACGCCGCGTTCTGGGGAAATCAGGACAACGCCCGCAGCGTGGTGCAGCGGGTCAAGGAGCTGAAGGGGTGGATTGAACCCTTCGACAAGCTCGCCGACCGCATAACGAGCGCGCGCGAGCTGGACGAGCTGCTCGACGCCGAGCCTGACGCGTCGATGATCGCCGACCTTGATGCGGAGGCCGCCTCGCTCACGACGGATCTCCGCGCCTTCGAGCTGCGTTCGTTGCTTCGCGGGAAGGACGATTGGCGCAGCGCGCAGATCGAAATTGCCGCGGGCGCCGGCGGCACCGAAGCGATGGACTGGTCGCAGATGCTCATGCGCATGTACACCCGCTGGGCGGAGCGCCACGGCTACACGGTCGAGATCCTCGATATGAGCGAGGGCGAGGAAGCGGGCATCAAGGGCGCCGTGCTCGAGATCAGCGGCCTGTACGCGTTTGGCTTCCTGCGTACCGAAACCGGCGTGCACCGTCTCGTGAGGATTTCACCCTTCGATTCGAATGCGCGACGCCACACGTCGTTCGCCCAGGTCTTCGTGTATCCGGTTGTCGACACCGAGATCAACATCGAGATCCGGGACGAAGACATCAGGTTGGATGTCTTTCGGGCCAGCGGCGCCGGCGGCCAGCACGTGAACAAGACGAGTTCGGCCGTCAGGCTGACGCACATCCCGTCCGGCATCGTCGTGTCATCGCAACAGGAGCGGTCGCAATTCAAGAACAAGGCGACGGCCATGAAGCAGCTGAAGAACAAGCTGTATAAGCTTGAAGCGGACAAGCAGGCCGCCGCGAAGGCCAAGCTGGATGCGACGAAAGCGGACAACACCTTCGGCAGCCAGGCGCGGAGCTACGTGTTCCAGCCGTACACGATGGTCAACGACCATCGCACGGAGCTGAAGATTCCCGACGTGCAGCGCGTCATGGACGGTGACATCGACGAATTCATCGAGGCCTTCCTGAAGCGGTTCGGCGCTGGCGGGGCGGAGGCGGCGTGAGCGAGGAGCCAAGGCTCGGAGACGTCAACTTCGTCATGAAGGCGCGGCGCGAGAAGCTGGCCGATCTCGAAGCCGCCGGCATCGCGCCGTTCGCCTACGCATTCGATCCAACACACGACGCCGCGTCGGCGCTGCGGGCCCTGCCGGAGGGAGTAGAACAGGGAGAGACCGTTCGTCTCGCCGGCCGGCTGGTGGCGTGGCGACCGCACGGCAAAACTGTTTTTGGGCACCTCGCTGACCAGTGGTCGCGGATCCAGTTGTACTTCCGCCGCGATGATCTGGGCGAGGAGGTCTTCCGGCTGGTTGATCTGCTCGACCTGGGTGACGTGGTCGGTGTGTCGGGCCCGCTCTTCAGGACCCGGACCGGCGAGACCACGGTCCGCGTCGAATCCGTGACACTCCTCGCCAAGTCACTCCGTCCGCTGCCCTTCGGGAAGGAAGAGCGCCTGGAGGGCCGACTCGTCAGGCACTCGGGGTTTGCGGATCCCGAACAGCGCTACCGCCAGCGTTATGCGGACCTGGCCGTGCACCCGGAAGTGCGGCGGCGATTCGTCGCCCGCGCGCGCATGGTCTCGGCCATCCGCCGGTACCTGGACGGGCTGGGGTACCTGGAAGTCGAAACCCCGGTTCTCCAACCCCAGTACGGTGGTGCAGCGGCGCGACCCTTCCTGACGCACCATAACGCGCTGGACATGCCGCTCTACCTGCGCGTGGCCGACGAGCTCTATCTCAAGCGTCTGGTGGTGGGAGGGCTCGACCGGGTGTATGAAATCGGCCACGACTTCAGGAACGAGGGGATCGACCGGACCCACAATCCGGAGTTCACGATGCTCGAGTTCTACGAGGCGTATGCCGATTACTCGGTCATGATGTCGCGCGTGGAGGACGTGCTGGTCGCGGCATCGACCGCCGTGCACGATGTCCTTTGCGTGGATGGCATATCGGATGAAGACCGGTTGGTGCTGCCTGACGAGTCGCTGGTCGAGCCGGTGGTGCTCCATCCGCCGTTTCCGCGCATCGAGTGGGTCCCGTCGCTCAATGCTGCCGCGGGGACGGACGTGATGGCGCTCGACCCGGCGTCGCTGCGCCACCTGGGTGAACGGGTCGGCGTCAACGCGGTGGCGACGCTGAGCCGTCCCAAGCTGCTCGATGAGATCTTCCAGGCGCTGGTCGAGGGGAAGATCGATTCGCCGACGTTCGTTCTCGACTACCCGAAGGAGCTCTCGCCGCTGGCC
>CAZSNV010000263.1:0-6735 GCA_964608035.1 uncultured Gemmatimonadaceae bacterium | reverse complement strand
GTGAGGATCGGAGTTTCGATCTCGAGGAACCCCATTGCCGACATCGTCGCCCGCGCGCGCTGCATCATGCGATGGCGAAGGACGAGGTTCTCCTGAAGCTCCGGGCGGCGCAGATCGAGTACGCGATGCTTCAGTCGCAGCTCTTCTGCCGCGAGCTTCTCTCCCTTCCCACGCGCGACCGGGATCGCGGGCGTGATGGCTGGGCCGACGACACGAATCGATGAGCCGCGAACTTCCACATCGCCCGTGGCGAGCTCCGGATTTCGTCCTTCCGCCGGGCGCGCGACGACGGCGCCCTCGACCAGCACCACGGATTCCGCCGACAGATGCTCCGCCACCGCCATGGCCTCGGCGCCGGCAGAGCGAGGATCAAACGAGACCTGGACGAGTCCCGTCCGGTCTCGCAGGTCGACAAACACGAGGCCACCAAGATTCCGGCTGCGGTGCACCCATCCGCCAAGGCGGACGGATTGGCCCACGTGTTCCTGACGGAGGGCGCCGCATTGGTGTGTGCGCAACCCGGTCGACATCGGACTTGCCTCGGTCACTCGCTTCCTCCGTGGGGGAAATCAGTTAGGGTCGCCCGCCGAAATCGGCGCTGCGCATTGCGTCCGGGATAATTCACCGGGACGCAGAACGATCGCTGCACTCAGTCAGCCGTGCGTCAGTTCGCCGGCACGAGACCAGCGCGGTCGTCAGGACGAAGGTCGGCCGAGGAGTTCGCGTCCGCGCGCGTGCGCAGCCCTGGGATCTGGAGGATCCGTCCTTCACGCAACGGCAGCACCGCGATTCGCGGCGCGCGCAGGGGGTACAGGGTATGGCATGTTGGCGCGTGTAATCTAGGGTCGCCGTTCGGCGACTGGTAGTTAGGCGAGTTGACGTGCAGCCTGAGGTAGATTAACTTAACTCCATGCCCACCAACACGTTCGACTATTTGCCCGAGGTCCCGTCTGAAGACGCGACCGCGACAACGCAGGGACTGCTTCGGACGTGGAACAGATCACCAATCTCCTGAACCTGACGCCGCATGAGGCCTTGGCCGAACTCAGCGCATTCATGGCTGAGGAAGGTCAGCCGTCTTATCGCGCCGGCCAGGTGCAGCGGCATCTCTGGGAGAAACCGGTTGCGTCTTTCTCCGAAATGAGCGCGTTGCCGCTCGCACTGCGCGAACGGCTGGAGCGTCGTTTTGCGTTGCCGCGACTGGAGATCGATACGGATCAGCAATCCGTTGATGGCACGAGGAAGCTTCTCTTCCGGTTGGCGGACGGTCAGGCCATCGAGACGGTCGCGATCCCGGAAGGCAAGCGGCTGACCCTGTGCATTTCGTCGCAGGCCGGGTGCGCCCTTCAGTGCGCGTTTTGCGCCACCGGGGCGATGGGATTTGCGCGCAACCTGGAGCCGTTCGAGATCGCCGGACAGGTTCGCGAGCTGGCGTTGCTCGATCCTCCCCTGAAGCCGACCAATATCGTTTTCATGGGCATGGGTGAGCCACTCATGAACTGGAAGGCGGTCGACGCAACGCTCACGATCCTCAACAACGCGCAGGGACTCGGGATCGGCGCGCGACACATCACCGTGTCCACGGTTGGCGTGCTGCCGGGCATCGTGGCGCTGTCGGAGCGTCCGGAACAGTTCAGGCTCGCCATTTCCGTGCACGCGCCGGCGGACGAGCTCCGCCGATCGCTGATGCCGGTGAATGTGAAGTACCCGCTGGCCGACGTCATCGACGCCGCGCGGCGCTTCGAGCGTCGCGTCACGTTCGAATACGTGATGCTGGGCGGCGTCAACGACGCGATCGAACACGCCATCGCTCTGGCTCACCTGGCGCGCGACTGCGGCGCCTTCGTCAACCTCATCCCGCTGCATCCGGGTGGCGCCGGCAACTTCGTGCCGTCCACCCCTGCTGCGATGCGCCGCTTTACCGCGGAGCTGAAGCGCGCCGGGGTGGAGGTGGCCGTCCGGAAGAGCCGTGGACTGGATATCGCCGCGGCCTGCGGGCAGCTACGGGTGGAACGGCTTCGTCGGGGGACGCCAGTCGGCGCCAAGAAGCACGGTGACGTCCAGGTAGCGTGACGAGTCCGGGCGCGATTCGACGCGCGCCCCGCCTAACGCCCGGGCCACCAGCGCGGCCCAGCCGTCGTTGCCGGAGCGGGCCAGCACGAGGGTGCTGTCGCGCCGCACGGGATCATTGGCGAAGCGCACGACATCGAAACCGGCGTCGCGCAGGGCGAAGGTGGCCCGCCGCGCCAGGCCGCGCTGCCCGGAGGCATTCAGGATCTCGACCTTGATCCGCACGTCATCGGGCACCAGGACGGTGACCTTGTCCGGCGGCGTCAGCGTCCCGGTATCACGCCACAGCACCGCCGCGACGACCAGCGCCACGGCCGCCACGGCGACGATTGCGATTCGCTTCAGAGCACCTGGTTCCACAACGCCGCCGTCTCGGGGAACACCGGCTTCCCCTCGCGAAGAGTCCACTCGAGCCTGAGCTGCACGACCTGGCGGAAGACGCCGTCGAAATCACGCGGCAGCGTCCTGGCCAGGAACACCCGCTCGGCGCGGGCAAACGGGCGGCCGGGCTCGAGAAAGTCGGCCATGTACAGCGCGCGTCCCGTCCGCGCCCAGGCGGGATTGCCTAACGTATGCCAGCGAATCGCCTCCAGCACGTCGGTGCGGGTCTCGCCCTCCGACGCCAATCGCCGCGCCGCGGCCGGGCCGTGGAGCACGGTCAGCGGCCAGACGGCATCACCCGCCCAATGGCGAAGCTCGGCTTCGTCCGCATCACGGAGGGCATCGTGCCACACTCCGACGTCGTGCCATTGCCTCGTTTCGTCAGGCGACAGCTTCAGTTCGGCAGCCCACCGATCGAGAAGTGTGGTGACGCGCGTGATGTGCGCCAACCGGCGCTCGCTCACGCGGGCCCAGGAAGGGAGAGTAATAGTTGTTTCGTTGGCTTCAGTTGACATTGATCGCATCCAAATGGAAGTCGGATGGCGGACGTCGGAAAACTGCCACCCAATGATCAGATCTGAATCGCATTTGCAGTTGTCCGACATCCGCCTTCCGCCTTCCGTCTCATACGTGCTCTATCCTCGTCAACCGCCTCGTCAGATCGGCCAGATGCGTAGCAAGCGCACGAAGCTCCCGCGTCGCCGATTCCAGCTCTTGCAGCGCCCCAGCCTGCTCCGTCGCCGAACGCGATACCTCATCCGATCCCTCCCGATTGCGACGTGAAATCTCATCGATGCGACCAGCGCGATCCCGGGTCACCGCGACAAACCCCTCCTGTTCATGGGAGACTTCGGCGATCCGACGCGACCACGCCGCCGCGGCATCACTCGCCTGAAGGATCGACGACAGCGCCTTCATGGCGGACGCGGACAGCACCTCGACGTCCGCGACCATTTCGCGGCCCCGCTCCATCTGACGCGTGGCCCGGTCCATCTGCGCCGCGAAGCCGGTGAGGATGGCGTTGGCGTCCTCCGAAGCCTTTGCGCTCTGCGCCGCCAGCCGGCGGATCTCCTCGGCGATAACCGCGAAGCCCTTCCCCTCCTCGCCGGCTCGCGCGGCCTCGATCCCCGCGTTCAGCGCGAGCAGGTTCGTCTGGTCGGCGAGATCGCGGATGACCCGAATGAACTCGGTCATCCGCTTGGCGCCCTGGTGCAGGTCGCCCACGAGGGACGACGAATCAGCGACGATTCCCTTGGCGGTCACGAGCCGCTCCACGGCACTGGCGACGATCGTGCGATGCTCGGACGCCAGCAGCGCCGACTTGTCGCTTGCCGCGGCCGCCTCGCCGGCATCGCGCGCGATAGCCGAGGTCGATCGATAGAGGTCGTCGGCGGCGGTCCGGCTGAGCGTCGCTTCTTCCGCCTCCTCGGCAATGCCGCGATTGATGTCCGACACCAGGCCAACCACCGATTCGGCGCCGCTCCGCAACAACCGCGCCGACTCGCCCAGCCGGTCGAGCTGCCCTTCCAGCCTGCCTAACGCCTCGGCCAGCGGACGGCGCAGCTCCTGGATCTGGATGGTCGTCGAAAGCTGGGTGGCGAAACGCTCCACCACCACGAGCTGCTTCTCCCCGTACGCCTGGCGCTTATGGTGCTCGATCTCGAGGAGGCCCAGCATCCGGTCGCCGAATCGCAGCGGGGCGACCACGATACTCCGCGCCTCCGGCCGGGCATCGCTGACACGATCGTCGCGGTAGGCGTCGTGCACAACGAGCGTCTGCCCGCGGTCCACCGCGGTGCGGCGCAGCCGCCCCATGCCGCCGTTCGCTTCCCGTGACGTCGCCAGCAACCCCTCGCGGATGCTGAAGACCACGCGCGGTTCACCGTTCTCGATGCGCAGTATCCGGAAGTCGCGCCAGTTAATGAGCCGGTTCGCCAGCGCAGCGATCCGCCGGAACGATTCCTCGAGACTCCCATCGGCCGAAACCACCATGTCCATCGCGTGAATGCGGTTGAGCTCTTCCGCAGCGACGGCCTCCACCAGGATTCGCCGGAGCAGCATGCCGGCAAAGAGCAACGCGACCGCAAGAACGATCCACGCCGTCCGGCCAATGAATGCGAGCGCGATCAGGATCGCCGTCGCCGCGACCATGGACGCGAAGAAGACGATGACTTCGTAACGGAGAATCAGCGCCTGCTCGTCAGGCAGCAGCTTGTTGCGCGCCAGCAGCGTGGCGTACAACGCGGCGCGATTGAGGATGAAGTACGCCAGGAAGAACACTGCGATGACCGGCACGGATTCGGGCCCGAGCGCTCCCGTGCTGGTTTCCGGGATGCGAATGGCCAGCACTGCATAGATGCCGTACGCCGCATAGAGCGTGACCATCTCGCGCGACGCGTTGATCCACGAGGCCGTGAAGGGCTTGCGGTGATGGAACACGTCGGCCAGCAGGACGCCTGTGTAGATCGCCAGCGCGGTGGTGGTGACGCCCGCCGCAAGCGCACCCGCCATCGCCACCACCTGCACTACATTCAGCGACGCGAACTTGGTGATGGACACGGCGCGCATCCGGAACAGCGCCGCGGCAAAGATCATGACCGCCAGCGCCCAGGGATGATCCACCCACCGCGGGTCTCCAGCGGCACCGGCAATGAGGACAAGGGTCCCGACGATCGCCAGCAGGCGCGCCCACAGACCAGCGGGTGCCTTCGGAATCATCCCTCGTCCAGCGCGGCCCTGAGCTCGGTCGCCAGCCTGGCCGCCGCAGCGACACTCTCTCCGGCGGCCTTCACGATGGCGCTGCCGACCACGATGCCGTCGGCCATCGATCCGACGCGCCTGGCCTGCATGGCGTTGGAGATCCCGAATCCGACGCAGATCGGCAACGTGGTCGCCCGGCGAAGGCGGCCGATCGTGTCGGGCAACTCGTCAGGCACGTCGTCGCGCGCCCCGGTCACGCCAAGCCTGCTGATCAGGTACACAAAGCCGCTCCCATGCGCGCCGATCTCACGCATGCGGTCATCCGGGGTGGTCGGCGCGACCAGCCTGACGAACGCGAGCGGTCCGCCGCCTAACCAGCGCTCCCGTTCCGGATCGACGCCGACCGGAAGATCGGTGACCAGGATGCCGTGGAGGCCCGCCGCGGCGGCGCGGGTGAGCACGTCCGGTCCGGCGGCGACGACGGGATTCAGGTAACTGAAGAGCACCAGCGGAATCGACAACCCCGCCCCGGCAACCAGCTCGAGCGTGCGATCCAGCGTCATCCCCGCGTCGAGCGCTGCCTGCGAGCTGGCCTGGATGACGGGTCCATCGGCCATCGGGTCCGAAAATGGAACACCGACTTCGATCGCGTCGGCGCCGGCCCCCTCGAGCGCGCGCAATAATTCGAGCGAGCGCACAGGTGTCGGGTGCCCCGCGGTGATATACGGAACCAGCGCCTTCCGCCCCTGCCGCGCGAGGGCGGCGAAGCGGTCGCGCAGCACGTCAGAGGAAGTAGTCGCCGACAGTGATGCCATACCGTTCGGGCAGATCGGTCTTGATGATCGTGCGGCGGAAGACGCCGGTCGACGTTTGCTCAGTCAGGTCGGCGAGTTCTCCCGGATAAAGAACGTTGCCGCGGTCGTCGCTGACGATGCGCACCACTGGCCGGGATATGGCCTGCGGATTCGGGTTCACCGAGTGGACGATCGCGAGTTCGAACGTGTCGAGCACCACAAGCGTGCCAACCGGGTAGACGCCAACGAGGTTGATGAAGCCTTTCACGATGACCTGATCGAATCCACGGCGCGGGTTGTCACGCATGCCGGCCAGCACCGCGGCCGGGGACATGGGAACCGTCTGATAGGCGCGTCGCGAGGTGGCGGCGTCGAATCCATCGGCGACGGCGACGATCTTGCTGAAGATGCTCTGGTCGCGCGGCCGCACGCTGCGCGGATACCCGGTGAGGTCGGTCTTCATATGATGCTCGTAGGCGACGACCATCGCCCGGTACGGCATGTCCTGCAGTCCGCGGATCTGGAACAACGCCAGCACGCCGAGCCACGGATGCGCGGCGAGCCAGCGCCAATCCTCGTCGGAGAGGTTCTCGGATTTGTTGAGGACACCGAGCGGCACGCGCGACTTGCCGATGTCATGGAACAGCGCCGCCAGCCCGAGGTCGAAGAGCTGCAGTCTCGTCAGGCCCAGGCGCCGGCCCAGCGCCACCGAGAAGATGCAGACGTTGACGGAATGCGTGAACGTGTACTCGTCGTAATCGCGAATGGTGGTCAGGCCGACCAGCGACGT
>CAZSNV010000262.1:0-6755 GCA_964608035.1 uncultured Gemmatimonadaceae bacterium | reverse complement strand
GGCCTCCTCCTCGTCGATGTGGAGCTTGTTCGCGTAGCTGAGGCGCCAGTAGCGCGTCTCGATCACCTCGCCGTCCCGCACAAGGAGGTAGTGCGCGGGACGAAGTTTCCGGACGCCCACGAATGCCGAGCGAGGGCTCGGGACGTACTGATAGGTCAGGTAGTGCCAGATAGCCTCGCGGTCGGGTGTAGGAACGAAGCCCGGCTCGGCGAGGAACGACTTCGTCTCAGACGCGAACGCGATCCCGTCCTCATCCAGCCGATACGTGAGTGGTTTCTTGCCGAGACGATCGCGCGCGAGCAGCAGCTGGCGCTTCGCATCGTCCCAGATAGCGAAGGCGAACATTCCGCGCAACCGGTCGAGGCACGCGACGCCGTATTCCCGGTAGGCCGCGAGCAGCACCTCCGTGTCCGAGTCCGAGCGAAAACGATGTCCGCGTGCCTCGAGCTCCGTCCGTAGCTCGCGGAAGTTGTAGATCTCGCCGTTGTATGTGACCCAGGTCGTGCCGTCATCGCTGGACATCGGCTGGTGACCAGCAGGAGACAGGTCGACGATCGCGAGCCGACGGTTGCCCAGTCCCACCGCCCCGCGCACGAACCAGCCCTCGTCATCCGGTCCACGATGTGCGATGAGGTCGGTCATTCCGCGCAAGACCTGCTCATCGACAGGCCTCCCTGTGCGGAAGTTGAGGCGGCCGACAATGCCACACATTCGCGGGCCTTACCTCCGGCCTCTCCTAGGCCTAGCCACAGCAGTCGCTATCGACTCCAGTATCGGGCTTGGTACAGGATGCCCAAAGAGGAAAGCGAGAATGATTCTGCGCGCGACAATCCGCGCCCGGGTAGTTCATCGCCTGGAATCGTCGCTGAACGCGCACGCGCGTGCACCAGTACCACGGGCTGTACGCTCATCCGACCGCGCGACATCCATTGACGCTGAGGAAAGGTCCAGATGGGGGTAATCGTCGTCGGGTGCGGATTCTGGGGTCAGAATCTCGTCCGCAACTTTGCGGAGTTGGGTGCTTTGGCGGCCGTCTGCGAGACCCGGGCAGGAGCTCGCGAGCGAGCACGCGCGATCGCCCCCGAGACCAGGCTGATGTCGGACTTCGAAGAGGCATTATCCGATGGATCTCCCCTCGCAATTGCGACGCCTGCGGAGACCCACTATGCCCTAGCGAGGCGTGCGCTCCAGAGCGGGCGGGACGTGTTTGTGGAGAAGCCGCTCGCGTTGACCTTGGCGGAAGGTGAGAAGCTCGTCCGAGTCGCAAGTGAGGCCAACCGGATCCTCATGGTGGGCCACGTCTTGGAGTACCACCCTGGCATTCGGCGACTGCTCGAACTCGTGCGGGACGACCTAGGCGAGGTGTACTACGTCTTTTCGAATCGGCTGAGCCTCGGCAAGGTCCGTCGTGAGGAGAACATCCTCTGGAGCTTCGCGCCGCACGACGTGGCGGCTATCTTGCGGATCGTGGGGAGCACGCCCACGACGGTGACCGCCGTTGGGGGTACGTATCTGCAGCGCGGCATCGCGGACGTGACGCTGACGACGATGCTGTTCGAAGGTGGAGTGCGCGCCCACATCCACGTCTCGTGGCTGCATCCTTATAAGGAGCAGCGGCTCGTCGTGATCGGCTCCAAGAAGATGGCGAGTTTCGACGACGTCTCCAAACGCCTCGAGATCTACGATCGCCGAGTGGAGTTCGGCTCCGGCGAGCCTGTGTCTATCCGGGGCGAAGGCCTGCTGGTCCCGTTCGACGCGACCGAACCGCTGCGCCTCGAGTGCGCGGCCTTCCTCGAGTCGGTCCACACGCGGCGGCCCCCGCTGACGGATGGCCCAAGCGGCCTGCGGGTCCTCAGCGTTCTGGAGGCCGCACAACGCTCGCTTGAGCAGCAGGGCGCACCGGTCCATCTCCGTGGGGTCAACACCGCGGCCGGGACGATCGCTTGAGCGGCTACTACCGCCATCCCTCGTCGATCGTGGACGAGCCTGCTGACATTGGCGACGGCACAAGAATCTGGCACTTCTCGCACGTAATGGCCGGCGCTCGAATCGGACGCGGATGCGTGCTCGGGCAGAATGTGTTTGTTGCGTCCGGAGTGGTGGTGGGCGATGGCGTCAAGATCCAGAACAACGTTTCTCTCTACGAAGGAGTCGTCCTCGAGGATTTCGTCTTCTGCGGACCTTCCTGCGTGTTCACAAACGTTGTGAATCCGCGGGGGGAGATCCCGAGGCGCACGGAGTACCAGCGAACCTTGGTGCGCCGCGGAGCCACCATCGGGGCGAACGCGACCATCGTGTGTGGCGCGACTCTAGGCAGGTACGCATTCATCGCGGCGGGTGCGGTCGTTCGCGGCAACGTGCCCGACTACGCCCTCATGACCGGTGTGCCGGCAACTCGGACAGGATGGATGAGCCGACACGGCTTCCGCCTCCCGAGGCCCGACGCCAAAGGCCTCCTTCGTTGCCCCGTCAGCGGGTGGAGCTACCGAGAGGAAAGCGGAAATCTCCGATGCCTCGATTGGCCGGAGGACAGCGAGCTCGCGCGAACCGAGGCGACCGTTTGACCCTGAAGACCGTGCCGCGGATCCCCCTGCTCGATCTAAGAGCGCAGTACGCCGCGATTCGGGACGAGATCCGTGCAGCAATGGACCGCGTGGTCGAATCGCAGCTTTTCATCCTCGGCCCCGAGGTGGAGGCTTTCGAACGTGAGATCGCGGAGTACTGCGGGTGCGCTCACGCTGTTGGGGTCTCTTCCGGCTCCGATGCGCTGCTCGTGTCGCTCATGGCCGCAGGTATCGGTCAAGGTGACGAGGTGATCACGACCGCCTATTCCTTCTACGCGAGCGCCGGTGCGATAGCCCGTGTAGGCGCGCGGCCTGTCTTCGTGGACATCAGGGCCGACGACTACAACATTGACGCCGCCCGGATCGCCGATGTGGTCACGCCCCGGACGAGGGCGATCCTCCCGGTTCACCTGTTCGGGCAGACCGCGGAGATGGATCCAATCATGGAAATTGCGACGAAACACGACCTCCTAGTGATCGAGGACGCCGCCCAGGCGATCGGCGCCGAGTACCGGGGGCGTCGAGCAGGATCCATCGGGCACTTTGGCTGTTTCAGCTTCTTCCCCTCGAAGAATCTCGGCGGCTTCGGCGACGGAGGCCTCGTGACAACGAACGACGCCGCGCTCGCCGAACGCCTGCGGTTGCTTCGTGCGCACGGGGCGAAACCGAAGTACCACAGCCGGCTGATCGGCGGGAACTTCCGGCTTGACGCCCTTCAGGCGGCGGTGCTCCGCGTGAAGTTGCGGCACCTGGAAGGCTGGACCGAAGGCCGCCGGCGCAATGCACAGCGCTACACGTCGATGCTGAGCACGCTCTCTACCAAGGGTGGACGAGCGGTTACGGCGCCCGTGGACGTTCCCGAGCGGCGGCACATCTACAACCAGTTCGTTGTGCGGACGGCGGAACGCGACGCCCTGCATGAGCATCTCGGTCAGGCGCAGATCGGTACCGAGATCTACTACCCCATCCCGTTGCACCTAATGGACTCTTTCCGCTATCTCGGCCACAAGGAAGGCGAGTTCCCCCAGAGCGAAATCGCCGCTCGCGATTCGCTCGCGCTTCCGGTCTATCCGGAGCTCACCCAGGAAATGCAGCAACGCGTGGTCGACGTCATCGGCGAGTGGCAGGGAGCCACGTAGCGCAGGAGCTTGGTCTGACCTTGTTGCCGGTTCACGTCCCCCACCCAGAGCCAGCGCCCGCTCAAGCAAGCGAAGCCGATTTTCACGACGAGTACATCGCCACAACGACCGTATGAGAGCCATCACGACACCGTGAGGCCGCCTCACGACAGAAGGGAATTCGAGAAGTGCGACTACGCCGGGCACGGTCAGCATGGCCGTCAGACCAATTCGGTCTGTGCCATCCGGCGAATCTCCGCTTCGCGATCGTGGAACGAACGTTGCCAAAGCTCGAGGCTCAGAAGTCCCCAGAGCTTTCGGCCGAATCTTGGCTCCTGGTCCAGGTTGTTGACTACGATTTGGTTGTCGACGAACTCGCGCTCTCGTGCACGACGAGACGAAAACACATCGACAACGTAGTCTCGGACCGTGCCGCGTTCAAGTAGCCACTCATGAAGCGGAACTGGGAATCCCATCTTGTCCTGCCGGTCCGACACCTGCGGAGGAATCAGTCCGCGAGTGGCGCTTCTAAGGACGTGTTTCATCGAGCCGTCCTTGAACTTGACATTAGACGGAATCGTGGCGGCCAACTCCACTAGAGGATGATCCAGGAGAGGAACACGTGACTCGAGACCATGCGCCATGCTCATTCGATCTTCCACATGAAGCAGGGCTGGAAGAAGAGTCTTGAAATCGAAATGGGTCATGCTGTCGAAATACGATTGCTTTCCAACGTTGTCGCCGCGAAAGATGGAGCGGAACGTCTCGTAGGGCGAATAGTCGCCCAGTGCATCCCAGTTGATCTCCTCGTCCAACTCCGAGGCGCGATTGATAAGTCGAAAATAGCGTTTGTCCAAGTCGTCGAAGAGTCCATCCCGCCAGAATTCGCGGAGCAGCGGCTTATAGCCTCGAAGCGCGACTAGGTTCGGGATGATCGATTCGTAAGTCACGATGAAGTTTCCGGAGTGCGCTGTTCCGTCAATAGCGGCCTTGATGCACTGCTCGAAATATGCGATCAGATAGCGGACATAGCCGCCGAATATCTCGTCGCCACCCTGTCCGCCGAGAACAACTTTGAGAGACCGGCTTGCCAGACGCGACACAAGGTACTGGGGAAACGAACCAGGTCCTGCTGTCGGAAAGTCCAGGTGGTATATGACCCGCTCAATTTCCTTCACGAAGTCATCCGAGCCGATCTCGACTTCTTCCAGTGGGAACCCGGCCGCGCCCGCGACGAGCCGCGCGTAGCTGCTTTCGTCATACGCCGGGCCATTGCCGAACTTCCCAGTAAAACCCCGGAATCCCTCAGGTCGACCGCGGGCGGCGAGGGAGGCCACGATCGCGGAGTCAAGTCCCCCGCTGACATAGGCCCCCACTGGCACGTCGCTGCGCATGTGCAACTCAACAGATTCTGAAATGAGGTTGCGAATCGTCTCCTCGAAGTAGCGCGCTGTGTGATCGAAATCGAGACGGTAATAGATGTCCCAGTAGCGTCGTGACGCGACATGGCCCGCGCGCGCCGTCAGAGAATGCGCGGGTAGCAGCTCCCGTATGCCTCGGAACAGGGTCTTGCCGTTCAGACAGAACTGAAACGCCAAATAATCCTTCAGGCCTTCGTGATCAGTTGCGATGCTGTCGACGAAGGGCAACAGCGCCTTTGCCTCTGAAGCGAAAAACAGCGTTTGACCGACTACCGTGTAGTAGAACGGCTTTATCCCGAAACGATCTCGCGCGCAAAAAAGTGCTTCTCGATCTTCATCCCACAGCGCGAACGCAAACATCCCGCGGAAGTGAGCGACGCAGTCTTCGCCCCAGCGGCGGTAGGCGCGCAGGATGACCTCGGTGTCCGAAGACGTCCGAAATGAATCGGCGCCAAGCTCCTCGCGAAGCTCCCGATAGTTATAGATCTCTCCGTTGTAGGTAATCCAGTTGCCATCGCCGTCTGTCATCGGTTGCGCGCCCGTGGTGAGATCGATGATGCGCAGTCTCCTGTGCGCGAAACCGACGTGTCCTCGCGCGTGGGCCCATAGACCCTCGTCATCCGGGCCGCGATGTGCCTGCAACACGTTCATGACCTTTAGCGTGCGCGACAGATCGCCCAACGGCTGCGAGGACAGTTGAAGAGCGCCACCGATACCGCACATGACGCCAACTGTAAACGAGCCCGACGGATCCCCATGAGGGCACGGTCCTCATTTCGATGTGCCTCAGGCCTTGTCGCGCGGAGTTAGGTAACGCTGGCGCGCTGCAGGATCGCGGCAATCTGTTTCCCAGCTGTGCCGTTTCCATAGAGATCGGCGTGTGCCTGGGGTATCCGTTGGCTCCGCTGCACTGCCGCCACGATGTCTGCGGAGTCGTGCCCTACGAGGACGTTCCACCCAGCAGCCACAGTCTCGGGCCACTCCGTTTCGTTTCGGAGCGTGACACATGGCACGTGAAGCCAATACGCCTCCTTCTGGATGCCGCCCGAATCGGTCAGCACGCAGGCGGAGTCCTGCTCCAATGCCAACATGTCGATATAGCCGAGGGGCGAGATCACACGCACCGGAGGGCCGACGCGAATCTGGTTCGCTTCGATGCTTTTTCGCGTCCGCGGATGCAGCGGAAGAATGACGGTTCTGTCGAGATCAGCTAAACCCGCGAGAATCGCGGAGAGCGAGTCGACGTCGTCCGCATTCTCAGCTCGATGAATGGTCGCAACGTAATACTGCTTAGGCCGGACCCCCAGACGCTCAAGAACTTGTGAACGCGCCGCGCGAGGGTGGAACAGTTTTATCGCGTCTAGCATTACGTCGCCGACAACATGCACGCCCGCGCCGATGCCTTCCCGCTCCAGGTGGCGTCGAGCCGTCTCAGATGGCACGAAGAGCCACCGAGCGAGGTGATCCGCCACAACCCGGTTTATCTCTTCGGGCATGTCCCGATTGAAGCTGCGAAGCCCAGCCTCGACATGGGCGATCGGTATCTTGAGCTTGGCCGCGGCTAGGGCGCCAGCAAGAGTCGAATTCGTATCGCCGTAAACAAGGACTGCGTCGGGCGACTCCAATATCAGCACGCGCTCGATCAGGCCGAG
>CAZSNV010000261.1:0-6765 GCA_964608035.1 uncultured Gemmatimonadaceae bacterium | reverse complement strand
CGTGACCTGGATGATCGCGGTGCCTTCGCGGTTGAGCCGCGTGAAGAGCTCCATGATCTCGCGCGCCTGCGACGAGTGCAGGTTGCCGGTGGGCTCGTCGGCCAGGAGAAGCGCGGGGCGGGCGATGACAGCGCGCGCAACGCCGACCAGCTGCTGCTGGCCGCCGGAAAGCTGGCGCGGATACAGGTCCTTCTTTCCCACGATCTGGAACCGGTCGAGCGTGTCAGCCACGATCGCGATGCGCTGGTCCTTCGGCACGTTCCGATAGGACAGCGGCACATCAAGGTTTTCGGCCACCGTCAGGTCGTCGAGCAGATGGTACTGCTGGAAGACGAAGCCGATATTTCGGCGGTTCAGCGACAGGCGAGCTTTGTTGTCCAAACGATGAACCGGGTGACCACGAAAGTGGTATTCGCCGGTCCACGCGCCATCGAACATGCCGAGGATGGCGAGGAGCGTGGACTTCCCCGCCCCCGACGGCCCCATGACCGTGATGAACTCACCGGGTGCGACGTCAAACGTGACGCGCCTGAGGAGGAAATGACGCCCCGCGGGGGACTCGATGATTTTCTCGAGCCCGCGCAATGAAAGGAGCGGGCCGGGCTCAACGCGCTCTTCGGTTTCGGCTAGCGCGGTAGAAGAACGAAATGGCCACATAGTGGACGGGAGACGGGGGACGGGTGACGGGAGATTTCAAATCAAAAGGTCGCTGGTGGGTCGCGCCGACGCCATCAAGGCGAGTCGATGCGCTCTCTCCCGTCCCCCGTCTCCCGTCACCCGTCCTGCTAGTGCGTTACAACCGCGTCGTCAGCCACCTTGCCGTCGAACAGCTGGATCGAGCGGTCGGCATGCGCCGCGTAACGCGGATCGTGCGTCACCATGCAGATCGTGGCGCCGCCCTTGTGAAGCTCCTGCAGCAGCCCCATCACGGCTTCGCCGTTCACTGAGTCGAGGTTACCCGTCGGCTCGTCGGCCAGGAGGATCGCGGGATCACCGGCTACAGCGCGCGCCACCGCGACACGCTGCTGCTGACCGCCTGACAACTGCGATGGATAGTGCTTCATGCGATGGGCCATCTGAACGCGTTCGAGCGCATCGGCCACTCGCTTCTTCCGCTCTTGCGATGACATGCCACGGTACGTCAGCGGGAGTTCGACGTTCTCGTAGACTGTCAGGTCGCCGATCAGATTGAACGCCTGGAAGATGAACCCGATCTGCCGGTTGCGAATCCGGGCCCGGTCGGACGCGGACAGCTTGGCGACATGCTCGCCGCTCAGGGAGTAGATCCCGTCAGTGGGCGTGTCGAGAAGACCCAGGATGGAAAGAAGCGTCGTCTTGCCGCACCCCGACGGGCCGGCAATGGCGATGTACTCGCCCGGATGGATGTCGAGGTGCACGTCTGCCAGCGCATGCGTCTCGACTTCGTCCGTGTAAAAAACCTTCTTGATGCCTTCCATCCGAATCAGGGGTTCCATCTTCTGCTCCAAGTGCGGGTTAGATCCAGGTCAGAGCTCAGAGCTCAGAGTTCCCGGGTCGGAGGGTCAGCGGTCTTGCTCTGACCTCGGACCTCCGAGCTCTGAGCTAATGCGCCATCAATTAATTCTCACGCGGTTCACGGTATCGTACTGCCCCATGTCCGAGATCAGGATCTTGTCGCCGATATCAAGGCCGGCCAACACCTGGATCAAGTTCACGGACGCCTTGCCGAATTTCACGTTCGTGCGGACCGCCGTCTTTCCGTCGGCCTCCAGCTTGAACAGCCCAACGGTTTGATCCGGCTGGGAGTTTCCCGGACGCTGCACAAAAAGCGTATTGGGAATGCGATCGATCTCGATGGTGCCGTCGACGCTGAGGTCTGACCGCGCACCCTGGGGCATCTCACCCTCGAGCGCGACTTCCACCGTCACGGTGGCGTTCTGCGAGATAGGATCGACGCGCATGACGCGACCCTTCACGATCGCGGGATGCAGATCGACGTCCACCCTCTGACCGACGACAACATCCTTGGCCTGCGACTCGGGAACGCGGAGCACTGCCTTGAACCGACCAGGCTGAGCGACGCGCGCCAACTCGGTCCCCGAGTTCACCCACTGTCCGTCCTCGAGACTCATCGACTGGAGCTGGCCGTCGATGCCAGCCGTCACATTCAACGACGCAATGCGATCCAGCCTGAATCGAACGATGGCCCGGTTGCTGGCCACAGTCTCCTCGGCGCCTTTGACCTGATCGGCCATTGAGCCTTCCAGCAACTTGAGCTTTCGCTCTTCAATGCCGACCTGCGTCGTCAACTGGGAGACAAGCTCCCGTGCCGTCTTGATCTCGTTCTCCGACGCTAACCCCTTCCGCGACGCGTCGAGCGCCTCGAACGTCGATTTGTTGCGTTCGGCTGTCGCCAGCTGCGTGCGCAGGCTCGCAATCGCGGATTCCTGACTGAGCTTGTTGCTCTCGAGGTTCGCCTTGAGCGTCACGAGGTTCTGCTCCGCCTGATCGAGCTGCTGCTGCGCCTGCAACATCTGCATCTGTTCATCGGGATTGCTCAATACCAGGATCACCGTTCCGCGCGTGACCATGGAGCCTGGACGCAGCGGACGAGCCTCGACGCGACCACTGGTGACTGCGGCGATGTAGCGGATGTTCTCTGGAACGAGTGTTCCGGGCGCGCGCACATTGCGAATGAGTTCTCCGCGCTGCACGGAGTCGATGATGACTTCGGCGCGCGCCACGGACGGCGGGCGTGCTTCGAGCTGGCTCAGTGCGACCGTCAACAACACGGCGGCAACAACGCCTCCAGCGATCAGCACGTTCCGTTTCGTCTTCTTGGGCGGATCTCTTCTGATGTCCACAGGAACGGTTCTCGTCGGTTCGTTGTTCGACACCCCTTACGGCGGGATCGTTGAAAGGAGTCAGGCTTTTTCCCGGTCTCGCCCCGAACCCTAAACCTAGTCCAGCCAGTACCCTGGGCCCCCTTCGAGGGCCGAACGGCGATGGCCGCATGTCCAAGGGTAGGTTTGGAGCGTTTGACACCGCCGGGGACTGGTTCAGTTACCTGGCGGCCCCAATGATCTCGGCGAACTCAGGCATAGCGCAAAGCGCAAAGCGCAAAGCGCATAGGGCTTCGGAATCCACCCCTTTGCGCGTTGCGCTCTACGCTCTGCGCTGCCCTACCTCAGTTCCCGAATCTTGATGTTCCGGAACTCCCCGCGGCCACCGTGCTCCTGGAGGCCGATGTGGCCCTTCATCGCTTTTCCGTAGGGCGGCCAGGCGGCGAACTTGGAGCCGGCAACGCGTTTGGCCCAATCGGGACTCCCCTGCTCGTACTCGACGACCTTCTGGCCATTGAGCCAGTGCTCGATGTGCGCCCCTCTCGCCACCAACCGCGTGGTGTTCCATTCACCCGCCGGCTTCACAACGCCCCGCGGAACGGCGTAAACACTGTGGAGCGACCCCGCCGAGGTAATGGGATTCTTCCCGTCGTTATGGCCCGCGTCGTCGAGGAGTTGGTATTCCGGTGCGCCGTGATAAATCCACTCCAGACCCTCAATCGCACGGTAAAAGAGACCACTGTTTCCGCGCGGCTCGAGTTTCCAGTCGAGGGTAAGCTCGAAATCGCCGAATTGGTCTTTCGTGATGATGTCGGCGGCCCGTGAGACGCGGGCCAGCGAACCATCGACGGCCTGCCATCCCGTGGGCATGGTGTCTGCGCCGTAAGCTCGCCATCCGGCGGTCGACTTCCCGTCGAACAACAGTCTCCAGCCGGCGGCCTTCTCCTCGGCGGTGAGCGTATTCGGCACCTGCGCCGGCGCGATTGCGGGCTTTGCCCCCGCGCAGCCGACCAGGATGCCTAACGTTGCGAGTCGAAGCACGCGAGATGAAATGCGAGGTGTCATGGTCAGAGAGCCCAGCCCGCGCGATACTCGCGGGTCAAGTATTGGTTGGCTTCGGGAGCGTTCGTCACCGACATATTCGCGGCGTCGTACTCGATGCGTCGATTCTGGCCCGCCCGCAGGGCGACGATGCCGAGGAGCATGACTTCGGTCAGCGGTGCGGCGTACTCGAAGGGGCAGCTTGCCTTCGCCTCACCCTTGCATGCCTGGGCCCAGTTCACCTCGTGCCCGGTCTCAACGCGCGGGAAAGACTTCGGTACGTTCTCGGCTTCGGCGGCGAGGGCAGCCGGGAAAATCTTCGGGCTGTCGCCGTACGTCTGGTGGGTGAGATATCCCTTTTCGCCGACGAATACCGCGCCTCCACCATCGCCGTCGGGGCGAGGCACGTCAGCCAGGACCATCGGCGACAGTCCGCCGTCATACCAGAACATCGAGACCGGCGGCGCGGTTCCCCTGGCGGCGAATTCGTACCGGGTGGTCATCGCCAACGGATAGGAGGCAGGATTCGCGGCAGGACCGCCCCACGGCGTCGAGTTGGACATGATCGAGGTCGGCAGCGTCAGGCCTAACGACCAGTAGGACTGGTCGATCAGGTGCGCGCCCATGTCGCCAATGGCGCTCACGCCGAACGGCACCCAACCACGCCAGCTGAACGGGTGGTAGGCAGGGTGATACGGGATGTCCTGGGCCACAGGTCCCAGGAAGAGTTCCCAGTTGAGACCAGGAGGCAGGTCGCGCGGGTTCGCAGCCATGGCCGAAAGGATCGCACGGTTCACGGCTCCCACGTTCCAGCTCGGAGGAGCGGGCGGCAGGGCTGGTTGCCCGGCAGGCGGCGCTGCTGGCGGTGCGGATGCCGCGCCCGACTGCGGAGCGGGAATCTGGGTGGGGCCGGGGATGCCCTGAGCCCAGTACCTCTGGGGACGGTCAGTCCAGATATGCACTTCTCGCACCGGTCCGATTACACCCGCGCTGATCCAGTCGTGGATCCGTCGTGTGCCCTCCCGCGAATGCCCCTGGTTCCCCATCTGGGTCACAACTTTGGTCTCGGCTGCGACGCGGGCGAGCAGGCGAGCCTCGTAGACGGAGTAGGTCAGCGGTTTCTGGACGTAGACGTGTTTCCCGGCACGCATCGCGGCAATCGCCACGGGCGCGTGCAGGTGATCGGGCGTCGCGATGATCACCGCCTCGATGTCGGTCTGCTTCGACAGCATCTCGCGGAAGTCGGAGTACTTGGCGGCCTTCGCGTAGGCATCGCGCAGCTTGATCGCCGAAGGCGAAACCACTCCTTCACGATTCGGTCGCAGCCGGCCGGCGATCTGCCGCTCGACAAACGCGCTGTCGATATCGCAGACGGCAACCAGGTTCTCGCCGGCGTCGACCAGTTCGGAGGCGTTGTTCATCCCCATGCCGCCGAATCCGACGCACGCGAAGTTGAGGGTGTCCGAGGGGGCCCGACGGAACGGGGTGGCGCCAAGGACATGACGCGGAATGATCATCGCGCCGAGCGCGATCCTGGCGCTGTCGGACACGAAATCCCTGCGAGTGAAGTGGTTGGACATGGCGACGTCAGGACGGAGTGGGAGTCAGGCCGTGCGTAAGCGCCGAACGGTACAAGTTTGGCATTCCAATTCCGGATAAGCGAGGGCGAGAACTGCCGAAGGGCGCGAACTGCCGGAGGGCGCGAACTGCCGAAGGGCGCGAATGCCGAAGGACGCCAACTGCCGAAGGGCGCGAACTGCCGAAGGGCGCGAACTGCCGAAGGGCGCGAACTCCAGAAGGGCGCCCTTTTGAATCCCTGCTCCGCGCCAAACAGACTGTTACCAAAAAGGGCTCTTGCCAATGCATGAGTTTGCGCCGCAGAGTGTGACACTGGCACGCCCTCGATTTCGCGCAACGCCGCAATTCGATCCCAACTGCCCGGCTTGTGTTTCTCGAGACGACGAATCCGAGCAACGAGGAAGACGTTTCGAGCGTGAAGCTCCGGACGCCGCCGAGCGCGTCTCCGGTCATTTCTTCCGGATCGAATCCGCTCGTTCTGCGTCGCGAACTCCTGGCTGACCTCGGGTGTGCGGAATCTCTCGCGGCCGTATTCGGCCTCGACTCAGAGGCGTTTCGCATCATCCCGATCGATGTCGGGAAGCTGTTGTCGACTGGTACGGCGTCGATGCTGAGTAAGTCGACCGCCATCGTCATGGGTCCGACGCTTCGAAGCGGTCTGGGTGCAGTCGAGGCGATCGAGCAACTGCGCGCGTTGATCCCGCATGTGGGGATCTATGTGGTCAGCAAGGACACCGCCGGTGTGGCGCGGACGTTGCCCCGACTGGCCGTGGCCGGCGTGGACGAAGTGTTCTCACTCGAAACCAGGACGGACGCGGCTGCCTTCGAGAGCACGCTCCGCCATCGATTGTCGGCTCCGGCTCCGGAGACGGAGATCAGGCTGCTCTGGAAATGGTTCCGCGAGTCGTCGGAGCGCTCGCTCGTTATGCACTGCGTGCGGAACGGGTACCGGCTGGATGTCTGGTCGATCCGCTCGAAGGTGTTCAACGCCTGTCGGAAAACGCTCCAGAACCGGATGGCGGTGATGGGGTTGCCCAGCCCGGGCATCCTCTCGCGATGCGGTCGCGTTCTGCACGCGCAGGAACTGGAACGTCGCGGCGTGCGGCCGACGGCGGCCGTGGCCTACATCCTCGGATTCCCTTCCTCGGGAGCGATGCAGCGGGCCTGCCGGAGGCTCCGGAAAGCCCTGATGTCCCGGGGGCGCCAGGCGCTGGTCTTTGCGTCGCTGCTGAAGTAGCGATCAGCGATCAGCGATCAGCGATCAGCGATCAGTGGGCAGCGGGTAGCGGGTAGCGGGTAGCGGGTAGCGGGTAGCGGAGGTAGC
>CAZSNV010000260.1:0-6776 GCA_964608035.1 uncultured Gemmatimonadaceae bacterium | reverse complement strand
GCGGTTGTTGTCGTGCCCGATGTCCTTCTGGTAGAGCCGCGGCAGTCCGCCTGACGTGCGCTCCTGCGGGTTCGAGTTCCGCATGTACCAGCTCGAGACGAGTTCCATCCCGTCAGGGTTCGCGTGCACGGCAAGGATGATGTTGTCGCGGAGGATCCGCATCGTCTCCTCGTCGTTCCGCGAGATGAGCTGGTACGTCGTCTCGATGAGCTGATGCGCGCCGAGTACCTCGGTCGCATGCAGGCCGCCATCGAACCAGACGACCGCCTTCCCTTCCCTCGCGAGCGCTTTCGCCTGCTCGTCGGTCAATCCCTCGGCCAGCGCGAGGCGCTGCGAGATCTGTTTGTAGCGCGCCAGGTTCCGGAAGTTTTCGGGCGCCGTGATGATCGCCATCAACTGCGGGCGACCTTCAGCAGTCTTGCCGATCTCCTCAATGACCATCCGCGGCGACTCGGCGTCGATCTTTCGCCAGTACGCCATGAACTGGGTGTACGTGGCCAGGTTGTAATCGTCGCCGATGTTGAACCCGAAGTGCTCCTTCGGTGATGTGATGCGGCCTTGTGCGGCCAGCGGCGCCGCGGCGCCAAGGAGAGCGAGCATCGGAACAGCGCGCCGCGCCATCCGGCGAAGGCCCTGCGAACGCCTCGAACGTGTCGCGAACATGACGTCCAACCTCTGGGGTGACGGGACGGGGACAAGGTACGCCGGCAAACAGGGTTACGCACTATGCGAACTAGATGTTCAGAACCCAGGTCAGAGGTCAGAGCTCAGAGCTCAGAGCAAACCTCGCGGTTCTCTGAGCTCTGAGCTCTGACCTCCGACCTAGATTTCTGGAATGTCATTCCCGATTCGCGCGACAGCATTCGCCCCGGGGTCGATTGGTAACCTCGGTCCGGGACTCGACATCCTTGGATGCGCTGTTGCGGGAGCCGGTGACACAGTGGTCGCCGAATTCGCGGATTCTCCGGGAATTAGCGTCCTCGAACCCGGCCATGCGTCGCTGAGTTCGGACCCCACCAGGCACACCTCGGCGATCGCGGCCCACGCGGTTATCCGGCGGGCAACCCACATGGGCGCCACGGTGCCGGCAGGGGGTATCGCCTTACGGATAACCAAGGGGCTTGCGCTATCGGCTGGCCAGGGTGGCAGCGCTGCATCCGCGGTGGCTGGCGCCGCGGCTGTGAACGCCCTCATCGGGAGTCCGCTGGCGCGCGACGAGTTGCTCGAAGCGGCACTCTTTGCGGAGACACAAGTGGCCGGACGCCACCTGGATAACATCGCGCCTTCGTACCTGGGTGGGATCGTCCTGATCCGATCGCTCGATCCGATTGACGTCATGTCAATTCCGGTCCCCGCAGCGCTCCACTTCGTGTTGGCGACTCCGGCGCAGAGCCTTCGAACGGCAGAGGCCCGCGCGATCCTGCCGGTTGAAGTCTCGCTGAATGTTGCGCTTCATCAGGCGGCGCAGGTTGCCGCGATGGTGGCGGCGTTATTTGCGGACGACCTCTCGCTGCTGGGCCGCAGCATCGACGATCGCATCGCCGAACCGGTGCGCTCCGCATTGCTCCCCGGATTCCAGAAAGCGAAGCAGGCGGCGCTGGGCGCCGGTGCACTCGGCGTCTCCATCTCCGGTGCCGGTCCGACGGCGTTTGCGTGTTGCGGCTCCGAAACCGCCGCGGAGAATGTCGCGCGCGCGATGCGCGATGCCTACCAGAATGCCGGCATCAGTTGCGTCACCCGCGTCGCTCGTCCGGACCTGACTGGAACGCGCGTCGAAACGTCCATGAGTGCATGACGACTTTCCGCGTGGACGCGCCCGCGCGGTGGCAGCAATGCGCCGCCTGCGGCAACCGGCTCGAGGAACTGGATCCGCGAACCTCCTGTCCCAAGTGCGGCGGCCTCCTCGACGTGATGTTTCACACGCCTCCGGGACGTGGTGCTGAGCTTCGACGCAGATTCGCCGAGCGTGTGAGTGCGGTTGGTCAGCCTCACATCGTCTCCGGCGTCTGGCGTTATGCGGAACTCATCATGGACGCCACGCCGGGCACGATCGTGTCGTTCCCCGAGGGCAACACACCCCTGCTCTCGAGCGACCGAGTTTCCATGTGGGCCGGATCTGAACGGCTCCAGCTCAAGCACGAGGGGATGAATCCGACGGGATCGTTCAAGGATCGGGGGATGACCGTCGGTGTCACACAGGCGAGACGAGTTCGCGCCAGCGCCGTCGCGTGCGCTTCCACCGGAAACACCTCGGCATCGCTTGCCGCGTATGCAGCGCTCGCAGGTCTTCCTGCTCTTGTGCTCGTGCCGGCTGGCCAGGTGGCCGCTGGGAAATTGTATCAGACACTCGCATATGGTGCGCGCACGCTCGCGGTGCGCGGCGACTTCGACGCCTGCCTGGCCCTGCTTCGCGATGCCGTGCCGCGGCTGGGGATCTACCTCCTCAACTCGGTGAATCCGTTTCGAATTGAAGGACAGAAGTCGATTGTGTTCGAGCTGTTGCAGCAACTCGATTGGAAATCGCCGGATTGGATCGCGCTCCCCGCCGGCAACCTTGGGAACACGGCTGCCTTTGGAAAGGCGCTGGACGAGGCGCATCGCGTTGGGCTCATCGATCGCATTCCGCGGCTGCTGGCGGTGCAGGCGTCGGGTGCGGCGCCGTTTTACCACTCGTTCACCTCGGGATTCAAAGAGCGTCGCACCACGCAAGCGGAGACCGTTGCGACTGCAATCAGGATTGGCGATCCGGCCTCTTACGATCGCGGCGTGCGCGCGATCCAGCTCACCGGCGGATCCGTGGTTGCTGTGTCTGACGGATTGATTCTCGAGGCGCAGCGGTGCGTCGGTGTCGCGGGGATCGGCTGCGAACCGGCGAGCGCAGCATCGGTGGCAGGCGTGAAAACCGCTATCGATGGCGGACTCATCGGTCCACAGGAAAGCGTCGTCGCCGTGCTGACGGGTCACCTGCTCAAGGATCCGCTTGTCGCGGACCAGCCTGACCTGAATCGCGCCGAGGGTTCGGAGAGGAATTCGCCGATCGAGATCGATGCGTCGCTGAGCGCGATCGAGCACCAGCTGGCCACTCTCATCCGCGCGCTCTGACAAGCGATCGGCGTCGTTCGCCGCGGTGCACGTTTGGTCCCGGCGTCGGATTCACTTACTATTCCTGCACTTCGCGCGGATGGGGGCGCCGCGTTGACCGATGGCTGCTGAGCCCTCGATCGACTGACCACTACCTCCACACAGGCGTTTTATGCGAAAGAGATCGCTGATAGCTGTTTCGGCACTGATGCCCTTGCTCGCGATCGGTGCAAACGCGCAGAAACCGCTGGCGATCGAGGGTGGCCTCTTCGGACAGTTCACGAAGATCGATCAGGAACTGTCGCTCGACGATGTGCTCTCGATCGGTGGACGATTGGGACTGTACCTCCTGCCCCGTCTCGCGGTGGAAGTCGACGGGCACATCGGCAAGACCGACTGGGCATCGCCTTCCGGCACCACGTCCATCACCTATTCTCCGTTCGCGGTGCGCGGCGTCTACGCACTCCCGTTAGGCGACCGGCTTCGCTTCCTGCTCGGCTTTGGGTACCAGAAGAACGTCTACAAGAATCGCGTGCTGCTGTTCAACGGCGCGGTGGCCGGCAATGAGTACGAGGACGCGATGTCCGGATTGGTTGGCCTGAAGGTCTGTCTCAGCGAAAAATGGAGCCTTCGCGGCGACGTCCCCGTGGACTACAACCCGTCGCCCAACTTCAACGGAAGCACGGTGCTGCTCGACGGAAAGTCGACGAACATCGGCTTCCGGATCGGGATCAGCCGATTCTTCAATGGCGCGTGCTACGACGCGGCACCTGAACCACTTCCACCGCCTCCGCCGGCTGCCCCAATGCCCGCGGCCCCGTTGCCGGCCCCGGCTCCCGCTCCAACGCCAACCCCGCCCCTTATTCCAGCTCCGGTTGCGGCGAACACGCCACCGGTCGCGAACATCACCTCGCCGCCAAACGGCGCATCGATCGCCGGGCCGATCAACTTTGTCGGAACCTGCACCGATCCTGAGCAGGGGGGCCAACTGACGCAGTCCGCCCGTTGGCGCTCGAGCCGCGATGGCGAAATCGGCACGGGCGGGTCATTCACGCGCACGCTCTCGACCGGTACGCATACCATCACTATGACCTGCACGGATGCGCCCGGACTGTCCGGATCCGTCACTATCAGCGTCACGGCGGCGGAGCTGCTGTTCCGGTTGCAGGAAGTGTCGTTCGACTTCAACCAGGCAACGCTGACGCAGGCCGGTCGCGACACGCTCGACAAGGCGATCGCTACGCTGCAGCAGCGGTCGGACCTGCGCATCGCTGTCGAAGGCCACACGGATCCCTACGGACGGGATGAATACAACCAGAGGCTTTCCGAGCGTCGCGCGGTGGCGGTGGTCGCCTACCTGACTGCCGGTGGCGTGATGTCAACCCGCATCGTGTCCAAAGGATTCGGTGAACAGTGCCTGGTCCTCGATGACGATCACACCCGGCCGAGACTTTCGAAGAACGAGCATCGGGTCAATCGACGCGTGGAGATCCTGTCGGTTGGCGATGCCGGTGCGGCGACGTCGTGCCGCATAAGACAATAAGGGCAGAGCGTAGAGCGCTGAGCGAAGGGCGGGAGGCTGCGACTGGCCTTCCGCTCTTTGCATTCCGTTTTGTTACGCTCTACGCTCCGCGCTCCACGCTCCGCGCTGCTGCTTCGCTCCTCAACACAAAACCGCGCAGCAACGCAATGGACCCAAGCGCAAGCCCCAATTCCGCCAGTCCGACCAGCGCGAATATCTGCTCGTACGCGGGACGGCCATCAGCGCCGGTGAGCGCCACAAGAATGCCGCCCACCAGCGGGCCGGCGAGGAAACCAAGCGAACCGGCGATCTGGAAGATTCCAAAGAGTCCTTCGCCGTGCCCTCGCTTCACGAGATCGCTCACCAGGAACAGACTCGGCGCGAAAATGAATGCGCTGGCGAGCCCGGACAGGACCATCGACGCCGGGAGGAGACTGAGCGGCGTTATGCCGTACGCGCCGTAGACCAGGCCAAACGCCACGTTCCCGGCGACCAGCAGCGGAAACCAGCCGACACGCTCGGCCAGTCGGCCGACGGGATAGCACAGGGCCGCGAACGGGATCATGAACAGCGCGACCAGCCACCCCCGTCCGACAGGACTGACCTGATGCTCGCGCGCAAGAAAGAGCGTGAACGTGGACACGAAGATCCCGATGCTGAACCGGTCCATGAACGCGTAGCCTAACGGGATCCATGATTCCGGACGCCGCCACTGCCACTGGTACCGGTTGCGCGGCGCTTCGCCGGCCGGATTGCTTGCGGGCGCCAGGAGGCAGACCAGCGAGGCGAGGACGAAGGTTGCTGCGCCGGTCCAATAGACCGCTCGATCTCCGGACTGCACGAGCCATCCGCCCAGCGGTGACCCAACCGTGATGCCCAGCATGAGCGCCGACGCGAGCGCTCCGAGCGAGGCTCCGCGACGATCTCCAGCAGCCCGATTCGCCGCTACCATCAGCAGGGTCACGGCCGGGAGATGCACGGCCCCGTCGAGTACCCGGAAGGCGAACAGCATGCCGAGTGAGGACGCCTGCCCCATTCCGAAAAACGCGACCGCGTCGAGGAGAAGGAGCGCCGCCAGCCACGAACGCAGGTCGCCAAGACGCCGAAGGCGGCGCATGAGCAGGGTCACCGCGATCATCCCCGCCAGCATGTTCACCGTCATGAAACCGTGCGCCGCGGCCTCGGACCCTCCGTGGCGGACGATGACGAGCTCGTCCAGGCCGGGCACGAGGAGCGTGACCGGCACCAGGGCCAGGAACATCGCAATCGAGTAGATCCAGCGCGGGCGCATGACGACCACAACAATCACCACGCGCTGGCACGATTGGAATGGCCGTGAGCGGCCCTCTCGTGACGCACGCCACCACAAGCGAATAGCTTCTGATGAATCGTTCGGTGGTTCCGGCGGTATTGATTACGGGTGCTCCGCGTAGGGGCTCCGAAGGGCGGCGTCAGCCGTTTGGATCGCTGCGGGCAGTACGATATTGGGAGGACTTCGCATGAGATTCCGAAAGCTCTTCGCCTTAGCGGCGACGCTGGGCGCTTTTGCTTCGTGTTCTGGCTCCGCCGATTTGGCCCCCGGAGAGGGGCGCATCGCGATTCGCCTCACGGACGCGCCGTTCCCGCTCGAACTCGTCGAGTCGATCGATGTGTTTGTCGTGCGGGTAGAGGCGAAACTGCAGGAAACGTCAGAGGAGGAGGCGGCCCTGGCAGTAGAGGGCGAGGACGCTTCCGACGGCGGCTGGATCGTGCTGGCGACGCCTAACGTGTCGTTCGACCTGATGGATCTGCAGAACGGCGTCAACGTGTTTCTCGGCGACGAAGCCGTTCCGGCGGGTGCCTATAAGAGCATAAGGCTGATCCTCAACACGGATCTGTCCAGCGTGACGCTGAAGGACGGCATGGTACTGACCGGAACGTCCTCGCCTTCGATCAAGTTTCCGTCCGCCGGCCAGAGCGGGATCAAGGTCAAGTTCGACACCCCGATCCTGGTCGACGCGGGCGAGACCACGATCGTGCTGCTCGACTTCGACGCCGAGGAGAGCTTCGTCCTGCGTGGGAATACTATCGAGCAGAATGGGCTGCTGTTTAAGCCGGTGATCAATGCGTCGATCATGAACTAAGAGGCATCAGGCATCAGGCATCAGGCATCAGGTGCGGGCATCAGGCCTAG
>CAZSNV010000259.1:0-6824 GCA_964608035.1 uncultured Gemmatimonadaceae bacterium | reverse complement strand
TTCGACGAATTCCCGTACGGAGTGCGTCTCTCCGGTGGCCACGACGTAGTCGTCCGGCTCGTCCTGTTGCAGCATGAGCCACATCGCCTCGACGTAATCGGCGGCATGTCCCCAGTCGCGGCGCGCATCGAGGTTTCCCAGGAACAGCTTCGGCTGCAATCCCAGTTTGATGCGCGCAAGGCTGCGCGTGATCTTGCGCGTCACGAAGTTCTCGCCGCGCCGCGGGCTCTCGTGGTTGAAGAGGATCCCGCACGACGCATGCAGGCCGTAGCTCTCGCGATAGTTCACCGTGATCTGGTGCGCGAACACCTTGGCGCACGCGTAGGGCGACCGCGGGTGGAACGGAGTCAGTTCCGACTGCGGGACCTCGACAACCTTGCCGAACATCTCGCTCGATGACGCCTGGTAGAAGCGCGGCGACATGCCAAGGTTGCGGATCGCCTCCAGCAGCCGCAGCGTCCCCACACCCGCCACCTCAACCGTGTACTCGGGAATGTCGAAGCTGATGCGGACGTGGCTCTGGGCCCCGAGGTTGTAGATCTCGTCAGGCCCGACTGCCGACAGCACCCGCTGCAGCGATGACGCGTCATTCAGGTCGCCGTAGTGCAGCTCCAGGCCATGCGACGGCAGATGCTCGTCGAGGTAGATGTGCTCGATCCGGCCCGTACCGAAGGCGCTGGATCGGCGCACCAGTCCGTGCACCTCGTAGCCCTTCCCCAGGAGAAGCTCGGCGAGGTACGAACCATCCTGCCCAGTGATGCCGGTTATGAGCGCTTTGCGCATGCGACAAAACCTAACGTAGCCTGCGCAATCCTGCCCCTGCCCCCTCCCCCTCTACTCGGCGCGGACGAGGGCCCCGGCGCGGCGAAGGCGACCCAGTGTCGTCGCATCGATCCGGGCCCGGAGGACCATTTCCTCCCCCTCGTGCCGCTGCTCGAGCACCTCGCCACTCCGGTGCACGTCGGCCAGGAGCTTGCCATCGCTGACCGGGATCCGCAGCTCGGCGACCGGTCGATGGTGACGGACCGCGTCGCGGAGGACCTCCCGCAGCGGTTCCAGCCCGGCATCGGACAGCGTCGACACGAAGACGCTGCCCGGCAGCAGCGAGTCCATGCGGGCCCGCAGCGCGTCCAGGTCGGGCGGTGAAAGCAGGTCGACCTTGTTGAACACGTGTTGCACGGCGGGCGGATGCACGCCCAGTTCACCGAGCACTTCTTCGACCACGACGCGTTGTTCCTCCCAGGTTGCATGGGACGCGTCGATCACATGCAGCAGCAGGTCGGCCTCGTTGACCTCGTCCAGCGTGGCCCGGAAGGACGCCACAAGATGGTGAGGCAGTTTACGGATGAACCCGACGGTATCGGTCATCACCGCGCTCTGGTTCTCGCCAAGGTCCACCTCACGCGACAGCGTGTCGAGCGTCGCGAAGAGCCGGTCTTCGACGAAGACCTCGCGGTCGCGGCTCAGCCCGCGGAGAATCGATGACTTGCCGGCATTCGTGTAGCCAACCAAGGCGACCTTGAACGCCTGGCGTCGCGATTGGCGTTGCACCTCACGCGACCGCCTCACGTCCACCATCCGTTCCTTCAGCACGCGGATGCGGTGACCGATAAGCCGCCGATCGGTTTCGAGCTGCGTCTCACCCGGCCCGCGCAGGCCGATACCGCCTCGCATCTTCTCGAGGTGCGACCACATCCTCGTCAGGCGCGGCAGCATATACTCGAGCTGCGCCAGCTCCACCTGCATGCGCGCTTCCTTGCTACGGGCGCGCGTGGCAAAAATGTCGAGAATGACCTCGGCGCGGTCCATCACGCGGCAACCTGTCGCGTCCTCGATGTTCTTGCCCTGCGTCGGCGACAGTTCGTCGTCGAACAGGACCAGCGTGATGTCCTCGGCGACAATGCGCTCGCGAAGCTCCTCGACCTTCCCCTTGCCCAGGTAGGTGGCCGGATTGGGGCGGTCGATTTGCTGCGTCAACGACCCCACGACCTTGGCGCCGGCAGTGTCAGCCAGGCGCTCGAGTTCGAGCAGGTGCTCGTCGAGATGATGCTTTGCACTCGACCGCTTGAGCGGCGCGCCCACCAACAGCGCGCGCTCAACTGGCGGCGAAAGGTCGATTACGTCTCTGGCGATTGGACGGAGGGGTTGAATGGAGAGCTGCGTTCTGATTGCTACTTGCTGCTGCTACTGCTGCGTGCTGGTGCTGGGCTGAGCGCTGATCGCTGATCGCTGATCGCTGATCGCTGATCGCTGATCGCTACCTAAGCGTAGTCAACCTGCCTTTCCCCGAATACGGCCGCGTGAAATTGCCGATCGGTGTGCTTACCGTGATGTCGCCGCTCACCGTGTAGTTCACGCTCCCTGTCTGTATCAACTGGCGTCCGGCCTGACCAACGCCGGCATACGTGAATGAAAGCGGCAACCGAACCATCGTCGAATCTCCTTCCTGTACGGCGAACCGGTCGCTCAAGGATCCACTTCCGAAAGGCACCGAGTCGACCGCGACGCGATAGGTCAGCCCGGTCCCGTCCAGACGGAAGTTGTTGGGATTGTAGATGCTCAGCACCACTTCGAGGCTGCCCCCCGAAAGACCAAGCCCAGTAATCACGGCATCCTTATACGTCACGACCGGCTCGCGAAAAGCGGTGCTGCCCAAAGAAGCGCACGCCGTCGCGGCGACAACCAGCAAAGAAAGAGCGACACGTTTCATTTCGTTTCCTCCAGGTCCCCGGCTTGGCTGCCCTCGATGGGCTGCGTGCCTGCAGCGCGATCTTTCAGGTCGCGCCACCAAGCCATCCTTTTCGCGATATCGCGTTCGAACCCGAAGGTACCCGGTTCGTAGAACGTCGATCCCTCCAGCGCATCAGGAAGATAGCGCTGTGGGAGATACGCGTCGGGTACATCGTGCGCGTACTGATATCCTTTGCCGTAGCCGAGACCCTTCATCAGCGGTGTCGGGGCGTTCCGGATGTGCAGCGGCACTCCCTCAGCGGGGAATTCACGAGCCGCATCGAGCGCGGCGCCCCACGCCATGTACACGCGATTGCTTTTCGGCGCGGTGGCCAGGTACACCGCTGCTTCGGCCAGTGCCAGTTCACCTTCCGGCGACCCGAGCGTATTGAACGCGTCCCGCGCCGCCAGTGCGACCCGCAGCGCCTGTGGGTCAGCAAGACCAACGTCTTCGGACGCGAAACGAATGGTCCGCCGAGCGATGTACATCGGATCCTCGCCGCCGTCGATCATGCGCGCCAGCCAGTACAGCGCGCCCTGTGGATCACTTCCCCTCAACGCCTTGTGATACGCGGAAATAAGGTTGAAATGCTCCTCGCCGGACTTGTCATAACGCGCGACCCTGCGCTGCAGGGCATCGCGAAGCAGTTCGGCGGTGAGTGTCGCGTCACGACCGGTGTGTTCGGCGGCCGCTTCCAGCACATTGAGCGCCCGACGCGCATCGCCGTCCGACACGACGGCCAGCCATTGTAACGCATCATCGCCCGCGGTGAGCGACAGCGCCCCCAACCCACGCTCTGAATCGCTCAATGCGCGCCGGAGCACAACGACGATGTCATCGGGACTGAGCGGCTCGAGGACAACTACGCGCGCCCGGGATAACAGGGCTCCGTTGAGCTCGAACGACGGGTTCTCTGTGGTCGCCCCGATCAGCGTAACGGTTCCTGTTTCGACCGCGGGCAGAAACGCATCCTGCTGCGCGCGATTGAACCGGTGGATCTCGTCGACGAAGAGAATGGTGCCGCGTCCCATGTCGAGACGCCGTGCCGCCTCGGCGATGATCTCCCGCACGCGCGGGACACCTTCGGTCACCGCGGAAAACGGAACGAATTCGCGATCGGTGTATTGCGCGACCAGATAACCCAGCGTGGTCTTGCCGCTTCCGGGCGGTCCCCAGAGAATGAGCGACCCGATGGTTCCGCGCTCGATGGCTTCGCGGAGCGTCTTGCCCGGACCAAGAATCGACCCCTGGCCCACGAATTCATCGAGCGAGGTGGGTCGCATCCGCGCGGCAAGCGGCGCCGCCGACGCCGATGCCTTGAACAGCGAGCCAGTCGATCGATCACGTTTCGCAGGCATCGCTCAGCCCAGGAGCGCGTTGGCGAGCGTGAACAGCCCGCACCCGCCGAAGAAATAGAGGGCCAGCGACCAGCCGCGCTTTGCCTGAAACTCCGGCACCAGGTTCGATGCCGCGACATAGAGCGTCACGCCCGCTGCCAGGGGAAGCCCATGCGTCGCCAGGGGCCTGATGAAATCCGTCGCGGCCACACCGAGGAGCGTCGTCAGGCCTAACGCGCCGGCGGCGGCGACCGCGACGCGCGGCGGCTGTCCCGCCGCAAGGAAGAGACTGGCGATCGCCAACCCCTCGGGAAGTTTGTGCAGCACCACGGCAATAAACACCAGGAGTCCCAGTTCGCGTCCCACCGTAAAGCCGGCCGAGATGGCGACGCCGTCCACGAACGTGTGCATCAGGAGGCCGGCGAGCGCCGACACGCTGATCGCCATCGTGACTTTGTGTGTCTCCTCACCGAAGTGGAAATGCTCCGTGAGCGTGTGTTGCGTGAAGTGCACTGCCAGGTACCCAGCCAGCATGATCACGGGTGCGCTGGCCCCTCCCCGGCTCAATGCTTCAGGAACGAGCTGTGTGAGCGCGACCGAAATCATGAACCCGGCGGCAATCGCGATCATCGCGTCCAGCAGCCGCACGCCCCGCCGGCCTGGACCAGCGACCGCCAGCGCGCCCGCGACATTCGCCAGCGCGGAAAGCAGCGCGTACGCGAACGGACTCATCGGGTAGCTTCGCCTTGGGTCGGGCGGGCCAGTTGCAGCAGCGTGTCACGATCGTTCTTCGCTGGATCGTCGATCACTACCTCGAGTAATCGCCGGAGGGTTTCCCCAATCGCTGGACCGGCGGGAACGCCTTGTTTCATGAGGTCATTCCCGTCAATGGCCAGGTCCCCGACCGAGAGCGGATCACGCCAGGCAATCCTCGTTCCGCGCCGGTACGCGGACGCAATGCCCGCCATGTCACTCGCATTCCCCTCGGCGCTCCACCGGGCAGCGGCCACGCGCATGAAATCGCCAAAGTACGTGCGGCCAACGATGGCAGCCCATCTTCGGAGGGTGGCATCGGGCACGTCGGCATTCTCCAACGTTTCCTTGACCGATGCGCCTAACAGTTTCCACCGATCGACCTGGTGCGTGACCCAGTCAGTCTCTTTGTTCGACGCCCGCAATCCTTCCAGCGTACTTCGCGCCGATGCCGGCGAGAGATCAAGGAAGAATGTCGCCAGGCGATTCCGACTTCGCGCCTGCGCGAGCTCCGGTCGCTTTGTCGCATCCGGCATCCCGATGAAGTCCGCCGCTGCGAATGCTTCATCCGGAGCATCGGCCAATTCGGGAATGAGCGACGCCAACGCCTGCGATCGACGCCAGAGAGCAAATGATTGCGAGGGAAGCCGCACCTGATCCAACGTCTTCTCGATCTCCTGGCGAACCCGTTCCCTCGAGAGCCGCGGAAGAAACGGCGCCGATTCGACGATGGCGTCCCACGTCGCCTGTTCGATCTCGAACCCGAAGCGCCCCGCGAAGCGGAATGCCCGGAGCGCGCGCAACCGGTCCTCGACCATCCTCGCCGATGGATCGCCCACCGCGCGAAGAATCCGACGCTCGAGGTCGGCCCGACCACCGAAGGGATCTCTGATCTCCTCCGTCGACGGAGAGTATGCGATCGCGTTGATGGTGAAGTCGCGTCTCGCAAGGTCCTCGTCGAGCGAAACGCCGAACTCCACCACCGCGTGCCGCCCGTCATGCTTCACGTCGCGCCGGAACGTGGTGACTTCATGCATGATGCCCTGGCGATCGAGCACGCCGACCGTGCCGAACTCGATGCCGTGCGGCACGGTGTGATCGAACAGGGATCGGACCTGATTCGGAGTAGCGGCCGTTGCCAGGTCCCAGTCGGCGTGCTCCTGGCCGAGCACGCCGTCCCTCACCGCTCCACCAACGCACCACGTCTCGAATCCGGCGTCGGTCAACCGGGCGGCGATGCGACGCACGTCCGGCGGCGGGTTCAGGCGCTGCGATCCGGCCGCGCCCGTCTTCGCCGTCACCGCACCCTCTCGTCAGGCAGGGTTACCCGCACAACACGCTCCCGCCATTCACGTTCAGGATTTCACCGGTAATGTGTCGTGCGCCATTGGTGCAGAGGAACACGATCGGCGCCGCGATGTCCTCGGCGCTCGCGATCCGGCCCACTGGAATCGCGCCGGCGATGCGCTCGCGCCCGCCCGCCGCGAACGGGCCAGCACACATCTCGGTATCCACCCAACCAGGAGCCACGCTGTTCACCGTGATGCCGCGACGCGCCACTTCGATCGCGACGGATTTCACGAACGCGATCATCGCGCCCTTGGAGGCGGCGTAGTCCGCATGCATCGCCTCGCCTCGCTGCCCGGCCGTGCTCGACACGAGCACCACGCGACCGCCATCGGCCATCACCCGCAGCGCGGCGCGCGTCGAGTAGAACATGCCGTCCACGTTCTCGGCCATCGTGCGCGACCATCGCTCGTCAGGCATGTCGCGCACCTGAGATTCTTCAGAAAGCCAGATGCCCGCGTTGCCGACGAGGATGTCCAGGCCGCCCCAGGCTGTTGCTATTCCGTCGACCGTCGCGTCCACGTTCCTCTTGTTCGCCAGCTCCACGCGGTGCACTGAAGCCCGGCGCCCGAGCGCGGTAATTTCCGCCGCAACCGCCTTGGCATCGGCCACCCGCGTGCGGTAGGTCAGCGCGACGTCGGCGCCCTGTCGCGCCA
>CAZSNV010000258.1:0-6841 GCA_964608035.1 uncultured Gemmatimonadaceae bacterium | reverse complement strand
TCGGAAACGCCGTGAACCCCGTAGTCCCGCTCGATTGCATCGGCGTCGGCCCGCGAAACGGTTACGACGCGGTCGAATCGGCGGCACTCCTGCCGCTCGAAGCGTTCCATGCGCCGCCACTGCTCGCGGAAGTAGGCGCGAGCCAGCGGATTGGAGCGGACATCCGCGTACCGCCTCCAGATTGCCGACTCGACATTATGCTGGAAGAGAACCGTGGGGCAGCCGAGATCGTCGGGCACGTTCTGGCTCGGGGCCAGGAAGTCGCACACCACAACGTCGATTCCGCGAGCGCGAACGGCGTTCTGAATCTCCGTCCGCAACTGCTCCGACCGGTACTTGGCGATGGCGTAGGGCAGCGGCGAAGCGACGTTGGCCAGCAGCTCGCGCCAGAACCGGGGTGAGCGACGGCGCGCCTCATCGAAGGGCACGCGGATCAGCTCATGGCAGTACTCCAACGCTGATTCGGCGGCGTCCGGCGCCGCAGCGCCGTTATCGAGCGTGAGATACGTGACGCGGTGCTGCTGCTTCAGCGCGCGGAGCATGTTGTACGTGCGTATGCGTCCACCCTTGTCGATCGGGTGGAGCAATTCGGTCTTGACCCAGAGCAGGTGCACCTAACGCGTGGCGGCGAGGGCGGGCGCGGTGGCGCCCACGTCTTCGGGCGACTCGCCGTCGATGAAGATCCGGTGCCAGACCTCGACATTGACCAGGGACCACAGGCGTTCCGTATGATCGCGCACACCGGCGGTGTGCTCGTTCGCGAGTGCGCGGACAAAGGAGGAATCGAACAAGCCGCGACTCCCGGCGCGCTCGCTGAGCACGAACTCGTTCACGATGCCGCGATACCCCTCGCGGAACCAGCGCCCGACGGGAACCGGAAAGCCCATCTTGCTGCGCGAGAGGATTTCGGCAGGCAGAAGGTCCCGCATGGCCTCGCGCAGGATGTACTTGGTGGTGCGGCCGCGCAGCTTGAGGCGCTCGGGAAGCGTGGCGGCGAACTCGATGAGCGGGTGGTCCAGGAAGGGCACCCGGCTCTCGATGGACGCCGCCATGCTCATCTGGTCCTGCTTCATGAGCAGCTCGTGCAGGTACGTGAACAGGTCGACGTACAGGAGCTGGTTGAGCATCGAGGCCGCATCCGTGGACCGCAGCAGGTCGTGCGCGACGGCATAGGGATCGATCGTCCCTAACGACTCACGGTGCGCCGGGGCGAGCAGGGCGCGAATGGCGCGGCGATCGAAGACGGCAAAGTTGTCGAAGTAGAGGTCGTCGAGCGTCGCGGGACGCGTGACGGCCGTGCGGCGCAGCTTCGACTCCAGGCGCGAACCCCTGGGCAGGCGGTCCACCAGGGCGCTTCCCAGGCGACGGCCGAACGCGCCCGTCGCCCGGCCGAGCGCCATGTTCCAGATCGTGTAGCGGTAGCGGCCGTACCCCCCGAGCGTTTCATCGCTCCCCTCGCCGGTCAACACGACCTTTACCCGCTCCGCCGCGAGTTGGGAGACGAAGTTCAGGGCAATGCTCGACGGATGCGCGATGGGTTCGTCTTCATGCCAGACCAGCGTCGGCAATGCCCCGAAGAACTGCTCGGGAGTGACGACGACCTCGTGATGATCCGTCCGGTATCTGGCCGCGACCAGCCTGGCGTACGCCAGCTCGTTGGCTTCCCGCTCGGCAAAGGCCACCGAGAACGTCTTGACCGGCTCGTCGACGAGCGTGCTCATCATCGCCGTGATCGCCGCCGAGTCGATTCCGCCGGACAGGAACATGCCTAACGGCACATCGGCCATGAGGCGGAGGCGGACCGACTCGCGGAACCGCTCGCGGTATTCGTCGATCAGCACGCGTTCGGGTCGCTGATCGATGGCATCCGGATTGAAGCTCAACGACCAGTACCGGTCGATCCGAATTGCGCCGTCACGCCAGATAAGAGTGTGTCCCGGCGGAAGCCGCTTCACGCCCTCGAAAAGCGTCTCGTCGCCGCACGTTCCATGGTTGGCGAGATAATCCGGGAACGCCCTCAGGTTGAGCGTGGCGCGCACCGCGTCGGCCGCGAGGAGCGCCTTGATCTCTGACGCAAAGTAGAGCGCACCGTCCGCCGTATGGACGTAGTACAGTGGTTTGACGCCCAACCGGTCACGCGCCAGCAGGAGTTCACGCGACCGCGAGTCCCAGATGGCGAATGCGAACATGCCGCGAAGGTGTTTCGGCACGTCGCGCCCATCGCGCTCGTACAGGTGGAGGATGGTCTCGGTATCACAGTGCGTCTTGTACCGGACGCCCGCCGCCTGAAGCTCGGGCATCAACGTCGGGTGGTTGTAAACCTCGCCGTTATAGACCATCTGCACTTCGCCATTGCGCACGGACATGGGCTGCGCTCCGTGCGCGACGTCCACGATGCTCAATCGCCGGTGGCCAAGCCCGATCCCATCCTGAAGAAAAATCCCTTCGCCGTCCGGCCCTCGATGCACGATAGTGCTGTTCATGCGCTCGATGAGGTCGCGGTCGAGCCGGCGCGTTGAGCCGCGGGGCAGGGCAACGCCGCAGAAGCCGCACATCGTCAGGCGCCCTCGCCGGGACGCAGGTCGGCGCGGACCTGCGACGTGGGAGTCCAGACGGCCCACCTTCCGCGCAGGCCGTTCGAGATTGCGATGACCGGAATCAGCATCAAGCGAAACGCCCAGAGCACCTGATCCCGGTCGCGCCGGAAGCTGGCAGGCGCCGCCAGCCGGACGACGAGCGCAACGGCCATCAGTGCGGCCATCAGTGCGGCCATGAACGCCAGCGTCGCCTGCGGCGCGCGAAGAATGACGCCTGCCGCCAGCGCTGCCAGTCCAATGCCGAACAGGATGGGCGTCAGCAACCGGAGCACCTTGTGAATGAAGAAATGCGCCCAGACGGGATTGCTCCAGGGCAACAGGACGCCCGGCTGCACGAGACAGTATTGAATCAGGCCCGTCAGCGTTCGGACCCGACGTGTGAACTGCTGGTCGCGTGAGAACACGCGCGGATCATACGCGACGGCCTGAGGGCAGAAGCCCACCCGGGATCCCTGCCTGACGACCGACAGTCCCGTGAACAGGTCATCGCAAATGAGACCGGCCGGCAACTCGCGCCACAGCGCGGGTCGCATGGCGAGAATGGAACCAGAGGCGGACACCACGCTGCGACCTGCTGCCTGGCCGGCGCGGATCAACGCTTCCAGGTCGGCGTAGGCCGACATGAGTCCGTCGGTGCGGCCGTGCGTGTAGCGACCGGTGACTGCTCCCAGGTTTCCGTCGCGAAGGGCGCCAACGAGTTGAGGAATCACCGTGGGAGTGAATTCCTGGCCAACGTCGGCAAAGACGAGGACGTCCGCGCCTGCCGCTGCGCGAACCCCCGCGTTCAGCGTCGCCGCCTTCCCACCGGCAGCGTCCCCTGACACGACATCGGCGAGTTCCGACAGTGCCGCTTGGTAGGCGTCGAGCGAATGAGGAGATGTCACGTCCACAGCAACGATCATCCGGAGGCGATTTCGAGGGTACTCGGTCGCTCGCAGGTTTCGTACCCGATCAAGCGCGAAGGCCGGGTCGTCGCGCGTCGCAACAACGACCGACACGCTTTCGGTTGGCTCACCCTTCCACGCGGTCGCGGTTGAGCGGCTTCGGACCCTCAACCACATGGCGGCCGGATACACCACCCACGCCAAGGCGAGTAGTCCGAACGCCACCATGGCAATAGCGAGCAGGATCATCCGTTGGCGGTGTGCTCGGTGAAGTCGGGCCTAACGACGAAGAATCTGGATCGGGAGTGGCGTCCCGAAGAATATGCGACGGAACGCTGTTCTTCCTCTGCCGCCTCAGATTGACGACCGACCGGTTGAAGTCGTAAACCGTTGTACTTTAATGGATTACGGTGCCGCCGCGAACACTTGCAGGGCTAGTTCAACTTTGCCGAACGGGGCCGACACCTGCACCCCGTTCACCGAACCGCGTACCTGGGTGAGCATCTCGCTGGCAATCGCGATCCCTTCAGCCACGGCGTGCTCCCGCGACTTGTCGTTGGCTTTCCGCATCCGCTGCAGAATCGACTCCGGCACCACGACTCCCGGGACTTCGTTCGCCAGGAATTCGGCGTTGCGTGCCGAGACCAGGGGCCAGATGCCGGCCACGACAGGGATGCGTACTGCGTCGATCTCGCGCAGGAAGCGCTCGAGCTGGGCGACGTCGAAAACGGGCTGCGTGACCGCGAATTCGGCGCCGGCTTCCACCTTGTACATGAAGCGCTTCAGCTCAACCGCGGGATCCAGGGCGGCCGGATTGCATCCCACGCCGATTGCATAACGTGTCGGCTCGCCGATCGGGTTTCCGCCCGGATCCAGTCCGTGATTCAGGTTGTTCACCAGGTTCGTCAGGCCGATGGCGTCGATGTCGAAGACCGCGGTGGCATCGGGATACGGGCCCATCTTGGGCGGGTCGCCGGTAATGAGGAGAATGTTGCGCAACCCGACCGCCGCCGCGCCAAGCAGGTCGCTGAGCATGCCCAGCAGGTTTCGATCCCGGCAACAGTAGTGCGTGACGGTTTCGATGCCGACCTGCTGTTCGATGAGCAGGCTCGTCATGAGGGCGCCCATGCGGCTCTGCGCGCGCGGACCATCGGGAACGTTGACGGCATCGACGCCGGCATCGCGGAGGCGGCCCACATCCGCGAGCATCTTGTCGGCGTTGACGCCGCGGGGCGGGACGATCTCGACCGACGTCACGAACTGCTTCGCGGCGATTTTCGCGGCCCATTTGGAGCGCGTGGCAAACGGCACCGGCTCGACCGCGCGTGATTCTCGTGACTCGTGACTCGTGACTCGTGACTCGGCACTGCCGGATTCGGCGGACACGACATGCGGCTTGTGCCGGCCAAGCCGTGGCGCGAGTGGCCGGACGCCTTCGGCCATGGCGTGGATGTGCTCCGGCGTGGTGCCGCAGCAGCCGCCCACGATCTTCGCGCCTGCCTGGACGAGGTGGCGCGCATAGGTCGCCATGTATTCCGGGCTGGCCATGTACATGGCGCGCCCGCCGACGTCGCGGGGCATGCCGGCGTTAGGCTGCGCGCTCAACTTCCGGCGCGTGACATGGACCATGCGCTCGATGCCTTCGAGGATGCCCTGGGGACCAACCGAGCAATTGAGCCCGATCACGTCGGCGCCGAGTCCCTCGAGCCAGCCGGCCACGTCTTCGGCCGAGGCGCCGAAGGGCGTCCGCCCGTCAATGCCGATGGTCATCTGGGCGACCACCGGCATGAGCGGATCCACGTCGCGGGCGGCCCGCACGGCCTGTCCGATCTCCTCCAGGTCGCCGAAGGTCTCGATGATGAACAGGTCGGCGCCGCCCTCCTTCAGGGCGGCCATCTGTTCGGCGAAGGCGGCGCGAGCCTCCTCATTGCTGGTGGGACCATACGGCTCCAGGCGCACGCCTAACGGGCCGACGGCGCCAGCGACGAGACAGGAGTCGCCCGCCACATCGCGCGCCAACTTTGCCGCGGCCCGGTTGAAATCCCCGGTGTGCGCTTCGAGACCGTACTGAGTCAGCTTCACCCGGTTGGCGCCGAACGTGTTCGTTTCGAGGACCTCGGCTCCCGCCGCGGCGTATTCGGCGTGCACGGCGCGGACCAGATCCGGCGCGCGGGTGTTCAGCTCGTCGTAGCACTGATTGATGAAGACGCCGCGCGCGTACAGCATCGTCCCCATGGCGCCGTCGAAGACAACGACGCTTTCGGGGTCGAGCAGGCGCTCGAGGAGGTTCGCGCGGGTCGTCACGTGGCCCGAGACTTCACCGGTGACTCGTGACTCGTGACTCGTGACTCGGCAGGGCCGCTGGCCTCTGACTTCTGGCCTCTGGGCTCCACAGGTCCTTCGCCACGGATCGAGTAGTACTTCGCCTCGGGGTGGTGCACGATCATCGCGGCGGTGCTCTGCTCCGGTATGAGCTGGAAGGCGCTGGTGAGCGTCATGCCTAACGCGGCCTCGGCCGGCAGCAGGCGGAAGACGACGGCATGGTCATCCAGTTCGGGACACGCGCCGTATCCCCAGGAGTATCGCTTGCCCCTTCCGCCGGGCACGCCGAGTTCAGAGCGGATCCGCCGGTGCATCCACTCGGCGACTCCTTCAGCTGCTTCCACGGCGAGGCCATGGACGAAGTACGCCTCAGCGTATTCGCCCGCCGCCTGGAGCTCATCGAAGCGCTTCGTCGCAGCGTCACCGACCGTCACCAGCTGGAGCGGCAGGACGTCGAGGTCGCCCGAGTCCACGGCGCGGAAGTAATCGGCAAGGCAGAGTCGATCCCGTCCTTCCTGCCTGGGGAAGGTGAACCGCGCGACTTCGCGGCGTGAGCCACCATCGCTCTCGACCGCCGCCGGATCGTAGACGATGACATTGTTGCCGTCCGATTGAACAGGAAAGTACCCGTAGACCGCCTGCGGCCTGAGCCAGCCTTTTGCCGCCGCGTCTTCGCGCAGCCGTGCGAGCGTTGGCTCAAACACGTCGCGAACGTTCTTCTCGTAGACCTCGCCCGAGCCGCGGCCGCCCCACTGCAGGCGATACAACTCATCGAGGTCGAGTAGGTCGAGCACTTCGCCGAGTGGAATGTCGCGCAGCACGCGGACGCCCCACGCCGGTGGCGTCGGGATTGCGTGCGTCGCCGAGACGGCGCTGCGTTGCGTGTCGGCGGTGCCACCCCGGTCTTCCTTGCCGAGAGCCGAGTTCAGGAACACGTCGCGACGCGCTTCGTCCACCAGCTTCCGCACGAGCGCCTCGCGGTTAGGCAGGTCCATCAAAGCCTCGATCGTGTCGAGACCCTCGAACGCGTCCTTGCAG
>CAZSNV010000257.1:0-6888 GCA_964608035.1 uncultured Gemmatimonadaceae bacterium | reverse complement strand
CGCGGGGGCGCGCTTCGGGCGGCGCGCAGGCACCGCTGGCGACGCCGGCACGAGGGCGCGGGCCGATCTCACGCGGGCCGGCCGTCCGCGAGCTCCAGCTCGTTGTTCATCGGAGTCGTTGCCCGATAACCTGGGGGTCATCGTCGACCAGGACCTCGAGCGAACCGGGGTGATGCGCGCGATAGTGACCGGGCAGCTTCGTGCGCCAGTCCTCCTCCCCGCAGACGCCGCAGACGAGATAACCGGGTGCGGCGTCGTAGCGGACACTCTGCGCCGCCTCCCGGCTCGGGAAGGGACCGACCCGCGCGGCTTCCGCGTCGGGACCCGAATCCGGCGAGTCGGGCCACCGCCAGCGCGTGCCCTTATCCGCGAGCGAGTAGTGCTTGCGGTTGCCGGCGAGCTCGACCGAGAAGCCCTGGGCGTCGACCTCCGCGGCGATGGCCGGCAACCAGCCGTCGCCGGCGAGGATCTCGACCGCGTCGCCGGCGACGACCGCCTTCCAATACTCGACGCCGTACCAACCCCCCATCCCCTCGAACACCTCGGCGAAGGCGCGCGTATTTTTCGCGCGCCACTCGCAGCGGCCGCAGGAGCACGGCGTACCCGCGCGCACGGAACGGACCACCTGTCCGCAGGGGCACACCGCGTGGAGCAGAACCTCGCCCGTGTCGCTCATCTCGAACCTTCCTTCCATCCACCAATTACGCCGGATAACGTCCTTTATCAACTGTAATCCTACGGACGCCGGCGCCGCCCCAGGTCCCGGCCGGCGATGTTTTTGGGGAGTACGTCGCGCCCCGAGGCTTCGAGCACCTCGAGGCGCGCTAGGAAAGGATCAGCCGCAGCGCCAGCAGTAGCCGATACCGCCGCAGGGCTTGTTTCCGCAATACTGTTTCCGCGTACACGTCCCGCAGTCTCTGACACACGTGCCGTAGTCGTCGCCCTCGTAGAAGTTCTGACTGCCGCAGGAGTTGGTGGGGTCCTCCTCGGGCTCGGGCGTCGGTGCAGGCGTCGGCGCCGCGGTCGGCGCAGGGGTCGGAAGCGGCACGCCCATCCAACAGTAGTTCGGCCAGGGCATGCAGTCACCCGTGCCGCACGTCTGCTTCTTCGTGCACGCCTGACCGCCGGAAGCGGCGACGCACTGGTTGTATTGGTCCGCGACGTACCAACCCATCTCGGGGCACGTCTTTCCCGGCGGCGGGGCCGGTGTGGGCGGTGGAGGTGGAGGCGCGGACGATTTCCAGCAGTAATACGGCGCCGGCACGCACCCTCCACCGTTGCAGATCTGCTTTCGCTCGCAGGTAGTGTGAGCGGCGAGGCACTCGTTGTACTGATCGCCGTTATACCAACCAAGATCCTGACACGGCGTCCCATCAAGAGGCGGTGCGGGCGCGCCGGACGGTAAATCGTCCGGATGGATGCAGCAAAGATCCCACTCGCAGTTCGTCTCGACAGACAGCCAACCGGACATCTCGCAGGCGTAGCCGAATTGCTCAAGGAACCGCTGGCGAGCTTGGGTCTTCAGTTGGCTCCCAGGCGACCTGTGCCAAGGTCCGGGGCCGGGGGCATTCGGACTGCCGTCCCCGTCAAGACACATACCCCAGACCCAAATCGGTGTGCATACCTGTGGCCCGCCGACCATGCCAGTACAGGTTTCACCGACGATCTTCGGGCACGGAAATGGTAGCGGCGTTGAGGGAGCGTTGTCGGGTATTCGTCGTTCTGGACTACGTGGGATCGGCGGGTTCGGACTGGACATGGGCGGCAGTTCGTATGCTTCGCGCATCGCATCGCGATCACATGGCGTGGGGTCGTCCGGCATATTACCCTGCAGATCGTTGACGCCGCCCAGGTCGTTCATGATCGTTTGTCCCGGCTGTTGGGGTCCCAAGTTGTTCGAATCGGGCAGGCCCACGGTGTGTCCTATCTCGTGAAGCATCACCTTCCCGAGTGCACTCTCGTAGCCAGGCAGGTTGGGGTTGAGCAACCAGTGCCCGAGATCCACCGTGGTGACCGCCTCAACCATGTGGTGGTTGCGATTGTCGGTAAAGCTCAGCCTAGTTTCGGCGGGGGCCGTCGGTTGGCTCGTCGGGCCGGTCCTGACCGTAAACACAGCGGGGTGTGCGGCGTCAGCCCGTACAAAGCGAACGCCGGAGATTGAGTTGTTGATGGCGGTCCATCTAGCGAAGGCGGCTCCAACGACGGAATCCAGCGGACCGCTCGAGCCGTTGTAGGTCCAGTACACGGTCGCGTTAAGTGGCCAGTGCGGCTCAAGAGTGCCGTTAGGGCGTATGCCTGACACGCAGGCCGCTTCGGAGCTCGACGACAGTGCGACCAAAGACAAGACGGCAAGCGAACACGCTAGAACTAGTTTCCGCACGTTGTGACCGTTCTGAGTGCATTAATAATCGCGCTCGAGCTGCTTCCAGGTGTGCTGCGATCCATTGGATTGGCGTAATCGCCCTCGAGAGAATAGTCGCCTTCAAGTGACGCGTATCGGCCGGCTACTGGTGATGGGCCAAGGAAAAGAACGTACTCGGATCCAACCGTAAGAACCGGTTGTGTGGCGCGCGCGGCTGTCAGCCGCCCGTCTCCCGTGCAGACGACGCCGCCCGGCCGAACGACTTTGATCGTCGTGCTTGCAACAACGTGCGCGTCGGTCTTCAGCACTTCGTCAACGCGGACGTCGTACTCGCCGAAGATATATCGTCCATTCGGCGTCAGGAAGAACCGACGCGCGAGTACGACACCTTTCACGACCGCGGGCGCCGCGCATGCTTTTCGTAAGGTGATATCGCTGATCGTTTCCGGCGCGTGGATGTCGATGCTGCGAAGTGGAGGTCCGTCTTCGACCACCACATTGGGCCGCAACGTCATCCCGCCGTAAGCGGACTGGTAGTGCAACGCGATTGGCTCTAACGCCGGATCCATCGGCTGCTGCTGCGTGCATGGGCCGTATTCCGACGACGGCGTTGGAGCCACGCCTGCCGGGTCGGCAAACAGTGGCGACATGAAGGCGGTCGCGATCGCTACCGCGATGATGAGGTTTTTCATCGTCCACAACTCCTGCAACCGGCGCATGTTTTGCCAGTAGATAAACGACCAACGGTAAGTTCCCGTGGAAGGTCCAAAGGATACGTCGAGTATTTCACCGTACGCAAGAAACAGTTAAAAGGGTGCTGTCCCGCGCTGGTCGACGGCGCGGGAAGTATTTGACGCCCAACGCGTGCGCCGGTACCGTCGATCTCCTTGACGGGCGGCCAGCTGAAGCGAATTCGGCTCCAGCTCGATCTAACGCAAGAAGAATTGGCGCGGCGGCTTGGGGTGCAGCGAAACACGGTGACGCGCTGGGAGATCGGAAACCGACCCATTTCGAAGATCCTGGCCTATGCCATTCGTGGTGTTGCTGCTGAGCAAGGCGTCCATCTGAAGCGGAAAGGTCGCTAGCTTGGAGCAGCCACCTCCATCGAGTCCGTTGGGTGTGGATGCTACCACACGGTAGCATCCACACCGCAGGGAATGGGGTCCCGCACAAACTTCAATCGAGCGTTCAAGTATTTGCTTTTTTATTCTTTAGCACAATAATAGAATTGCGCAAAAGCGCAATTCTGGAAGGTGAAGCCCGAATGGCACGAGTGATAGCCGTTGCGAACCAAAAAGGCGGAGTAGGTAAAACGACCACCTGCCTCAACCTCGGCATTGCGTTGGCCGAGAAGGGAAAGCGCGTTCTCCTAATCGACAGCGATCCACAAGGCTGCTTGAGTACGAGCCTTGGCGCACCAGATCCAGAGGCAGGGAAGTCGCTGGCCGAGGTTCTGACGGGGGATGTCGCCCCGGCCGACGCGATCATGAAGACCCGCGGTCTTGATCTAGTTCCGGCCGGCAACGATCTCTCGCCCACCGAACTACAACTCACCGCCAACGTGGAACTGGCCGGAAAGAACGCCATGCGAGAGGCGTTCACGCCCGCTGTACTCGCCGCGTATGACTACGTGCTCCTTGATTGCCCGCCGAGCTGGTCCATGCTCACGTTCAACGCCCTGAGTCTCGCGAATGAAGTTCTGATTCCAGCTCAATGCGAGTTCCTGGCCATGCGTCGCCTCGGCGCGATGCTACGAGCGCTCGAAGGCGTACAGAAGAAGGCGAAACACCTAACCGTCCTCGGCGTGCTGCCGACCATGACCACCCACACCATTCATAGCAGGGAAGTCCTACAGGAGATCCAGGACAGCTTGAAAGGCCGATACCACGTCTACACGCCAATTCCGCGATCAGTCCGGTTCGCAGAATCACCGTTGCTTCATCAGCCCATCTTCGAGGTGGACGCGGACGGCGACGGCGCCAAGGCATACCGAAAGCTCGCGCGGGAGATTGCACGGGAGGCGGCATGACCAACAAAACCCAGCAACAGCGGGAGGCGTTACGGGCGGCGAAGGCCCTCGACGACGCTCACGACCTGTCCGCATTTACGTCGCGACCGACACCGATCCCCGCAGCACCATCCAAAGGTATTCCCTCGGATAAAAAGCGCAAAAGCGCAAAAGCGCAAAGTCTAACCAACGCCCAGGCGCCGCGCGCGGCTTCTTCATTGTTCAGCAAAAACATACGGCTGGGCATGGCAGAACTGAGCCTCCTAATGGTCGAGAGCCAGCGTCGGCGGGCGCTCAACGGCGGCAAGGTGCGAGGCGAACAGGCCGAGGAACAGGCCGACGTCAGCGCGTTGGTTCGCGAGGCCATCCAGAAGACGTTCGGCCGCCGTCGAGTTGAGTAAATTCGCATCTAACGTCCGGTTTACCTTCTACGTCGAACACTACCGTGCGGTAGCATTCGACGACTGGTGCTCGAGGAGTGGACCCCTTGTGGCTTGGACCTGGATAAAAGTCGCCTAGAAAAGCGAACGGCTCGCGTCTGATCCACGCGAGCCGCAAACAACTCACCCAAGGAGGTCGGTCCGTGGGCGACGAGCAGACGTTATCACACCCCCCCGTCACTGTTGGGTCCGACCTCGGCGCGGACCCGCGTGTACAGGCATTAATCCGACGCGAACATCGTATGAGCGCGGCGGCCGCCGACATGCGGCTCGAGCCAGCTCTCGCGGCCGATGCTCTGGGGTACCTCGCACGCGCCTTTGTCGTATGCGGACTCCCGCACACCGACCCCCGCGACGAGCATCGCCGACCCGTCGACACATACCGTCGCGTCAACGGACCGTACACGCTAACTCTCGCCAGCACGCGTGGTGTCCCGTACGGCAAGATTCCTCGCGTCTTTCTCGCGTGGGTACAGACGGAGGTTGTCCGACGTAAGACCGCAACGATCGTTCTCGGCAAGACGCTAACGGAGGCCGCCGAGACGATGGGGCTACACGACGGTGGTAGTACCTTGCGCGAAGTCTCCAAGCAGATTCGCCGCGCCACAGCGACGACGTACGAGTCCATCTTTCACGGCATCGTTAACGGCGAAGGGAAGCACGAGGAGCGTCGGTACGTTCTGACGACGAAGTACGAGTGGCGCTACGATCCACGCAAGGCCGACCAGCTCGAGATCTGGGATCCGACCATAACCATCAGCTCGGAACTATTCCAGGAGCTCGTCGGCGGGAATGGCGGCGTCCCATTCGACTGGCGGATGGTCCGAGCACTTCGGTCGCCTTTGGCCATCGACTTGTACCTGTACACCAGTCACGTCACACACCGAATCCGTGACTATCGCTCACCGCTCCGCGTGTCCCTCAAAGAACTGCACCGCGCCCTCGGCTCTGGCTATCCAGAGACCGTACGAGGCCGCAATAATTTCCAACAAAAACTTCGCTCCGCAGCCCAGGATCTACGCGCCATGTGGCCAGAACTGCCCATCGTCTTCGATCGCGGCGGCTTGGTCATTGAGCGCGGCCGGCCGCACGTATCCCCCAGCGCCCTCCCTCCAGCCGCATAAGCCCGAACCCATCACCGGCTTTCCACAGCTTCCCCCTTGTGCAAAAGCCGGCGGATTGACCGGCAAACGGTAGTACTCTCGAGCCAACTTTCTCCGGCAAACGGTAGTACTTCTAACCGGCAAACGGTAGTGGTTCAGCCGGCAAACGGTAGTTATCCGTCGTCCAATCCTTATGGCCGTATGTAGCTGTAGCTTCCCTAGCTACAAACAGAAAGCCATACGAGGGCCTGTGGACGCTGCGGATCTGCGGGAAACCCAGCCAGACAGCCGGCCGGGTTTCCCGCAAGATCCCGGCCGGCATAAGCCGGCCTCGCAGCGCCCACAGGCCCTCGCCCCTTAGAAGGTCCAGGGCGGGAACGATCGCGGCTCAACGGGGCGGCGGTGCAGCGACACGTCGTGTTTACGGCGGGGGGCTGGGGGCCGGCCTGTAGGCCCCCAGTAGTGCGCGGCGAAGCCGCCCCGTCCAAAGCGTCGTTGTCCGGTACACTCGGTCTGGGGCCAACCGTCGTCCGCGCGTCACAAGGGCCGTTGCGGGCGACGAGCTAACCGACCCGGCCCCGAGGTCGTTAAGATCTCGGGGCTTTTACGAGCCGGATCCGGCGGAACGGAACGGACCCGCCACGGACGGTCCTCCCCTTCTCATATGTCCTGCCAGGATAATCGGTGGTCACGCGACTAGCGTCGCGCGCCCCCCGCCTGGCGAGTGGGCTGCGCCCCCCTCGACCCCCCGCGACGGCCACGGCGCGAGGAACGAGACGGCGAACGGAGGAAGACGCATGCGGATGCGCGGTCGGTGGTTCAAGGTCCGGCTGTCCAGTGACGAGCTGGACCAGCTCAAGCGGCAGGCCGCTGCTGCCGGTGTCACCGTCAGCGAGCTGATCCGCTCGCGGCTCGCGCAGCTCCCGCCGCCGCCCGGCCGGCGACGTCGGCCGCGGCGTCTGCCCAACGAGGTGC
>CAZSNV010000256.1:0-6902 GCA_964608035.1 uncultured Gemmatimonadaceae bacterium | reverse complement strand
CTTGTCACCTCCGACTAAGAGGAGCACCACCGTCGCCCCAAGCCTGGTGTAGTAGACTCGGTATCCCGGACCATGATCGATCCGGAGCTCCGAGACACGACCTCCAACCGCGCGGTAATCGCCGGGAAGGCCGAGTGATAATCGTCGGATCCGAATCAGAATCCGTGCCCTGGCGCGGTGATCCCGAAGCCGCTCCAGCCATTTCGTGAACTGCGGTGTTTCCCGGAACTCGATCAAGTGTAGCCTATAGGATACTGTCGTGCAAGCCTCTCCCAAGGGGCTATTTGGTCGTCACCTCGGCGTCACGACTAGCTGCCGGCCAGCGCGTCTGAGGCGCCATGACGACGGCGTGACGCTTGTGGCGGAGTGTGACCATGCGCCCCCCGAAGGGACGCGCCACCCGGCTGGACCGCCCATAGAAATAAGTATATAATCCATGCACTTGAAGCCGTTGCTCTGGGTTGGTTCATCCAGGGACGACCTCAGGCATTTCCCAGCTCCTGCGCGTCGCCGCGCGGGATTTGAACTCGACTTGGTGCAGCGCGGATTCCAGCCGACCGACTTCAAGGCGATGCCGGCGGTTGGGGCAGGAGTCTACGAGCTGCGCGTCCGCGCTGGCGGGGCATTTCGGGTGTTCTACGTCGTGAGATTCGAGGAAGCGATCTATGTCCTCCACGCGTTCCAGAAGCGGTCGCGCCGCACGTCGCCGCTTGACATCGACATTGGCGCGAAGCGGTACCGCGAAGTCGTCTCGAGCCGCTCCCACCCCTAAACCCAGCGTTCCGCGGATCCAACGAGGCAGCGGGAATGTCTTCGCCGACCTGGGATTCGGTCCGGCTGAGGCCGAGAATCTGCGGCTTCGGTCTCACCTGATGATAGAACTTCGGAATCGCCTGGGCGCGCTGGGACTCACTCAATCCGAAGCGGCGCAACTGCTGCGAGTCACACAGCCAAGAATCAGTGACCTGATGCGTGGGAAGATCGGGCGCTTCAGCGTAGACACGCTGATAGCGATGCTCGGGAGGGCAGGGATGAAACTGAGCATTACAGTCCGCTAGAGGTCCGGTGATTGCCTGTAATGCGGCGACCCTGGTCCTGGAACTCAAGCCCTCGGTCGCTCAGGAATGTGCTTCGTCTCGTTACTCCGGCGCATTGCGGTAAGGCGTCGGTTAAGGAAGCTGCGCTGTGACTCGCCTCCGCACATCCCTTCGCTCGCGTAAGGCCGGCCACGCACGTACCACGAGCGCCGAGCAATCGCGTCATCGACGTGCGTTCACACACGGCATGTCTAAGCGTCTGGCCGACCTCCCATTGGGGCGTGGTCTAACGATCCACGGACATCAGAGCGTGTTCGTTCCCGGAGCGTTTAGCGAGCCCCAGCAACCAGCTAGCCCTCGTGGGATGACTTATCGCGCACGTTAGACTACGAACCATGCGCATTCGCCTGATCGACTACTCGACCGCGCCCGCAGCCACCCGGCGCGCACACGACGACCACCTCCGCGTCGCCCGCATCACCAATATGAAACGCACGCTGCTGCGCTCCGTGCCGGCATTCGATGCGCTCATGACCTGGTATACCCTCCGCGATGCCACCATCCCGATACTCGGCGAGCGCCTAACGACTATCTTTGCCCACGCCATCTCCGCCGAAACCGATTGCCTCATCTGCAGTACGTTTTTCCGCCGGATCCTGATCGACGCCGGTGAGGATCCCGACCACCTGGCGCTCGACGCCCGCGAGCAAACCGTCGTGGCCTTCGCGCGCCGACTCGGCCAGTCCCCCTTTACCGTCCCCGATGAGACCTTCGCTCACCTGCGCGAGCTCTTCGACGAAGAAGCGATCGTGACGATCACTGCCTTCGGCGCCCTCATGGTCGCTACCAACGTCGTCAACAACGTGCTCGAGATCCCGCTCGACGAGTACCTCGAGCCCTACGCCAAAGAGGAACGCTGACGTGGGTCGCTTCGACGGACAGGTCGTCCTGGTCACCGGCGCCGCGCACGGCCAGGGTCGCGCGACCGCGCTCGCCTTTGCGCGCGAAGGCGCCCGCGTCGCCGCGCTCGACATCGCGCGGCCACTCTCCTATCCGGGATACGCGTTAGGCTCTGCGACCGACCTCGAGCAGCTCGCCGCCGACGTTCACGCCGCGGGCAGCGAGGCTCGCACCTTTGCCGTCGACGTCCGCGACGATACAGCCGTCACCGCCGCCGTGGCCGAAACGATCGAGCGCTTCGGTCGCATCGACGTCCTGTTCAACAATGCCGGTATCTGCGCCTACGGACTCGCCCACGAGCTCACCGAAGAGGCGTGGGACACGATGCTCGACATCAATGTCAAAGGCGCCTGGCTCGTCGCGCGCCGCGTCATTCCCGTCATGATCCGCCAGGGCTCGGGGGTCATCATCAACAACTCGTCCATCGCCGGTCTTCGCGGAATGGCGCGTCTGAGTCACTACGCGGCGTCCAAATGGGCGCTGACCGGCCTCACCAAATCATGGGCCATCGAGCTCGCGCCACACGGCATCCGGGTCAACTCGATCCACCCGACTGGCGTCAACACGCCCATGAACGACGGCCTCGCCTCGCTCGAAGGCCTGACCCCGCGCGAAGTCGCCGAGCGTTCGGCCGGCAATCTGCTGCCGGTGCCATGGGTGGAACCCGAAGACGTCGCGTCGGCCGTGCTTTTCCTGGCGTCAGCGGAGTCTCGCTACGTCACAGGGATCCAGTATGTCATCGACGCCGGCCTCCTGAGCCGTTAGGCAGTGGATCGAATGCAACCGGCCGGCAATGGTAGTGACCGTTTTACGCTGTTGACCGTTTTACGATTTCGGAACGCCAACCGTTTCCCACAGTCAGTCTTTACTTATGCCGCAGTTCACGTTCTCAGGGGCGTAAACAGCGCTATAGGTAAACACTGAGACCGCGGGAAAGAGTCGGCGTTCGTAGTGCGTCAAACGGTCAACCGCGTCAACGGTCAACCGCGTCTGGGGTGGCGCGAGTCGCGACTTAGCGGTTCGACTTTGCCGCTGTTGACCGTTTTACGCTGTTGACCGTTGTACGATTTCGGAACGCCAACCGTTTCCCGCAGTCAGTCTTTACTTATGCCGCAGTTCACGTTCTCAGGGGCGTCAACAGCGCTATAGGTAAACACTGAGACTGCGGGAAAGAGTCGGCGTTCGAGGTGCGTCAAACGGTCAACCGCGTCAACGGTCAACCGCGTCAACGGTCGCTGCTTAGCGGCTCGACTTTGCCGCTGTTGACCGTTTTACGCCGTTGACCGTTTTACGATTTCGGAACGCCAACCGTTTCCCGCAGTCAGTCTTTACTTATGCCGCAGTTCACGTTCTCAGGGGCGTCAACAGCGCTATAGGTAAAGACTGAAAACTGCGGGAAAGAGTCAGCGTTCGAAGTGCGTCAAACGGTCAACCGCGTCAGCGTCGCTCGAGGTTTGTCACGAAAGCGAGCACCGCTTCCATCAGCTCAGGTCCATGGAACAATGCCTCATCATTGTGGTCGGCGCCCGCGATGACCGCGAGGCGCTTCTCCGCTGCAATCGCTGCGTACAGGCGCCTGCTCTGCTCAATTGGGATGACGCGATCGCGCTCGCCCGCAATCACGAGGGTTGGACACGAGACGCTTCCCACGCGCTCGAGCGATGGATAGCGATCCCGCAGCAACCAGCGCACGGGGAGAAACGGATAGTGATATTGACCGGCGTCCGTGAGTGAGGTAAAAGGCGATCGCAGCACGAGCGCGAAGGGTGGCGTCTCGGTTGCCAACCGAAGCGCCACCGCGGCCCCGAGTGATTCGCCGAAGAAGACGACGCGACCAGGGTCGACGTCGGCGCGGGTCATGACGTAAGCCCAAGCGGCACGCGCATCCCGAGCGAGACCGTCCTCCGACGGGCGTCCGGTGTTGTCACCGTAGCCCCGGTAGTCGAAGAGCAGCGTTGCCACGCCATGACTGGCGAGTGCCGCTGCCAGTGAAGCGCGCATTCCGCGATGGCCGGCGTTGCCGTTGAACACGATCACCGTGAATCGCGCTGGTGTCGATGCGGCGGGCACGAACCAGCCGTGGAGCGTCACGCCGTCGTCGGTCGTGAACGAGACGTCCTCCGCACTCGGCAAGCCGAGGCTCACCGCCGGCGCTACGCCGGCGTATGGAATGTAGATCAGCCGGCGCTGGCCCACCCAGAGGAGAGCCAGCGCGAGCGCTACAGCAAGAAGGATTGCGGCCAGGATTCCTCGCATCGTGGATTCGGACGCCACGGAGCTGGTCAGTAGTCGCGCGTCGCCAGGAGAGGCTCGAGCATAGCCTCAGGCGCGACCGGGTGCGACGCGCAAAGTAAGGCCGAGGGCGCGAAGGACACTGAGGACCGTGGAGAGCTGTGGGTTGCCGTCCGAGGCGAGAGCCTTGTAAAGACTTTCGCGGCCGAGTCCCGCCTTGCGTGCGATAGCGCTCATGCCGCGCGCGCGCGCGACGTCACCCAGGGCGGCAGCAATGACCGACGGATGGCCATCTTCGAGCGCAGCTTCCAGATAAGCGACGACATCACGCTCGGTTTTCAGGTAACGCGCGGCGTCATACTTCCTGGTGCGGATCTTCGATCGTGCCACAACGACCTCCAGCTACAAACTCTTTGCCATCTCGATAGCGCGGGCGATGTCGTCTTTGCGTGCAGATCACGAACCTGCTCCAGCCACTTCGAGAACTGCGGCGTCTCTCGAATCTCGACCAAGTGTAGCCTATAGGATACGGTGCGGTCAAGTCTCTGGGTGTTCTCTCGGCGTCTCCGCGCCTCCGCGTGAGACCATGAATGCTGGCAGGAAGGGTCGGGCTGTTTCAGTCGAAGCGCCGACGTGGAGAAAGTAGATCATCCGGCGCTGGCCACCCAGAGAAGAGCCTGCGCGAGTGCTAGAGCAAAAAGGATTGCGGCCAGGATTCCTCGCAAAGTGACTTCCGTTCAGGAAAGGACGGCACCCTTGGCAAATATGACGCGTCCGTGACGGCAACACCCCAAAGTGGCACCGACAACGGGTTGACGCGTACATACAACGTCGGTACACTATGTCAGGGCTGCGTTTTATTTGGGACGTCGACAAAGAGTCGGTGAATCTCCGAAAGCACGGCGTCTCGTTCGTGGAGGCTCGGTCAGCCTTCGATGACGAGAACGGATTGCTGATAGATGACCCATTCCAGTGTGGCCGAAAGGCGGTTCATTCTTCTTGGACTCAGCGAGGCGTTACGCGTGCTGGTCGTAGTGCATTCGTATCGCGAAGGAGAGGTGATCCGGATCATTTCAGCGCGAAAGGCTACGCCGTCCGAGCGGTCGCGATACAGTTGGAGGAGCTGATATGCGACGAGAATATGATTTCGCGGCGGCGCGTAAAAATCCGTACGCTGCCAAACTGAAGCGCTCGGTCACAATTCGCCTGGACGAGCGAACCATTGACTACTTCAAGAAGCTGTCAATAGAGCTCGACCTTCCGTACCAAACGCTGATCAACCTCTACCTGCGCGATTGCGCCGCGACTCGGCGCCGGCTCGCCATGCAGTGGCGGGCGTCAAGGAGGACCTCCAGGTAGTACAGCGGCAAGCTGGCGGCGAAAGGGAAGACCCTGGGCGAGAGCTTAGCGGCCATCGTTCGCGTCAACGTCCGGCAGCACCGTGAATGAGGATCCGTCGCCTCGTCGGTACATCAGGAAGCCCTTTCGATCCAGGGTGAAGACGGTGTTGAGGCGGACCGCGTCGGCGACGATGACGAGTGTGGCGTCGGTGTAGTCCATCGGCAGCATGCCATAGCGGCGCATGAGACGTACCGCGTGCTCCTGGCCCCCGCGCTCAATCGACACGATGGGAATGCGCGCTGCGAGCAGCAGCTCGAGGGGGAGGGGAGAGCCGCCTGCTCGCCCGGCGAGGTGTGTGGCTTCCGTCACGACCGCCTCAGTCGTTATGCAGCGATCGGCGATGTCGTGCCACAGGTTGACGCAGGCATCGTGATGCGGATCTCCGCGATCCAGGACGGCCACCAGCGGTCCCGTATCCAGCAGGATGTCGCGCGATGCCGCCACTCGTCAGGCGCGCCAGTTCCGGCGGCGAACGCGGTCGGCGACGCTCTCCGCGTCACCCGGTCCGGTCAGGTCGACAGAGCCGATGTACGGAGCGCTCCGGTCCCGAACGGTCAGTACCGGCGATTCTGTCGCAGGACTCGCGAGGTAGAGATCCAGCGCTTCGCGAACGAGGTGGGACCTGGGCACGCCCCGTTGTTTCGCCAGGCGCCCAAGTTCACGAAGCATCTCCCGCGGGAGTCGGAACGAGGTCTGGTCATCCATGGGATGCAATGTAATACAAACGCATCCCACAGGAACTAGTTATCAACGCTGGAGTTAGCTGGGCCCTGAGGGAACGCCCAGCCTTATGGGACGATCCAGTGACCGTTTCTGGCGATTTCGTCGTGCATCGCGTCGGGGGCGAGGTCCTGTCCTGTTGGCCAGGTCACGGCGCCGTCCAACACGAACGCTTTGGAAAAGGCGACTGGGTCCGCGAGTTCTCGGAAAACGCCGGCGTTTGGTTGAATGACAAGCGCTGACATGTCGACTTCACCTTCAGTCCCATCAACAAACGCGACCTCAAGGCGGTAGTCTGTCAGCGCTCGCACGGAAACCACGCGCCACGGCGCGCGCGAGACTATTCCAGAGGAGGAATCTTTGCGGGCGGAATCTTGTTTTGGCACAGGACCCAGTCTGCTGTCAACTCTGCACGGTGTATCGCAGCCCACTCCAGAGTCAACCCCAGTACTCTCCTCGGAAGGGATCCGCGAATGATCTCAAGCGTGCGGATGTCAACTAGTGGCCTGTACCAGATAAGTGTTTAGTATTAGATTGGCTGGCATGGATACC
>CAZSNV010000255.1:0-6922 GCA_964608035.1 uncultured Gemmatimonadaceae bacterium | reverse complement strand
TCGGTTCTGCTCTACGTCGCTGCGCTGTGGCGGATCCTCCGTGTCGCAACGGTTCGGCTCGGCGAGCTGGTGCGGCCCGCCATCCGGATCACTGCGCTGACGACGCCGTTCTTGGCGCTGGTGGTCTTCGTCAGCCTAGTGGTTCCGGGAGGTGTGCCGTTGGCGGCCGCCCTCGGATGGCTAGCCGCGTTCGGGCTTGCGGCGCGGTTTTCCCCTGAAGTCAGGGCCCTGCTGTCCGGTTCGCATGATTAGTGTTCTGATTCTCGGCCAGACCTACTGGGCGTCGCACATCGCTCGGTCTCTAAACTCGCGTCCCGCCAATATCCGAGCCACGTTCATTCCGGGGAGGAACTACCTTAGCCTCCTCGCGACGCCGCCCCACGACGCCGCCCCACGACGCCGATTGGTCGACTCTTTGATGCGCACTGGTCACTACTACGCTGGTCGCTGCCGAACGAGGTTCGGAGGTCAGTGTTGCGCGTTCATGCGAGTCCGTGCGAACGGGTCGACACGCGCCGTCGTACGTGATCAGCCCGCGACATCTCGGCCGCGGCTGTTCGGGGGCCTTGTACTTGTGCGAACAGAAGGCCGTCCGCCTTCAGCCACGGCGACTTCGTATGCCGCCCGGAGCAGCTTGGCGTTCTCGTCGGCATCGAAGTTAGCGAAGACGTAATCGCGCAGACGGCTGGCCCCGCCGCGCGCAATCGCAGCGTCACCACGGGTCATCGCTTCAACCGAACCTGCAATTTCCTCGGCGGAATTGCCATTGAGGAGCACACCTCTTCCTTCCGCTAGGAGCTCGGGCACGCCCCCAACCGCTGTTGCGATCACTGGTAACCCTAGGGCGCCAGCCTCCACAACCACGGTTGGAAGTCCCTCACTTCTTGAGGGCAGGACGAGAACATCGGCTGCACACATATGCGCAAAAACTTGCGGCTGCGGAGCCATGCCCGGGTAGCGGATATCCGACGAGGCTCCAAAGCCAAGGAGTGGGCCGTCTCCGACGAAGAGGCCAACGAACGGTTTCCCTAGCCGCTGGAGCGCCTGCACGAGTTCCGCTACGCCTTTTGCAGCGATGAGGTTGCCGACGTAGAGAACCAGCACTTCCGAGTCAGAGACGCCTAGTCGCCGTCTCGCGTCGCTGCGCGGCAGCGCACTGGCTTGGATGTACTCGAGGTCAACGCCGATTCGAGCGACTTCCGGTCGGACTCCAGTGAGATCTTGAGTCTTTGCAGCCAAGTCTTGACTCACCGCGAATACGCGCGCGGCGTCGCGCACGGCCTGACGGTAGACACCCATGCCGCTCGGGTGCTGTTTGGGCCAGACGTTCACATCGCTGCCGTGCAGCGTGAGCAAGTACGGAACTCGCAGCGCGCGTGACAGCACGCGCGCTGCTCCCCCGATAGGCATGGCGGTGTGCGCGTGGATTAGATCAGCTCTAATGAGTCGGCTTGCTGCGCGTCGGGCCACTGCCGCGATCTGCAGCTCTTGTCGCAGCCAGCGTGGCTGACCCGGTATGTTCAGATATCGCGGGCGGACAACGAACGCACCACTACTGTCCGAGTACGCGCTCGGCGTTTCTGCATACCGCCGCCACCGCGGCGAGAGCAACGCGAGTGGAGCTGGCACGAATGCCGTGGGCGAAATCACAGTCGTAGTGACGCCAGCGCGCGCCAAGGCCCGTATCTGCGTCTGAAAGTAGACCCCTGGCATCGGATAGCGGCGAGTCGGATAGTCCGGGGTTAGCCACAGGACATGCATTTCCAGGCTCACCCAGTGGTCCGACTTGTGCCGTCAGTGCGTACTGTGTCGGACGTCGATGAGCCGCGCGCTATCGCCAGTCCCAACATCAACCAGAAGACCTTTCGGTAGAGCATGTCCAGAAAGAGTGATTCCAATAGGAGAGTGGCCAGAATGCTGAGCAGCACTGTCCCGTGCTCCGAAGAAGACTTCCTGGCGAAGATCGCGATGATGAATCCCCCGAGGAGCAAGAGCCCGATAGGCCCCAGTTCCGTGAGCGTGCCGACTATCAGGCTATGCGGCGCCCTGGGGAAACTCACAACCACGGGGTTGTCTAGCGGGAGAATGGGGTCGCTTGCTACGGACGGCGTGAATGCTTCTGCGAAGCCGCCGTATCCCACGCCAAGAAGCGGATAGTTCGCATAAATAGTCAGGCCGACCTTCCAAATGTCTAAACGACCAGCGCCGCCACTACTCAGCGTGTCTTCGCTTCGACTCTCGAGAAGCGCCCATGCTCCGGGCAATTGCATCCAAAGCAATGTTGCGAGCGCGGCGGCAACCAGCAGAGGGCCGCGGTTGCGCCGCGCGAATTGGGGAACAATTCGCAAAATGGCCACGACCCCAATCGCCAGCCACGCGCTGCGCGTCCCCGACAGCAGGATTGCGATCCCGAGCAACATCAAAAGAGCGAGCCAACCGGTGGCGAATGTCCGCCGCGCGATAGCGTTGTGCAACACGAATATGAACGCAGGGACGAGCACGACCGCGAACTGGGCTCCATCCTGAGCGGTGAATGCGCTCGCACGGCCTCCGAGCAGCTGATAGCTCGGCGCGAGATAGTTGTAGATGCCAAGGGAGGCAGTCATGGCGCACGCTGCCGTATAGACGTGCAGGACTCTGAACGCGGCTGATGGATGCTTCTGTACGTAGTCGGCGACGAGCAAACAAACGCCGGCGAGTTGGACAAGTCTTACCAGCTCCGAGACCGTTCGATCGGGAGCGACCGCCCAGATGCCACTTGCGAGACACCACGCAAGGAATCCCCAACCAAACGGGGTCAACAACGCATAACGCAAATTCAGAAGATGGGGAACTCCGTACGACGCGGCAAACAAGCCACCTGCCAACCGGGTGATGGTGCCGTACTCATCGAAAATGACCAGGCTCTCGAAGGGAACAAGCGCCGCGAACGTCCCTAAGGCGAGCCCGGGACGGAATGCTGCGACGCCGACAAACACTGCAGCCAGTACGACCACCAACGCGAGGGCGTTCGTGGCCGCGAGAATGCCGATAAGAACTGACGCACCGATTGCGAGAAAACGCCCGAGCAGTACATAGTTCAACGGTCCAATCGACGACCTTCTCGGAATTGCGGACCCCTTAGCCAAGAGTCGCACCCGCGGTTGGCTGTCGAGGAAATCGAGCGGCACTGCCACTCACGAGCGATGCACTATCGAGCGGCGCGGTAACGACACTGAGAAGATCCGCAATCATGGAGCCGCCGGCGAGAAACCCAATTCCAGACGTTACCGACACAGGCCATCGCACTTAGGGCGCTACTGCCACAAAGCGGCTAGCGTTCTGCGGGAAGTGAAACCCAGCGAGACAACCCCACGTTCTCGCGCGGAGCAGAAGATCTTTGACCGCAACCGCACGGACGGTTGCCAAGTGGACGCCCGGCACGCCGGAGTTCTCGGAAGCTCGACTTCGCATCCCTGCCATACGCTTCACCAGTGGGTAGGTATAGCGAACTATCATCGGGGTCGGCTTGTTGGGCGTTCCTTTACGCAGGTGCGCTGGTAGTTCCGATGTGCTTCCGCGTGATGCGTCGCCTTGCGGCACGCCTCAAGGGTCCTGGCGTGATGCCGTCGCCAGTTGCTTCTGGCGGGCGGACCCTCTGGTATCTCTGTTTGGAACTACCGTCGGAAGGTCGAGCGAGCCACGCTCACGTGATGGGCATCCTCCGAGGACTCGTCTCCCGCGGTTGGGTCGCGACTCTATGGCACCCGCCAGATCGCCATCGCACGCGAGGGGCGCTGCGGCGCTTGTTGGATCTCGCTACAACGCAGCGACGGCTCGTGATGCATTGCCGACGGCCCGACCTCCTCTATGTGCGCGGGCACTTCGGATCGCTGCCGTCCGTGCTGTGGGCGCGATCCCGGCGAGTGCCGGTCGTCTGGGAACTAAACGGGCCGACCACGGATGTGCTTTCGTCTTGGCCGCAGGCGCGGATGTTACTACCGCTTCTCCACGCCTCCGTCGGCTGGCAACTGCGTCTGAGTACGGCGGTCATCGCGGTGACGCCCCAACTCGCCCGATGGGCAGAGCAACATGGCGCGAGGCGCTCTCACGTCGTCTCAAACGGCGCGGACACAGACTTATTTGCTCCGACAGCGACGACCACCATGGCGCTGCCCGACAAGTTCGTGTCCTTCACTGGCACACTAGCCACCTGGCAGGGCATCAACTGCCTACTAGACGCACTAGATTGTCCGGCCTGGCCGGCGGATGTCTCGCTGGTTGTGATCGGCGACGGCGTGTTAGTGGACGTAGTTCGTTCGAAGTCTCTCGTCAACCCGCGGGTCGCATATCTCGGGCGCATTCCGCACGAGCGTGTAGCGGGCATAGTCGCGAGGAGCCTTTGCGCGATCTCACCAAAGTCGGCGCGAGATCATGCGCAGACCGGTGTCGTCCCGCTGAAGCTCTTCGAAGCCATGGCCTGCGGCGTGCCGACCGTTGTTACGGATCTTCCTGGCCAAGCGGACATCGTCGCGGCCCACGCGTGCGGCTTGGTCGTGCCACCCGATAATCCTGCGGCAATCGCCGCAGCAGTCGCCCGGCTCGACTCCGACCGCCAAGCCGCGCGGCTTATGGGGCAGCGCGCGAGGGAGGCGGCCGTAGCGAAGTTCTCCTGGGACGCGTCGGCCGCCCGCACCCACGCGATCCTCCTCGAGTTCGCCGGTGGCTAGAGTCGCAGAAACGGCGGCCCGGTCGCGGTCGACGCTGCTCATTCCGTTCGTCCTCAGCTGCGCAATCCTGGGCGACAGGGCGCAGATTGAGGTGGCCACGGGCGGCCGGGGTGTGTTGCCGCTTCTGCTGATCGCAGCGCCGGTCGCAGCCATGATGACGATCGCCCGGTATGGATCGCGACGAAGTCTGGGGTTCCTAGCGAATCCTATCTTCATGCTCGGCGTGGTGCCGTACCTCGCACTGACGGCCCTGCTTCCCATCCTCGGCGTCATGTTCCACGACTACCCCGAGCGGACGCTGCTGACGAGCGCCGAAACAGTGACCGCCGTCTCCTTCCTTGTGCTTGGAGCAGCGCTCTCGTCGACCGAGGGACGCTCGTGGTCGCCGTGGCTGCTGATCGCGATCACGTTCCAACTCGTGTACGCGGCCGGCCAAGCGCTCTATCTGTCGGGAGGCCCGGGCTGGGAACTATTCGGCCCATTCCGGGAATGGGACCTGTCCCTACAGAGTCTGGTGGGACAGGTCGTGCTGGGCAGGAGTAGCGGCCTCTACTTGAACCCGAATGTGCTCGGGCTGTGGGCCGGAGTCGCGGTCATCCTCGGTTGGGCGATGTTGACGCCTCGTTCCCGTTTTGTTGGCCTCAGCCTCGCCATATTGACGCTCTTGTTGAGCCAGTCGCGCGGCGCCGCAGTCGCCCTAGTCGCGGCTTTGTTCGCGGGTGCGGCGCTGTCCGTGGCCCGGGGCCACTTCGGATCCTCGACTACGCTCAAGGCCATTTTTTCGTTCGCCCTGGCCGGCCTGGTGGCCCTGGGGGCGGCGCTCTCGATCGAGTCCGCAGGCGCGCTTTCCGACCGGTTCGGAGCCCTGTACCAAATCTTGACTGAGGGCCTGCAGGCTGACGCGAACCTCGCGGACCGTCTTGATTATTGGTTTGCGGTGTCGGTCCTCAATTCCATGTACCCATGGGGGACTTGGGGGTCACCCGAGCTGCTCCTAGGGACGGCCGTTGATAGCAGTTGGTTCCGGACTTTCGCGCAAGGCTCCGTGTTCTACGTTGCCGCCCTCGCGTTGTTGACGGGTGCCTCAATGTTCGTCCATCAATTCAGATATCGACACGCACTTCGGCTCATCACGGTGCTCGTGGCGGTGGCCGGCCTGACGCAGACCCCGTTCAGTTACCCGGTGATTGCCGTCTTCTGGGTATTCCTCGGCGCTGGCCTGCAGTCGTCGACGGTCAGTCACCCCGCAGCGCTTCCCGCAGCTCGAACCCCTTGGAGCCGGGCGCCGGGCGCGCAGAGTGGCTGGAGCCAGCGCCCGTTCTATGAGCCGTAGGCTCGCGCTGTTTGTTCGGGCAAGATTCAGTCAGAGGCCCGCTCTAGTCGCCCCGACCGGTCCCGTGTCGCTTGCGCGTAGACAGCCTCGGACCTGCTGGCACATCGAGTCTGCTGTGAAGCGCGTTCTTACAGTCGCCCGTGCCGCCTCGCCGAGCCGTGACGCGTACTCCGGATCATCGACGACTCGAGTAATGGATCTAGCGAGCGCATGCGCGTCGCCATGCGGCACAAGCACGCCTGACCGACCATCATCGATTACTTCGGGGATGCCTCCAACCCTCGTGGCGACCACGGGTATTCCGGCGGCCATCGCTTCAAGAAGGACGTAGGGGCAGACCCCCTTTGACTGAAGGGATAGCACCGCGCGGGCCAGCGGGATGAACTGGCTGGCGTTCGGGACCGAACCTGGGAACGGCGGTTCCATCCCAGACCTCCAGCCGGTGGGTCTTGCCGGGGTGGCCCCCGCGCTATTCGAGCCGATCTAAGATGCCGAGGATGGCCTGACCCGTGCGCCAGCCATCAGATCCGAGTACAGACGCTCGACATCGTCCACGAGACGTGCGGCCGCAAATCGCCGAAGTGCTTCTCGGCGTCCTTCGTTGCCGAAAGACGTCGCGAGAGCGCGATCACGAAGAATTGCACGGATCGCCGAAGCCAATCCCTCCGGATCACGCGGGCGCACCAGGAGTCCCGTCCGCTCATGCAGAACGACATACGGCACGCCGCCAACCGCCGACGCGACAACGGGTCTGCCCGTCGCCATTGCCTCGATCACGCTGACGGGCGTGCCTTCGTTAATTGAGGACAGAGCAAGGACGTCTATGGACGCATAAATCGTGGGGAGATCCGCACGCCAGCCGAGGAACCGGCAGCGGCCT
>CAZSNV010000254.1:0-7015 GCA_964608035.1 uncultured Gemmatimonadaceae bacterium | reverse complement strand
GAACGTGCGCACCCTTTGTGGGAAGCGTCTTGAGCACGGGTCGCGAGTGCTTGTAGGAGCAGTGCTCGCTCCATAGCGCGCTGACGATCCCCAGCTCGGTGAACGTCGGTTGCCGGCCGAGCATCGACACCAGTCGCTCGAATTCTTCCTTTGTGAGCCCGTGCTCGGCGACAAGCGCCGGAGTGATGATCGGATCGCCGGGGCGGGGGACTGCACTCATTTCTTCAAGCCGAACATCGTTCGCACAAAGCTGCGGACGTTGCTCTGGTCGACGTGTTCGAGCATCGCCATCTCGCCTTTGTCGAGCCAGATTCCGCCACAGTCCTGGCAGCGGTCGATCTTCATATGGTGGTATTCGACTTCGACGAGCTGGCCACCACACTTTGGGCACCGCATGTGGTGAGAGGCCCGCTCGGCGTTCGCGCGATCGGCGTCGAGCTTTGCCCGCTGCGCCTTGATCAGGTCGGCATCGAGCTTGACGAAGTACTCGTCCTCACCTTTGGTCGGCTTGTGGTCGGTCATGTGTTCGTGACGGGTGACGGGGGACGGGGGACGGGGGACGGGGGATCGGGTCAGGCGGCTACACGGGCGAGGATTGATTCGAAGAGGCCGAGACCGTCGGTGGAGCCTAACAATGGGTCGACCGCGTCTTCGGGATGCGGCATCAGGCCGAGGACATTGCCGCGGTCGTTGACGATGCCGGCGATGTCGTTTACCGAGCCGTTCGGATTCGCGTCAGGCAGCGGGCTGCCGGTGCGATCGACGTAACGGAACGCGACCTGCCCACCGTCTTCGAGCTGCCTGACGGTGTCGTCATCGGCAGTGAAGCGGCCGTCGCCGTGAGCGACCGGCACGCGAATCACCTGGCCCTGCTCATATGCGTTCGTGAACAGCGTGTCGGCGTTCTCGATGCGCAGGTTCACCCACTGGCTGGCAAACCGGAGGCTGGCGTTGCGTAACAGCGCGCCGGGAAGGAGCTGCGCTTCGCAGAGAATCTGGAATCCGTTGCAGATCCCCAGCACCGGCCCCCCGCGGCGCGCGTGCTCGATGACTTCACGCATGATCGGGCTGAAACGCGCGATGGCGCCGGCGCGAAGGTAGTCGCCGTAACTGAACCCGCCCGGCAACACGATCACGTCCGCGCCCTGCAGGTCGTGATCCTTGTGCCAGAGGTGCACGACCTCGGCGCCGACGCCCTCGGTGATCGCCAGGCTGGCGTCCCCTTCGCGATTCGATCCTGGAAACGTGACGATGCCGAACTTCACGGCGCCCCCCCGGTCACTCCGGCGATTTCGTAGTCTTCGGTGACGGGGTTGGCCAGCAACTTGTCGCACATGCCGCGAACGGATGACTCGGCGGCGCCGGGATCGGTCGCGTCGACGTCGAGCACGAGGTGTCGCCCGACGCGCGCGTCGCGCACGGCTCCGAAACCGAGCGCGTGAAGCGCGTCAGCGACGGCCTTGCCCTGCGGGTCAAGCACACCTTTGCGCGGGACGATGTGCACAGCAACGCGATAACGCGTCATGCCTTCGGTTCCTCGGAAATGCTGGTTCCGGGTGGTAAGGGGCGACCTCCGCGACGGCGTCGCCGCCGACGTCGATGCTGTCCGCCGTCGAGCGCGTCTTCGTCACCAACCAAATCCTCATCCATGTCCGCGATCGACCGGCGAGACAGGAAGCCGACAAAGACGGTGCGAACCACACCCCAGATCACGTATGCCATGGCCGCAGGGAAGAAGTACGTCCACGGAAGGAAAATCAGACCTCCGAGAGTGCCGAGCACGACCAGTGAGCCGAGTATCTCGGGAACGGAGCGGTACCCGATAGTCGGAACGGCAGCGTAGCGCACCTGACTGATCATGAGGAACGACAACCCGAGCATGATGAATCGCAACATCACATGCCACGGCAGGTCAACCAGAAGAGTCGTCTGGTACAGTGGTGACTCGCGGAACCAGTAGTAGGTGGCGAGCGTCAACCCCGCCATCGGACTCGGCAGTCCATTGAAGTGTGTCTTGGCGCGTCCCGCCTGCTCGACATTGAATCGGGCCAGACGGATGACGGCGCACATCGTGAAGAAAAAGCAGAAAATCCATTCCCAACCGTGCTGGTTGAACACGGCGAAGAACATCAGGAGGGCCGGCGCCAGGCCGAAGGAAATCGCGTCGACGAGTGAGTCGAGCTCGGAGCCGAAGCGGGTGCCTGACCGCGTCGCGCGCGCCACCCGGCCATCGATGGCGTCGGCCACGCCGCCCAGAACGATATACGTGCCGGCGGTGCTGTACTGGCCCCGGCTCGCCGCCACGATGGCGAAAATGCCGAAGAACAGGTTCAGCAGCGTGAAGCCGTTAGGCAGAAGGACAATCGGCCGCTGCAGGCGGCGCCGCACCGGTTCGTTCATTTGCCCGCCAGGCGCGCAATCACAGACACGCCAGCCGTGGTGGTCTCGCCGACCTTCACCGTGGGCGTCGCGGTCGTCGGCAGAAAGACATCGACGCGTGAGCCGAAGCGAATGATCCCCATCCGCTCGCCCTGCTCGACCTGGTCTCCTTCGCGGCTATAGGTCACGATACGACGCGCCACCAGGCCGGCAATCTGCCTGACGAGGACGCGCACGGACCCATCTCCCGGGCTCGCCCGCTCGATGCCCACCGACATCTGTTCGTTTTCAAGGCTCGACTTGTCGGTGGCGGCGTTCAGGAACTTGCCGGGGTTGTAGTGAACGAAGCGCACTGTCCCCGAAATCGGATACCGGTTCACGTGCACGTTGAAGACGTTCATGAAAACCGAGATGCGCAACGCCTTGCTGTGAAGGAACGCCGGTTCGTCGACTTCGCTGATCATGACGACACGACCATCGGCCGGTGCAATGACCACACCGCCGCCGCGCTGCCCCGTGCGCTCCGGATCACGGAAGAAGTACGCGACCCAGAGCGCGAGGACTATCAGGACGACGGCGAGCAGCCACAAGGGCCAGGATCGCCAACCGATCGCGGCGACCAGCGCCGCCGCGGCCAGCAGGACCGCCAGCCCGATGAAGACGAGTCCTTCGCGCGCGAAGCTCACGAGAGCGACTCCACATCGAGCGGCGATCCCGTGATGCGCTCGAACGCTTCGACATAGCGGGCGCTCGTCGCCGCGACGACTTCGCGTGGCAGGCGAGGCGGTGGTGGATCGCCGTCCCACCGGCCGGCGCGTCGCTCACCGTCGAGATAGTCGCGCAGCGGCTGCTTGTCGAAGCTGGGCTGCGAACGGCCGGGCTCGTACTCCGCCACGGGCCAGAATCGCGAACTGTCCGGCGTCAGCACTTCATCCACCAGCACGATTTCGCCCCCGGCCAATCCAAACTCGAACTTGGTATCGGCAATGATGATCCCGCGCGGTTCGGTGCGCAGGTTTCCGAACTCGTAGATGCGCAGCGAAAGGTCCTCGAGCCGGGCGGCCATTTCCTTTCCAACAATTCCCGCCACAGCGTCGCGGGTGATGTTCTCGTCGTGACCTGACTCCGCCTTGGTTGCCGGGCTAAAGATCGGCGACGGCAGTCGGTCGCTCTCGGCCAGGCCGGCCGGCAGAGGCTCGCCCGCCAACGTTCCCGAGTTGCCGTACTCCTTCCAGGCTGACCCAGCTACGTAGCCGCGAACCACGCATTCGACAGGAAACACCTCGGTGCGGCGGCACAGCATCGATCGTCCGGCGAGGAGCGCACGGGCGCCAGCGAGTGATGGCACCGCGGCAACAATTTCATCGATGTCAGCGCTCAGCATGTGGTGCGGCACCAGGCCGCCGAGTTGGCGGAACCACCAAGCGGAGATCTGTGTGAGTACGGCACCCTTGAATGGGACGGTCTCGCGCATAACGACGTCGAACGCCGAAACGCGGTCTGTGGCGACCAGGAGCAAGCGCCCCTCGTCGACTTCATACACGTCACGCACCTTGCCGCGCCGCCAGAGGGTCAGCGGCAGCTCCGTGTAAGCGACCTGGCTCATACGCGGATGGCTTCCGGGGGATTGCTCCCCTCTGGTGCGCCCGCGAGCAACGGTTCGACGACTTCGTTGAGGAACTCGTCTACCTGCTGTGGAGCACGGCCGATGTAACGGGCCGGATCCGCTGCCGCGCTGAGATCGACCGCGCGCGGGAACTCCCGGTCACTCGCGAGGCGATCGAGAAGATCATTCGACTGTCCGTTGTTCTTCATGGCCGCCGCGGTCTCGACGCTGTGGCGCCGGATGATCTCGTGGATGACCTGCCGATCGGCGCCTGCCTCTACGGCCCGCACGATCAACTGCTCGGTGGCCATGAATGGAAGCTCGTCCATCACGCGAAGATGGATGCGCGCGCCATGCACTTCGAGCCCGCGCGCAACATTCTCCATGAGGAGCAGGATCGCATCGGTGGCCAGGAATGACTCCGGGATGACAAGACGGCGATTGGCGCTGTCGTCGAGCGTGCGCTCGAAATACTGCACCGCGTGCGTCTGGTTCGCATTGGGCTCGAGTGAACCCACGAAGCGCGCCAGCGAAGCGATGCGCTCGCTGCGCATCGGGTTTCGTTTGTAGGCCATGGCGGACGACCCGATCTGGCCAGCCTCGAACGGCTCGCTGAGTTCCCCGAATGACTGGAGCATGCGAACGTCGCTGCTGAACTTCGCGGCCGATGCAGCGATGCCGGCGACGACGCCCAGGACCTGGGCGTCAATTTTTCTGGAGTACGTCTGACCAGTCACCGCCAGGGCGCGCTCGAACCCCATCGCCTTGCAGACGTGCGCTTCCAGGGCGCGCACCTTGGCGTGGTCACCACGGAAGATGTCGAGGAAGGACGCCTGCGTGCCGGTCGTTCCCTTCACGCCGCGCAGCGGGAGCGCTGCCTGACGAGTGTCGAGGTCCGTCAGGTCGAGCACGAGATCCTGTATCCACAGCGTGGCACGCTTGCCGACGGTCGTCAGCTGCGCCGGCTGCAGGTGCGTGTAGCCAAGTGCCGGCTCGGCGCGCCACTGCTTCGCGAACGCCGACAGTGCGGCCAGCACGAGAATTATCTTCGCGCGCAGAAGGCCCAGACCCTCGCGCATGAGCACGAGGTCGGCGTTGTCGGTCACGTACGCGCTGGTCGCGCCAAGATGAATGAAGGGGCGGGCGGCCGGCGCGACGTCGCCGAAGGCGTACACATGCGCCATCACGTCATGCCGGAATTCCTTCTCGTAGCGGGCGACGGCGTCGTAGTCGATGTCGTCCAGGTGCTGCCGCATCTGGGCCAGCGCCTCGTCGGGGATCGCCACGCCCAGCGCGCGCTCTCCCTCGGCGAGTGCGAGCCAGAGCCGCCGCCATAATCCGTAGCGGCGATTCGGCGACCACAGGGCGAGCATGGCCCTCGAGGCGTACCGCTCGCCTAACGGCGAAGACCAGGAGTCGTGGGTCGTCATGCGAGGTACAACTCCGCCGGATATGCGACCTTTTCCAGCACGAGCCCGTGTGCCGGCGCCGGCGGTGACACTGCGTCATTCGTCTCAGCTTCCAATAGTTCGCTCACCGCGGTTGCCGGCCGTTTGCCGCTGGCCTGTTCGAGCATCGTGCCGACCAGGAAGCGAACCATGTGATGGAGGAAGCGATTGGCCTCGACGCTGAACGTGAGGCCGCCGGGGCGATCGACCCAGCGCGCTTCAATGACCGTGCAGCGGTGGGAATCCGTCGGTGGAGCAGTGCCCCGGACCGCGAACCCGATAAAGCAATGCTCGCCGAGGAGAAGTGCGGCCGCCTGGTCGAGCGACTCGCGGCTGAGCGGATGCCGGTACGCCCATTCGGTATTTCGCCGAAAGGGAGAGTGAGCTTCCTCATCTGTACCGACCTGATAGGCATACCGACGGGACGTCGCGCTGAAACGAGCATGGAACTCGGGACGCATCTCATGCGCCGCCGCGACCCACACATCGTCTGGGAGGAGTGCGTTGAGCGACCGCCGAAGCATCGGCGCGGTCCACCTGTCCGGCACTCGCACACCGACCGCCTGCCCGCGCGCGTGCACGCCCGCGTCGGTACGGCCGGCTCCCTGAGCCACCACACGCTGTCCGCAAAGTCCGGCGAGCACCCGCTCGACTTCGCCTTGGACGGTCCGCTGCTCGGGCTGGACTTGCCACCCGGCGAAGGCGGTCCCGTCATAGTGCAGCACGAGCTGCACAGTGCGCGCCGTCATCAGGGAGAAAATTAGTCCTGCGTTCAGGGGTGGGCAACGGGTCAAACGATTGACAGGGCTTAACGTAGGGGATCACATTCACTCGCCGACGGGGGACGGGCGACGGGGGACGTGAGAGAGCGTGAGATCTTGTGACTCATGTTGTTCAACTCGTTTTCGTCACCCGTCTCCCGTCCCTCGTCCCCCGTCTCGCAATGTCCCGCGCCCTTCCATCGCTCGCCCACGCCCTCGCGGTCGCGCCCGACCTGAACGGGGCGCTCATCGCGATGGGTGAAGCGCTGATGGAGGTCGATCGGACCGCCGTTGTCGCGCTGCTCCGGTACGACGGCCGCAAGGAGATGCTCCGCGAGCGGCTCACGCCGGCAGGCGGGCACGTGGAGTCCGACACCGTCGATACCACCTTCGACCACCTTCCGCCGACCGTGCGCACGCTGGTCTCCGGTGGCGGCCAGTTCGTCGATCTCGGTGAGCGCTCGGTCGAGTACGCCCGGCTTTTCGGCCTCACGCCATTTGCAGACGGCGGGCTGCTGTCGTTGCGCGGACTGACGACCGACGGGCATCTCGCCGCGGTCCTCGCGCTCTATGAGCAGCGCAAAATGTTCGGCACGCGCACGAGCGAGCGCTTCGCACCCTCGGCGGCGCTCTTCGATCTCGCGTATGCCCGCTTCGCCGATCGCGAGGCACGCGATGAAGCGGTGACCACCCTCGAATCAATCACCCAGAAGGTCCACGGCGACTACCTCACGCGATTGGGTGAGCTCGAGACCGAACTGACCCAGACGCGCGAAATGGCGACGACCGGCGACCATGTCGCCACGGACCGGCTCCACCTC
>CAZSNV010000253.1:0-7034 GCA_964608035.1 uncultured Gemmatimonadaceae bacterium | reverse complement strand
CTCGCCAACCTCGCTGGTACGCCACGTGAGGCGGTCGATCGGATCTTTCCGCTCGTCTACGACGAGCTCAAGGCGATTGCCGCCGCGCGGCTTCGCGGCGAGGGCGTCGGGCATACGCTGAGCGCCACCGCGCTGGTGCACGAGGCGTACCTCAAGCTGGTGGACCAGCGGAACACCGATTGGAAAAACCGCGCCCACTTCTTTGCCGTCGCGGCCCGCGCAATGCGCCGGATCCTGCTGGACCACGCCATCGCGCGGAATGCACAGAAGCGAGGTGGTGGGGAGCCGATGGTCACCTTGCTCGATGCCGACGCCGGCGAGGAGTCGAGCGCCGAGCAACTCATCGAAATCGATCAGGCGATGACCCAGCTCGCGGCGCTCGACCAGCGTCAGGCGCAAATCGTCGAGATGCGCTTCTTCGGCGGACTGGGTCTCAGCGATATCGCCGAGGTGATGCGGCTCTCGCTCTCCAGCGTGAACCGCGACTGGCGTGCTGCGCGGGCATTCCTGACCACGCAGCTCGCCGACTGAGCGCGCTAGTTGACGGTCACTGAGCGCTGGATGGCGGTGATGTCGTAGTACAACGTCAGCCCGCAGTCTGCGTTGCCGACGCCCAGGGCGCGATCGGTCCTGGTACCGCCGGTCGGCAGGAGGGAACTCGGGTTCACAGTGACTTGATCGTCTCGGTCGTTCATATAGTCGTCCTTATTCGTACCGTCCCATTCAGTGACGCGCATTCTGAGGACAACACCCTCGCCCGACTTGAGGTTGGTGAACGTCCAGGTCTGGTTGGAGAAGTTGTGGATGTCTTCCTTGCCGAGGTCGATGTCCTCGCCAGCGACGGAACCGTAGTTGTTCGTCTCGAGCGTCCTGTTGATCCCGCCGTAGGATGCGGTGATCCGGTACTGGTACTCACCCCCGTTCTGCACTCCGAGGGTGCCGTCGCCGTCGCAGGTCTTGTTCGATGAGGCCTTCACGTAGCGGACAATGACGTCCATGTCCCATCGGAGTTCGGTGACTGGATTTACGTCGGGGTCGGGGCCGGTTGGGTCGTCGCTGCCGCCACATGCGACTGTTGCGCCAAGCGCGGCAAGGCCTAGCCGCGGCAGCCAAGTGGTGATGTTCATCGTTGTCTCCCTGGGTCGGGTGCCGGGTTCTGGCACCTGGTTCGGGAGATGACGCGGAGAGTCGGCGAGAAACGTGTCAGAGGAGCGCCGAGCGGCAGGCGGCCTTGCCGGAGGCAATCCGGGTAGGACCTACCAGAGCATCAACTCGACATCATCACGACCGCACTGGCAGCCGTGGCGCGGGCGGGCGCGACATCCTGAAACCTGTTTTATCGACTATCGTACTAGCACTTGCTGTTAGTCGATAACATGCTTATCGTTAATCGGTAATACTGGTCTTCCTTCCATAGAGAGGAGCGGGATGTCTCTGCCGAACTTGGGTGCACTGCGGGTTTCTCGCCGAGTGCTGCGCGCGCTGGTGGTGGTCAACGTGGTCTATGGGCTCGGCATTCTGGCGCTGCTCGTAGGAAGCTTTGTCGCCGAAGACGTCGTCATGGGCGCATTGGGTGTGGAGCCGGCCGTGGATCGCGAGGATATGGTGCGCGGGATGCGACTGGTCGCGATGGTTGGGATCCTCGCCGTACCCCTCGCCCAGGTCATCCTCAATCGCCTTCTCAGCATCGTCGAGACCGTACGTGCCGGCGATCCCTTCATCATCGAGAACGCGCGCCGGCTGCAGACCATCGCCACAACGCTGCTCGGGATGCAGCTCCTGCACGTGGCAATCGGCTTCATCGCCGCACGCACGAGGTCCGCGGTTCAGGAGCTCGATATCAATTGGAGCTTCTCGATTACTCCCTGGATCGCCGTGCTCCTGCTGTTCGTTCTGGCGCGGGTGTTCGAGCATGGCGCACGAATGCGTGCCGATCTCGAAGGAACGGTGTGAGCATGGCGATCATCGTGAAGCTGGGCGATATGCTGCACGCGCGTCGCATGACGCTCACCGAGCTGTCGGAGAAAGTCGGCGTCAGCCTGCCGAACCTTTCGATCCTGAAGACGGGAAAGGCGCGCGCGATCCGCTTCTCCACCCTGCACGCCATATGCGAGGCGCTCGACTGCCAACCCGGCGACCTGCTCGCGTTCGACCCAGCCCTGCCTGACGTCCCCGAGGAGTCGTAATTCCGAATCCCAATGACAAATCCTCTGGCCGAAACCTCACCCAGCACACGAGGACGCATCCTCGCTGCGCTCTATGTGTTCGTCATCCTCGGCGGAGTCACTGCCCAGGTCTTCATCGCCGACCGGCTGGTCGTTGACGACGACACCGCGAGGACGGCGTCCAACATCGTCGCCAACAAGTCGCTGTACCGGCTCGGCTTCACGATCTTCATGCTCGAGATGGTCGCGCAGCTCGGGACTACCGCGCTGTTCTACGATTTGTTGAAACCCGTCAACCGGAGCCTCGCGCGCACTACCGCGATCATCGGATTCACCGGCTGCGGTATCAAGACGTTTGCGCGCCTGTTCTACTATGCGCCGCTGATTCTGCTCGGGGGGGCGTCCTATCTCTCAGCAATCCCGGCGGAGCAGCTGGAGGCGCTGTCTCTCGCATTCATCAGGATCAACAACCAGGGTGCGGCCATCGGACTCATTTTCTTCGGGTTCGAGTCGCTGCTCCAGGGCTGGCTATTGTTCAATTCGGGATTCCTTCCGCGGTTTCTCGGCGTGTTTTCCATGGTCGGCGGACTTGGTTGGCTCACATTCCTCTGGCCGCCGCTCGGCTCGCAGGTGTTCGAGGGTGTCGCGCTCTTCGCGATCATTGGAGTGATCGCCACTACCGGATGGCTCTTCGTTCGCGGTGTGGACGACGTGAAGTGGAGAGCGCGCGCCGCGCTGGCGGCAACCTCGATCTGGCGGTAACCAAGCTCGCGTCCTGATGAGCTCCACTATTGCAGCGGCGTTGGCGGTACCGCGTTGCTACCGGACGACGCGCAAAACCGGGCGTGTCGGTCTGAGTGCGCCGCGGCTCGCTGGGCGTGGCGCGCGATGATCCAGGCCACGAACCGCGGGGAGATACTGTGACGGCATAACCAGGCTCTGGATGATCGAGCGCAATCCCCCGCGGACCAGAATGGGATAAAGTTGCAGGACGGGCCGCAGCCACTCTGCGGACTTCAGCCCCAGTAAGCCTCGCACGTGCTCAGGAGCCAGAATCGTCTGGAGCTGCAACAGCAGGTCATACCGCCAGGGGCCGAGGTGCTCACGATACCTGGCATACAGCTCTTTCGTGCCAGCGCTGTGCAGCAGATCCCGGCGCAGGTGGCACTCGCGATCGGCTCTCCACTCGGTGTAGGACGGTGGCAGGTCCGGTATCCCCAGCCCAGTGCCTACGCGGTAAAACACATCGTAAAGCTCGCGCTGCTCGTCTGCGCTCAAGGGCCGGTCGAGCAGCTCATGCGCTCGCTCGGAATAATCGATAAGCATGTAAAGCACATCGCGGTGGGCCCAATCAGGGATGGGTTGGCCGCGCTGGCGCTCGATTGCCCCATGAACCGCTCGGATCCTGTCGAACGCGCTCGACGCGGTCAGTTCGTCCGCAAAGACGATCTGCTGAGCGTAGCCCGCTGTGGCGAAGAGCCGGCCGATAGGGTCGCGCGGCAGCTTCCCCGTGAAGAACAGCCAGTCGACCGCGCGGTTGAGCGCGAACTCGGCGGCACAGCCGGCGAAGACCAGGAGCACCGTATCTGCGTCGCCCCAGATCTTTCGCACGATGGAATCCCGGCCAACGAAATCGCTCATCAGCGGTTCACAATTCCCGGAGAAAGAGATGCCAAGTACTTTGCAGTATAAAGGACGCTGCAGCCAGGTGCAAGGCCTGCCGCATAGGGATCGGGACTCCTGTTCGCCGACCGACACGCATCGGCACCTCGACCCCTTCTTTAACGCCTCGCCACAACTCGGCTGCGACGGCCCACGAGAATGCTGTAGAGTTCTCTCGACCCTCATCCCCAATCATGATGAAGCCCCTTCTTTTGTTGGCGGCGCTGCATGTCACCGTTACCGCCGGCGCCCAGTCGATCGGAACGGAACGCGATGTACAGCTCAAGATGCTGGAGCATCAGCGCACGGTCCTGCTGCAGATGGTGGACTCAATGCCAGAGCGGCTGTACCGCGACAAGGCCACGCCCGGGCAACGCGATTTCGCGCAGCAGATCCACCACGCCGCCGGCTCAGCGGCATTCATTGCGCAGTCGATGATGAACGGGCCGGATATGACGATCCCCGACACGGCCGTTGGGTTCAAGTCTCGAGCTGGACTCCGCGGGTTCGTCACTGCCGCGTACGACTACGCGGCGAATCTCCTGCGCACGCATCCCGAAGCGTCGCGGACGGAGAATGTGAACCTGTTTGGAATGCAGATGCCGCGCTGGCAGGTCTGGGACGAGATCCACATGCACACCGTGTGGACCGCGGGCCAGGTGGTTGGAAACTTCCGCACGCACAACATGGCGCCGCCCGCGTTCACGTTCTTCTGACGCGCACGCCGGCTACCTCGCCAGCGGGGTGGTTGCGGTATACGATGCGGTCGCGATCGACGGTCCCAGACAAAGTCGATCGCGCCGCGCGGATCGTCGCTTACTGATTCAAATCAGAACCTCACGAGGAGCCCAACCTCGGAGGATCGCTCCGCCGTCAGCTGGTCGCCCGATGGCCGGATGATTGGGCTCGCTTCCAATCGGTCAGGGAATCTTGATGTGTGCGCGATCGAGGATGCGCGGTGACGCTAACCTGGCGATCAGAGGAGTTTCCAGACGGTCGGCAAGGTAAGCAGCATACCCAGTCCGGTGAGGATCAGCGTTAGGCGGTACACGCCCCGCGATTCGACGTGGCGATCCTTCCAGCGGCTGTGAAGGACTGCCCATCCAATCAGCCAGATCACGGTGGCCAGGGTCGTGCGACCCGATACGCCCCCGGCGGGCCCGTAGAGTGCAGGCGCCGCGAACAGACCGGCCTCGTTGAGGATCACGATGAAGCCGACGGCGAACGCGCCGATCCCGGCCGCCAGGAACGCCGCCATCGCCGCGCCGTTCGCGACTGTATTGCGTTCTTCCATGAAGGCTCCTCTTCGCTATTGGAGTGGGGCGACCTTGTTGATGAACGTGCCCAACATGGCCACGAACGCGACCACCAGGAAACTGATGGCCGTCAGCGTCGTCGCCGTCCGGTTCAGCCGCGCGTCGCTCAGCAAGTGCGACCGGTATCGCACGCTGACGAAAGCGACCGCCGTTGACAACATCGCGGCGATCCACGGCATGTGTTCCTTGGCTTCCATCCCGAAGGAATGCAGCCACACAGTCCCCGGATTCGATTGGATCAGGGACCTGGGATACTGACTGAGATCGGTGAGGCCTTCAGGCGGCGTGGCGCGGTAGAGAGGAAAGACGATGTAGGTGCCGCCCAGCACAGCCAGCCACAGGACCACGGCGGTACCCACGGCCAGCCATGCCAGGTAGCGCGATTGAGTCTCCAGGGCGGCATCCGTCGCATTGCCCGATCGCATGGCGACGAGGCTGAACAATGCCGCCGACAACGCCAGAAGCGCACCTCCGCCCAGCACGATCCCATGGAGCATTGTCCAGATGCTGCGACTGGTGAACAGCATGGTGTCCATAGCGAGTGCTCCCGCGTGGTGAAGTTCTGGTGCGAACGTCGCGTGGCGACGCTGCTTTAGTGTACCTGAGTGCCGAAGAGACGTCCAACAATGGCAGAAGCGGCCATGGCCAGCGCGCCCCAGAACGCTACGCGCACGGCACCGCGGACGATCGGCGCCCCACCCACGCGCGCCGCCTGCGCGCCTTGGCCGAATGGTCCTCAAGACGCTCTTCTGGGGCGGGATGCATGGGCACGGCATCGACCGCTGGATCGAGCAACAGGGCGGCGGCGCCATCAAGCTCGAGGAGGGTTTGCTGACTGCCCGCTTCGAGCATCTCCACCCATTACGAATCCATTAGCCACGATGCGACGTCGGGCGATGCGTGGCAGATTCAGGCGACTCGCTGTCTGCGCAGATTCCTGAAGACATCAGCCGATGCAACCTGCGAGAGCGCTGCTCATTTGGTCGCTCCTCCTGCTGGTCCCTTTCGTCGAACCCGCCGCACAGGAGGCCGGCGCCGTTTCCCTCAATCAGCGGATTCGCGGACTCACCGTCACGGCGCGCGTCCTCATCATCGGCGCGCACCCGGACGACGAGGACACGCGGCTCATCACCTGGCTGTCTCGAGGGCGCAGTATCGAGACCGCGTACCTCTCGCTGACGCGAGGTGAGAACGGTCTCAACGTCGCAGGATTCGAGATCGGCGACGGACTCGGCGCTGTCCGCACCGCCGAGGTGCTCGAAGCGCGTCGGATTGACGGGGCGCAGCAGTTCTTCACCCGCGCGTTCGACTTCGGTTACTCGAGGACGGCGGTGGAGACGTTCAAGCACTGGCCGCACGACGCGGTGCTGGGCGATGTCGTGACGGTGGTCCGCGCGTTTCGCCCGCACGTGATCATCGCTCGATACACGGGCACATCTGAAGATGGCGACGGCCATCACGAAGCATCCGCGTTGCTGGCGCGGAAAGCCTTCGACGTCGCCGGCGACACTGCCATGTTCCCGGTTGCGAGACATGGTTTCCCCTGGAGTCCGCTCGCTCTCTACGGTCCTGGAACCGGCCTGACGATCGATGTGGGCGGGTTCGATCCGGTCAGGGGGAGCACGTGGACGGCAATCGCGACGGAGAGTCGAGCGGTCCACCGCACGCAGGGCTATCCCGACTCGTTGCTGCGAGGCACGAGCGACGGCCGTCACCTAACGCTCGCGCGAATCGCCACGATCGCGAGCGATTCCATGCCGGCGAGAACCGAGACGTCTCTCTTCGATGGTATCGACACGACCTTCGCGCGGCTCGGCGCGGGCGGACCGGAGACGGTCAAACGCACCCTCGATGTGATCGCGGCGTTGGCCGACTCAGCGCGCGACCAATT
>CAZSNV010000252.1:0-7046 GCA_964608035.1 uncultured Gemmatimonadaceae bacterium | reverse complement strand
GCGATACATCGACGTCATGGATTTTTCACGCGTAGTGTTCGATTGGAATCTTCACCAGTGCGGTGAAAAGGGCGAGGGCTTCGTGTGCTCGGCCAACGTCGCCTCAAATGCGAGGTGATCTATCTGCGAGGGCGCGATCCCAAGCGCGCGAAGCTCGGTGGAGGGTAGCGTCCTGAGTTGCCGAACCGTTACGCGGTAGCGGTGAGATCGAACCCATCGGCGGATTGCGGTGGTCATCGCGAGCCTCCATGCAGGAGTTCAGGATTCCCCAACACCAATCGGAACTAGATCACTTCACTGTTTCCCTTCTGTTTCTGCACCTCCCCAAAGTGGTTTCGTTCCGGGGCGCCAACGTAAGCCCCAGCGCCAGGGCGAGGCTTTGCTTCCTCGCGCTCGAGAACGGCCGGCCGGCGTCGCTGTTCTTGCGGCTCCATTCGACGTTGGCGAAGTCGATGCCATCGCGTTCGATCAGAAGCCCGGGCGCCCCGCTGACCGCGTCGTTGATGTCTGTTTGTCGGGGTGAAGCAGACTGAACGCAAGGATGCCGCTACTTCTGAGTCTGACGCCGAACGGACCTGCCGACCGCGCTTGTTGAGGTCTGCTTATCGGAGTGAAGCAGACTGAACGGGGAGATGCCGCACAATTCTGAGTTTGACCCCAAGCAAACGTTGGGTCGGGCCGAATCTTTATGAGATTTCTATCTGTGAGGAAATGACGGCAGGCTCGCTGGAAAGTTCCGTGCTGTGCTTACGGTGGATAATGAGCAGCCTCTCACGCGGACAACGCCCACGTGCCGCATTAGCGACGTTTTCTGGGTGGGCTCGTCCCGATCAACGTGCGGATTTCCTCTTCCACGATGTCCAGGATGCGGTTGATGGCCACGCAGGCGCGATCAGGATCGGCAGCAAGGATTGAGTCGGCAAGATCCCGGTGCGGCGGAAATGATTGTAGGCCGAACTCGTCGCGGCCAAACGGTGACTCGCGCGACCGTTCGAGCGCTTGGTCAAGTCGCGCCAGGATCTGGCCGAACATGGGATTGCCCGAAGCATCGTAGATGGCACCGTGGAAGGAGGCGTCGGCCTTACGCCAAGGGCGGCCCCCATCGACTTCAATCAACAGCAGGTCGCAGAGGCGGGAGATCTCGCGACGCTGGGTAGCGTTTGCGTTGACGGTCGCCTTGCGGACCACGTCGTTCTCGAGCGCGCGGCGGACTTCGATCAAGCGCAGAAGTGCCTCGCCTTCGAGCCGTACCATGGTAGGGACGAGGCCACCTGATGTCTGCGCGCGCGCGACGAGGTAGGTGCCGTCGCCGCGGCGACGTCTGATGATGCCGAGGCCTTCCCACCGGTTGAGCGCCTCCCGGATCGTCGAGCGGCCGACGCCGAGCGCGCTCGCGAGCGAGACTTCGGGCGGCAGGCGGTCTCCGATTTTGAGGCCCGCGCGATCGATCATGTCGGCCAACGCATCGAGCACCGCGACGCCGCGTGTCCGCGACTCCAGCGGCTCTAGATAGCTGAGCGGTTCGACCTCGACCAAGCTGGCCCCCATTTCCTCTCCTGATCGCCCACGCATCGCAGGTCGCCGAAATTGTCAGCCGTGCTGCCGCGCGAGCTCTAGGCTCGCTTCGAGCTGCAGCATGTCGGTAAGCGCTTCGATCAAGAAGTCCATCTGCGCTTTGCTGTTGTACCCCTGGACCGAAAGACGGACGATCGAGTGCTCCTGCCACTTAAAGACCGGAATCTCGATCCGGTAACGGTCCATCAGCTGACGCTGGAATTCGACTGGATCGTCGATATCGGGAATCGGAATCGCGACCATTTGGGGCGCGCAGAATTCCGGGGTGCTCAATGGCGCGAGGCGGGTCCGATCGGCGAGCCGGAGCGCGGTCTCCTGCGCCAACATCTGGCAATGCGCGGCGACGCCTTGCCAGCCGTGCTCGGTGCGGAACGCGAGCGCTGAGGGCACGGTGAGCCAGGCTGCTGGATCGCGAGTCCCTTGCATTTCGAGCTCGTCGATGAAGGGCGAATTGCCGAACGCGCCTTTCGCGCCCGGTAGCTTGGAATTGTCGGTCCAGCCGTGGCTGATGACCAACGGGTTGATCAGCCGCTGCAGTTCTGGCCGGACGTAGAGGAACGCCGACCCCTTCGGCGTCATCAGCCACTTGTGACAATTGCCGGCGTAGAAGTCGACATCCATCGCGTCGAGATTGAGAGGGATGTGACCGGGCGTATGCGCGCCGTCGATGACGGTGCGGATACCCCGCGCCTTCGCCTCGCGGATCGAGCGCTCGATCGGGAACACGAGCGCCGTTGGCGATGTGATGTGGCTTAGAAATAGCACGCGTGTCCTGTCGGTGAAAGCGTCGACAATCGCGTCGGTGAATGCCACCTCGGAGACCAGCGGCATCGGAACTTTGACGACGACGACGCGGGCTCCAGTGCGGCGCGCCAGGTAAGTCCAGGTTTTCTCGAGCGCGGAGTATTCGTGGTCGGTCGTGACGATCTCGTCACCCGGCTGGAGGTCGAGCGACTGGGCGACGATGTTGAGTCCCTCGGTGGCGTTGACGAGGCCAACGATACTGTCGGCCTCCGTGCCCAGCTCCGCGGCGAGCGCAACGCGTGGCACGCGCATGCGATCCGTCAAGTCGCGCCCAAGGAAGGCGACGGGTTGACGCTCCAGCTCGAGCTGCCAGTTCTGGTAGGCCTCGAAGACCTCGCGTGGGCAGGCGCCGAACGAACCGTGATTGAGGAAGACCACGTCGTCCCCAAGCAAGAAGTGTCGCGCGAGATTCTCAGACACTTCAGCGCCCTTTCAAGGTGGGATCGAGAGCATCGCGCAACCCGTCTCCAAAGAGAGTCGTCGCGAGCACCGTGATAGCGAGGGCCGCTGTCGGGAACACGGCCATATGCCAGTAAAAGAACATGAAATTGGTGCCGATATTGATCATCTGGCCCCAGCTCGGCGTGGGTGGGGGCACGCCGATACCGAGGAAGCTGAGACTCGCCTCCAGCATCATCGCGAGCGGAATGGCCAGGACAAAGCCGACGATGATGGGTGAAACTGAATTGGGGATGAGGTGACGGCGAATAATGTACCAGGGGCTCGCTCCGAGTGCCTGTGCTGCGCGCACGAACTCCTTTTCCTTGAAGGCTTTGACCTGTGCGCGGACGAGCAGGCACACCTGCACCCAACCGAATAGCGCCGCAATGAAGACGATGTTGAAGAAGCCGCCACGGGTGAGCGCCCCGAGCAGCATTGCCGCCAGCAACGACGGCACGACCGAGAAGAGCTCAATGATGCGCAGGACGAACCAGTCTGTCTTGCCGCCGAAGTAACCTGCGAGAGCCCCGAGCGGGATGCCGATCACGATCGAGAAGGTTGCTGCGGCAAAGCCGATCGTGAGCGAGACGCGCGCGCCGTAGACGATGCGGGTGAAAAAATCGCGGCCGAGGTCATCGACGCCGAACCAGAACTCAGCCGACGGGAAAGCCAGCGCCTGCGTAAGGAATGCCTGCGCCGTCGGGCCGGTCTTGGTGAAGAGCGGAGCGAAGGTCGCGGCGAGGATCAGGATCGCGAGGACGGCACCGCCTGCGACGGCCGCCTTGTTAGCGAGAAAGCGCCGCCATGCGAAATAGAGCGGACTCCGCTGCCGGTAGGCGGGTGGCGTTGCAAGCTCGGCGAAGACGTTTTCGACTTCGATGCTCATTGCCGGCCATCTCCGAGGCGTATGCGGGGATTGAGCCAGGCATAGGCGATGTCAGAGATGAGGTAGGCGACGCAGAACATCAGCGTCACCATGAGGATAAGCGCCATCTCGAGCGGGTAGTCCCGGTTCTCGATGGAGGAGACGAAGTACGAGCCGAGGCCCGGCACGCGGAACATCGCCTCAACGAAGATCGAGCCTGTTGCCGTGCCGATAAACATCGGCAGGAACACCGTGACCATCGGGATCGCCGAGTTGCGGAGCACGTGCTGGAAGACGATGCGGGTCTCGCTTAGCCCCTTGGCGCGGAGCGCGGTGACGAACGGTCGATTGAGTGTGTCGAGCATGGCCGCGCGGGTGTAGCGCGCGTAAGTCGCGAGCGGGATCGCGGCGTAGGCGATAATCGGAAGGATCCAGCGCTCCGGCTTGCCCCAGCCGCTCGCCGGCAGCCAGTTGAGCCAGACGGCGAAGACGAGGATCAACAGCATCGAGATGACGAAGACCGGCACGGTCAGTCCGAGCGTCGCGACGCCCGAGGCGAGGTAGTCGATCCAGCTGTTGCGGCGGAGCGCGGCGGCCATGCCAAGGAGAATGCCGAGCGGCACGCCGATGAGGACACCACCGCCGCCGAGGATCAGGCTCGGCGGCCAGGCATTGGCAAGCAGGCTAAGAACCGTCTCTCCCGGACTCTGGAACGGGATGCCGAAATCGAGGCGCAGCACGCCCGACATGTAGTTGACGTATTGGACCCAGAGCGGCTGATCGAGCCCAAGCCGAGCCATCAGCTTGGCGCGGACGGCTTCCGACAACGGCATGTCGTGGCCGTCGAATGGGCCGCCGGGGACCGCGTGCATCATCAGGAAGACGATGACCGATACGACGAAAAAAGTGACCGCGATCGAGACGAGACGTCGGATTATGTAGAGAAGCATCGCGCCCGCCTCAGTGCGTCACGATGGCTTCGACCCGATGGCCGGGCGCGATGCTGACGAGTTGGGGCAAATCGCCGGGGATGCACTCCTCAGCGATGTCGACGCGCGCGTAGCGCGGGGTCGCTTGATCGATCTGCTCTGCCTTGAGGAACGTGCGCTCGCGCCGCTCACGCGGATTGGTCACTGGGATCGCGTCGAGCAGCGCGCGCGTATAGGGGTGCAGCGGTGTGGCGAAGAGCGTCGTCGTCGGGGCCTGCTCGACGACCCGGCCGCGGTACATCACAACCACCGTGTCGGTGAGCGAGCGGATTACACTCAGGTCGTGGCTGATGAATAGCATGGAAAGTCCCATCTCCTGCTGTAGCTTCTTCAAAAGCCCGATAACCTGCGCCTTCACCGTCACGTCGAGGGCCGATGTCGGTTCGTCGGCGACCAGCACGGTGGGCCCAAGGATCAAAGCGCGTGCGATCGCAACGCGCTGCCGCTGTCCCCCGGAAAGCTCATGCGGGTACCGCTGGCCAAAGCTGCGGTCGAGCCCGACCTTCTCAAGCCAGTCGAGCGCCAGCTGCGTTTGCTGGCGCGGCGTCATCAGACCGTGGATATGGAGAGGCTCCGCGACGATCTGTGAGAGCGTCATCATCGGGTCGAGCGCCGAGTAGCTGTCCTGGAACACCATCTGCATCTGCCGGCGGAACGATTTCAGCGACGCTGAATCGAGTCGGCTGATGTCGTCGCCGTTGACGAACACCTGACCACCGGTCGGATCGACGAGCCGCATCGCCATCATCCCGGTCGTGCTCTTGCCGGACCCCGACTCGCCAACGAGCCCGACGATGCTTTTCTGCGGGAGCACAAGGCTGACTTCGCGGACGGCGTGCACGTCGATCTCGCTGTGGAAGATGCGGCCGCGCCGCTTCACCTGATAGGTCTTCGACAGGCCGCGAAGCTCGAGCGCCGGCGCAACGATCTCCTTGGTATCTCGTTCTTGCCGGGTCTCTCCGGCCCTAAGACTTTGGAGCAGCGACCGCGTGTAGCCGTGCGTCGGCGCATCGAAGACCTGCTGCACAGGTCCCTGTTCCATCACTCGGCCGCCATACATGACGACGACGCGGTCGACGGTCTCGGCGATGACGCCGAGGTCGTGCGTGATCATCACCAGGGCCATGCCGAACTCGGCCTGCAGTTCCTTGATAAGCTGCAGGATCTGCGCCTGGATGGTGACGTCCAGCGCTGTGGTCGGTTCATCGGCGATGAGCAGCTTCGGGCGGCAGGAAAGCGCTATCGCGATCATCGCGCGCTGCAGCATGCCGCCGGACAATTGGTGTGGGTAGTAGCCGAGGACGTCGCCGGCGTTGCCGATCTCGACCCGCTTGAGGAGGTGCTCGGCTTCCTCCAGTGCCTCGCGCTTGGTGGCCTTGCGATGAGTGCGGATCGTCTCGACGATCTGATGGCCGATGCTGAAGACCGGATCAAACGCCGTCATGGGGTCCTGGAACACCATTGCGGCGGACCTGCCGCGCATTGCCGACAGCGCGCGGCGGTCGGCGCGGAGAACATCAACGCCATCGAGCATCATCGAGTCGGCGGTGACCTTGGCGGTGGCCCCGAGCAATCGCAGCAGCGCCATGAAGGTCACGGACTTTCCGGAGCCGGACTCACCGACGATACCGAGGCTCTCGCCGTGTTCGACATGAAGGCTCACGCCGCGTACCGCCTGCACGACGCTGCCGTGCTGGGCGAAATCGACCCTCAGGCCCTTGATGTCGACTAGCTTCATGCGTCGCTCTTCGCCTCCGGATACGCTCCCCAGTCGATACTGGGGAGCGTGGTTTCACGGAAGCCTACTTCTTGCTGAGGTGCGTGAAGAAGTAGTGGCCAAGGCGATCGAGCGGCGTGAAGCCCTGCGCGTTGGGCGTCGAGGCATCACCGCCGAGATCGGGCGAGATCACCGCCATGGTGATCGGGTGCACCAGCGGCACGATCATGGCGTTGTCGATCAGCACCTGCTCAGCCTGAGCGTAGAGCTTCAGCCGTTCGTCCCAGTTCGGGTTGGAGTCCGCCTCGGCGACCAGCTTGTCGTAGTCGGCGTTATGATAGTTGTGCCGGCCACCATTGTAGAAGATGCCGAAGAAGTTGCTGGGATCGAGGTAGTCGTACTCATAGGGTGCAAGGAAGAGGTTGTTCTTGCGCTCGAGCAGGCCCGCCATCCAGTCCTTAGTCGGCATGACCTTGATGTTCATGGTGATCCCCAGGATATCCTTGAACTGGGCCTGCAGGTACTGGGTCATCGACGGGATGATGGCGCCGTTATAGCCGCCTTCTTCACGGTACCAGATCTCGACTTCCGGGAAGCCTTCTCCGTTCGGGTAGCCGGCCTTGGCCATGAAGTCCTTGGCCTTCTGCGGATCGAA
>CAZSNV010000251.1:0-7079 GCA_964608035.1 uncultured Gemmatimonadaceae bacterium | reverse complement strand
AGCGGCGACATTGTCGTAGCAAACCTTTACCTGCTCGGCGGCGTTAGGCAGGTGAACGCCGCGAATGCCGGCATGGAGCTTCTGCTGCTCGAGTCAAGCGAACGTGGCACGCGCTCCTATTCGCGCGACCGGCTTCGGCGATCCATGGCGCAGTTAGGCACGGGCATCACCACGCACGTCGGCGTGGACTGGTCAACGATCGGTCTCCGGGCAACGCGCGGCACCCTCGACTCGACGTGGAGCATTCTCGCCAGCCGCATCACCGAACCGCTGTTCGATTCGGCCGAGGTTGCCCTGATTCGCCGCCAACTGATCGCGGCGGTACGCCAACGCCAGGACTCACCCGACGCCCAGATGGAGTTTGTCGCCGACTCCTTCGCCTTCCACGGCCACCCATACGAAATGGCGCCTTCGGGCACGGAGTCTTCGCTGGCCAGGATCACGCTGCAGGATCTCCAGCGGTATCACGCCGGTCAGGTGGTGAAGTCCCGGATGCTGCTGGTCGTCGTGGGGAATGTCAGCCGGCCGACGGTGGAACGCCTTGTTCGCGGCTCACTCAGCCGGCTTCCGGACGGAGCATACCGCTGGACGCTGCCGGACACGCTTCCCCGTTCGAAATCAGGCGCGGTGACGATCAATCGCGAGCTCCCGACGAATTACATCCTGGGGTTGTATCCGGGGCCGCGCGCCGATTCGCCCGACTATCATGCGCTCCGCATCGCGACGGCGATTCTCTCGGGACAGCTGTTCAGCGAGGTGCGGTCCAAGCGGAATCTGACCTATGCGGTGGACGCGCCGTTCATTGAGCGCGCGGTGTCCGCCGGCGGGCTGTACGTCACCACGATCGCGCCGGAATTGACGCTCGATGTCATGCGTCGCGAGCTGCTCGATTTGCAGACGGGCACCGTGGACCCGCGCGCGCTCGAACGTCTGATTCTGCAGTTCATCACGCAGTACTTCCTCGACAACGAGTCAGGCGCGCAACAGGCGGATTTCCTGGCGCGAGCCGAGCTGTACTACGGCGATTTTCGTCGCGCGGACCGGTTTGTCGACGAATTGCGCGCCATCACGCCGGCTGACATTCAACGGGCCGCAATCCGGTACATGCGTGACGTCCGATTCGTGTACATCGGTGACGCTCGTCAGGCGCCGGCCTCGGTCCGGATCATGGAGCGGTTCTAGAAGCCACCAGCGTCAGGCGGGAGATTCCGGCACGCCGAGCAGGTTCCTGAATTCGTCAGCCAGCAGGGAATTGGAGGCTATGACGTCCGGGCCGATCCCGGGATGACCGTGCCAGTCGGTGAAGGTGCCGCCGGCTTCCTCGATGACGGGGACCAGCGCGGCCACGTCCCAGGGCCGCATTCGGTCATCCACCATGAGCTCCGCGCGGCCAGTGGCGACCAGCACGTAGCCATAGCAATCGCCCCAGGTGCGCGCGACGGCCACCCGCTCTGCCAGGGAAGCCCACCGCGCGGCGCGAGGCGGGGTCCGCCGGAAGCGAGGGTCGGTCGCCAGTATCGTCGCCTTCGAGATGTCTCCAACGGTCGACACCGAACAACGTTCCCCGTTGTGCCAGCAGCCCTCGCCGCGCGCGGCGACAACGAAGTCACCAGCAGCCGGACAATTGATCGCGCCGGCGAGAACGGTGCCGCCCAGTTCAACCGCTATGAGTGAACCCCAAAGCGGCACGCCGCGCACGAAACTGCGGGTGCCATCGATGGGATCGATCAGCCAGCACCGCCGGCCAGGATCGCCCTCCGCGCCCAATTCCTCGCCAATGATCGCGTCGTCGGGAAAGCGCCGACGGATCCAGTCACGAGTGGCGGCTTCGGCCTCTCGGTCCGCGACGGTTACTTCGGATCCGTCCGCCTTCCATTCAACCGTGAGGTGTGTACGGAAATGTTGGTGGGCGACGTCTCCGCAGAGTCGCGCAACTTCGTGGACGGCATCGAGCAAACTGGAAGTCATTGTCGGTGGGTCTCGGGCCGTTCAAATGGCTGTGGAAGGGCCGGTCGTGATCAACTTGACAGGTGGAGCCGACACGGGAGAGTTCGCTTCAGTCTCGGGCCTCTCCCGGGCGTCGATCGGGATTGCTGTGGAGATGGCTTGTGAATAAATTCACAACCCTGACCGAACGGAGATCCAGCCGCTCGGTCTTCTCACCTTCTGGATCGAACGGCAGTGACCTATCGGAGGCTTCCAGCAATGCGAGTGCTCGGTGTCGCCCTTCTCTCGGGCGTTGTTCTTCTCGGTGCGTGCGGTGGCGGAGAGAGCCCGAAAGCCGCTGATACCGTGACGGCTGCGCCGACCCCGGCCCCCACTGGCGCTGCGACGTTCGCGCCGCCCACCGGAACAATCCATGAGGTTCGCATGGTTGGTGACGCGGCGGGCTACCGCTATGAGCCCGCAAGCATCACCGCGAAGCCGGGCGACGGCATCAAGTTCATCATGGTCTCCATGGGCCCGCACAATGTCGCGTTCGATCCCGCCATGATCCCGGCCGACCAGAAGGACCAGCTGTTTGCGAACATGCCGAATTCGATGGACGGTTCGTCGCCGATCCTCGTGAACCCGAATGAGGAGTTTGTCCTCTCGCTCGGCAACATCAAGCCCGGCAAGTATCCGTTCTTCTGCACACCCCATCTCGCGATGAACATGAAGGGCGAGATCACGGTCCAGTAGTTCGGCGGCGCCAGTCAGGGACTTACCGGGGGCGGCGAGAGCTGCCCCCGGTTTTCTTCCCTTTCGGACCCGCGACCCAGTGCGATTCCGCTCGAATCGGGCACTCCAATGACTGAAACGACGATTGACTCGATGCCGCCGCGGAGCCGCGCTTTGTCATGAACGGATATTCAGACCGCATCAACCACGCGTTGGCGTTCGCGGCCAAGCATCACGACCAACAGGTTCGACGGGGAACGAAACCACCGTACTGGACGCAACCGGCGAACCTCGCGGTGATTCTCACGCGGTACGGTTGCGACGAGGACACGGTCATGGCCGGCATTCTGCTCGACGTGGTCGAGGATTACGCGCGCGAGGCATTCCCGCGGGACGTGCTGGAGCAGCGGATCGGCGAGAAGTTCGGGGCGCGAGTCCTGGAGAGTGCCCTCATGGCGACGGAGCGCCGTGCAGACGACAAGGGTCTGGAGCTCAGCCTGCGCGAGCGCCGCGCGGACTTGCTTGCGCGCCTGGGGGACGCCGCACCAGAAGGGCAGGTAGTTGCCGCCGCAGAAGCGCTGCATGGCGCGGGGTCACTTCTCGCGGATCTGCGCCGGACGGTCGAGGTCGAGTCAGTATGGGCGCGCGTACCCGGTGGCAAGGAACAAACGCTGGACTCGTACCGCAGTATGCACGCACGCCTCGCGGAGTCGGGACATCGCCTGCCAATCGTGGACGAACTGCGTGCGACGGTGGACGCGTTGGCCAACATCCCCAGCGAAGTGGACGGGCGTTCGGCCTAACGAGAAACTGCGGCGGGCTCGGCGGGGTAGCGCCGGGCGACGTACGCATCGAGGAGTTCGAGAAACTCCGGGACGATGCGGTCGCCTTTCAGCGTGACATGCAGCCGGCCGTCGACATACACGGGCGCCTTCGGCTCCTCGGATGTTCCGGGGAGCGAGATGCCGATGTGCGCGTGCTTCGACTCGCCCGGTCCATTCACGACGCAGCCCATCACGGCCACCCTGAGTTCCTCGACACCGGGGTGCGTGACGCGCCACTCGGGCATTCGTTGACGCAGGTAAGCCTGAATGTCCTCGGCCATCTGCTGGAAGAACGTGGATGTGGTGCGGCCGCATCCGGGACACGCCGTCACCTGAGGCGTGAATCGCCGAAGGTCCAGCGACTGCAGGATCTGCTGCGCGACCCGCACTTCTTCGGTGCGGTCGCCGCCGGGACGCGGCGTGAGCGATACGCGGATCGTGTCGCCAATGCCTTCGGACAGGACGATGGCCAGGCCGGCAGCGCTGGCAATGACCCCCTTGGTGCCGATTCCCGCCTCAGTGAGACCGAGGTGAAGCGGATAGTCGCACCGCATCGCGAGACGGCGGTAGACATCAGCGAGGTCGGCGACCTGAGACACCTTCGTTGAGATGATGATCCGGTCATGAGCGAGGCCGGTTTCCTCAGCGAGAGCAGCGGAGCGCACGCCACTTTCCACCATCGCGTCGATGTAGACGTCCCGCGCGTCCCGCGGATCGGCGCTCCGCGCATTCTCGTCCATCATCGATGTCAGCAGATCCTGATCGAGCGAGCCCCAGTTCACGCCGATGCGCACCGGTTTGTCGTTTGCCTTCGCGACTTCGATGATCGTGCGGAAGTTCTCGTCGCGGCGCTTGCTGCCGACATTGCCCGGATTGATGCGGTACTTCGCGAGCGCCGCTGCGCAACGCGGATGCCGAACCAGCAACAGGTGACCGTTGTAATGGAAATCGCCGATGATCGGGACCTGCACGCCGGCGTCCGCAACCCGGTCCGCGATCCCGGGGACGGCCGCCGCGGCTTCGTCGGTGTTGACCGTGACGCGCACGAGCTCCGAGCCGGCGTTGGCGAGCGCAACGATCTGTTCAGCCGTCGAAACTGCGTCCGCGGTATCGGTATTCGTCATGGATTGCACGACGATGGGATGCCCCGAGCCAACCGGGACCTCCCCGACTCTCACCGTGACCGTCTCTCGTCGAGCTTGAAGCGACACTACGCAGCCTCCCTATCGTGCTGTAAACTACCAGCACGGCATCGTCGTGGGATCGTTCGGCGGCCGCGCGCCTCGGCACTCGTTCGCGTCACCGGACAATCGCGAGGAACACCATGGCTGACGACGAGCTGAAATCGGAACCCGCTCCACCGCCCTCCGAGGAACAGCGCTCCGCAGTCCTCGAACCGCGCCGGAGTTTCGTCCGGCGGCACTGGGTGAAGCTGGCGATTGTCGCGCTGGTGTTTCTCCCCGCGCTCGTCTTCACTATCTGGGCCGGGATAACACTTTCGTACAGTTACTCCGACGGGAATCGAGTCGGGTTCGTCCAGAAGCTCTCGCGGAAAGGGTGGCTGTGCAAAACGTGGGAAGGGGAACTGCAGATTTCAAACATCCCCGGCAGCGCACCCATCCTGTTCCAATTCACGGTTCGCAATGACAGCCTGGCGCGCGCGATCGAGGCACTGGCTGGTCGGCAGGTTCAGATCCACTACAAGCAGCACGTGGGCGTTCCGTCCGACTGCTTTGGCGAAACCGAGTACTTCGTGGACGCTGTGCGCGACGTCGGGCGACCCTAACCGGTCGTCGTACCCAGCGCGGCGACTGCGGCGCTCAGCTGCTCGCGAACGGCATCCGGTCCCGTTCCGCCCTGCAGGTTGCGACGAGCAATGGAGCGCTCAGGCTTGAGTGCGTCACTCACGTCGGAAGCGAAGGACGGATGTGCTGACGTAAATGAGGCAGCGGGGAGCGCATCCAGCTCAACGCCGGCTTCCTCGGCTTCGCGCACCAGTTTTCCTACAGCGGTGTGCGCATCGCGGAATGCCACGCCCCGGTCCACGAGGTAGTCAGCGAGATCAGTGGCCATGAGACCCGCCGACACTGCGGCGCGCATTCGCGATGTATCGAATGTCAGTTCGTCGAGCGCTCCCGCGACCGCCGGTACCACGAGCATCATGGTATCGACCGCGTCGAACAACGGGCGCTTGTCGTCCTGGAGATCCTTGTTGTACCCGGATGGGAGTCCCTTCAGTGTCGCGAGAACCGTGGTAAGGTCGCCAAGCATGCGAGCCGCCGAACCCCGCGCAATCTCGAAGACGTCGGGATTTCGCTTCTGTGGCATCATGCTCGACCCGGTGCTGAACGCGTCCCCGAAACGGACGAACCCGAACTCGCCGGTCCCGAAGAGAATCAGGTCTTCGGCCAGTCGAGACAGATGGATGCCAACCAGCGTGAGCGCGAACAGTGTTTCGGCGACGAAATCCCGGTCGGCGACGGCGTCGATGCTGTTCGGCGATACGGTCGCGAAGCCGAGTCGCTCCCGCAGCAATTCGCGGGAGATGGGGAAGGCGCTTCCCGCGACCGCGCCGCTGCCTAACGGCATCGATGAGGCGGAGCGCGCGGCCGCCGATAGTCGCGCGCGGTCCCGCTCGAGCGGCCAGAAGTGCGAGAGCATCCAGTGCGCGCCACGCACCGGCTGGGCGCGCTGGAGGTGGGTGTAGGCCGGCAGGATGGCGTCGCCGAGGCGCTCGGCCTGCGTGATCATGACCTGCTGGAGCTCGCGTGCGGCGGCGTCGAGCCGCCCGCAGGCCTCGATGGTCCATAACCGCGTGGCGGTTGCCACCTGGTCGTTTCGACTGCGGCCGGTATGCAGCCGCGATGCCGGATCGCCGGCTTCCTCATGCAGCAGCCGATCGATCAGGGTGTGAATGTCCTCGTCGGATGCCGCCGGCGTCACGCCGGCCGCCAGGCGGCGACCAACTGCCTCCAAGCCGTCGATCAGGATGCGGCTCTCCTCGACAGGGATGACGCCGGCAGCGCCTAACGCTTCGGCCCAGGCTTGTGACAACCTGATGTCGAAGGGCCAGAGACGGAAATCAACGCCAATCGACCGGTTGACCTGGTCGAGCAACGGACTTGGCCCCCCGGAAAACCGCCCGCCCCACAACTTGTGCGACGGGGCGGACCCGGGCGAGTTGTCGCCGCGCGTCACCGCGCGGCGACGTTGGTCCGGGAGGCACGCTCCGACGCCGCGAGCTGTTGATCCTTGAGCGCGCGCACGCGAGCCGAGAGCCCGAAGAGGCGGATGAAGCCAGCCGCGTCGCTTTGTTCGTAGACGTCGTCTTCGCCGAACGTCACGAAGCGCTCGTCATACAAGGCGTTTTCGCTCTCGCGGCCGGCAATGATGACATTGCCCTTGTACAGGCGAAGCGTAACGGTGCCGGTCACGCGCTCCTGAACCACGTTGATGAAAGCGTCGTACGCCTCGCGCTCGGTCGTCCACCACCGCCCCTCGTACACCAGGTCGGCGTACCGCGGCGCGAGCAGGTCCTTCGCGTCCATCGTGTTGCGGTCAAGCACGAGCTGTTCGAGTTCGCTGAGTGCGGTG
>CAZSNV010000250.1:0-7144 GCA_964608035.1 uncultured Gemmatimonadaceae bacterium | reverse complement strand
GTGCCGCTCGGCGTAGCGCGCCAAGCCCATGGAGGCGGTGTGCTGCCCGCCGGGATGTGGCGCGCCATCTTTTCCGGCCCTCGCCCCCACGAGCACGACCCTATGATTCGACATCGCGACTCACCGCTCGCGGACCCGCGCCGGGCCATCACCGTCGCGAGCTCCGTGCGCCGCTGCGTTCGTGGCCTTGTTGCCCTTGAACACCGTCGAGTTCGAAACTTCGCGCTGATACCCGGTGGACAGCCTGCTCCCCGGCGCAAAGACGACTTCGTTGTCCGCGACCACACTATTGGCGGTGGCGACCACGCGAATACCGATCCTCTCCGTATCGGGAGCGGCCGCACGATTGTCGATCCGGTTCTTCGAGATCGTGTTGAACGAGCCGTTCTCGACGAAGATCGCCGCGCTGACGTTCGCGATGGCGCGGCGAGTGGCGCTCTTCCCCGTGACAACGAAGTCGTGATCGGAGACGAGGACATTCCCCGTCACCGACGAGTTCAGCGCCTGGAACATGTAGATGTCCGCGTTGTATAGATGGTTGTCGGTTACGACGATCGGTAATCGCTCCTGATCCGTGTTCCCCCCGTTGATGTGGATGCCGGACCCCTTGATCTTCCGATCACCCGCACCATATGTCGTCGTAATCCTGTTCTTCGTGATGGCGCCATCCCGCGAGGTCACCTTCTTGTGTGGGCCGACCAAGATGGCGGGACCGCCACCGTAATCCAGCCTGTTGTCGGCCACGTTGAATTTGCTGGCGCCCTGCACAAAGATGCCCGCGTACATGTACTCCTGGGGACCGGTGACCGTGATCGTGTTCTTCGTGACGAGAACCTCGTTCGCATTCTCGGAGATCTTCATCGCCATGCCGCCATGATCCATGGCGATGACGTTGTCGGACACCACGATGCGATTGGACGCTTTCACGTGCAGCCCGATCGCGTACAGATACCGGGGGTTTCTCATCCCGGTGAAACGGTTGCCCGTGATCTTTCCGTCGTCGACGTAGAGAAAGTTCACCGCGCCGCCTTCGTTCATATTCGTGACGACGGACTTCGTGACGCTCGCACGCACGGCATAGTTGACGGACAACGTATGCGACTGCTTGTCGGCCCGGGCCGCGCCTATGTTTTCCGCGACGATGCCCTCGAGCGTCACGTCGTCGACGTGCCGCGTCTGGATGCTTCGCGATTGAAGCGTGCTCACCACCAGATTCGAAAACCGCATGTCTCGAAACGTGACACCGCGCTTGGTGTTACCCTGCGCGCCACGCCGCGCGAATGGCCCGCCGGCGAAGAGTCCCTGACTGACGAGGTCCTTGAACACGCCGCCCGACAGGACGATGTTGCTGGCGCTGATCAGCCATATGGGGTTGATCGTCTGGCCTGCCCACACGCTCTGCGGCATGGCGGCGGTGTTCAGGATCGTCGCCTTGCCGAACTCGACGGTGAGTGAATCCGTCGTCAGCGATATCTGGGTGTTGACCAGGTACGGGCCGGTGTTGAAGAGCAGCCTGCCGCCCGATGCGAGGCTGTTCACGGCATGCTGGATGGCGCCGGCGTCATTGACGGCGCCATCGCCCCTAGCGCCGAACCACTCCGGCTCCGCGTACTTCAGGCCGGTCAGGGTGTAGCCGTTGAGGACGATCGATGCCCCCCGGTCCACGGCGAGGGTGGCATCCTTCCGCCATGCCACGTTACTCGTGAGCGTCGTTGCGGATGTAATGCGGACGGTCTTCCCCGCGACGTCATCGGCGGTGTTCGCCGCGGCGATACTGGGCTTGCTGACCGACGACCCGTCGCGTGCCACGACGAGGACCGCCGCCTGCACCGGGTCGCACGCGCCCCACCAGACGAAGAGTCCGACCAGCACCAGCGCCATGCTCACCCGTCGCCTCCTCCACGCCGGCATCATGACTCTGCCCGCACACCACGCACGGAGGCCTGACCTCGCGGCGGCGGCGCGCCCGCGACCCGGGAGAACAATGCCTCGTATTCGGAGACCATCCTCTCCGTCGTCAATGCGGCTTCGGCGTACCGTCGCGCGTTGCGTGAAAGCATGATCCAGTCGGCCTCCTCCAGGATGGTCAGCTTCTGTATTGCCCCCGCGATCGACACCGGGTCGTGCGGATCGAAGAGGAATCCGCGCTCGCCCTCCGCCACCAAACGGCCATGGTCGCATACGTCGGAGACCACTACCGGGCGCCCCGCCGCCAGCGCCTCGCACACGACGTTCGGCAGTCCCTCGTACAAGGAGGGGTGAATCAAGGCGTGATGCTGCGCGATGAGATCGCGAATGTCCGCTCGCTCCCCCAACCAATGCCAATGCTTGCGTATGTCGGGCTTGCCGTTCAGCCATTCGTCGACGTCGCGGCAGTACCGCGTGCCCCTCACGGAGGCGTCCCGACGCCCGACCCAGCTCACGTCGGGTACCCAGCCGTTCAACCGGTGGAACACCTCCAGCGCCATGAGCAGCCGCAGCACATTCTTTTCCGGACCGACTCTGCCGATCGCGAGCAAACGCAAGTCTCTCGCAGCGGTGAGGACGAGGGGCGCCGCCGGCACCTCAGCACCGTCGAGGCCGTTGTAAATCGTGGTCACCTTACCCCGCAGCCATGCATGGTGGGTCTCGAGCCACGCCGCGTGCGAATGGGAGTTCGCCACCACGTGCGTGGCGCAGCGATGCAGGTGGCGCCGGAGCGACGATTCGACGCGTGACCGGTCACCGAGGCTCGAGCTGCGTTCCGACACGATGAGCTTCATCGAGGGCGCCAGAAGCCTGCTCAGCTCCGAATAGACGTTCGGCGACCGCAGAAACGACACGACGACGTCGTACCTGTTGGCCTTGAACAACGACGCCACTCTGGTGATGACACCGATCGAGAACCCCGCGCCCTTGGCGTACTCGTGCACGCGAATGCCGAGCGAGGCGACTTTCGGCCGGAAAAACGTGAAGTGGGGATGATACACGAACAGCTCCACGTCATGGCCGCGCCCTTTCAACCCGCACGCAAGCTCGACCATCTGCCGCTGGGCGCCGCCGGAGCCGAAATGATCGATGACACAGAGAACGTTCATGTCTGCGGTTACCGTTCCCGAAGTGTCGATCCCAGGGCCGCGGGCGACGGCGGGAACGCCCTCACCCTCGCCATGACGAGCATGGCGCCCGCGGCGGCGATGACACCGAACGCCGACTTGATGAAGACGGACGGGTCACCGCTGCCCACGAACAACCCGTACGGCAGCATCAACGGCACGATGAGCGCGACGCTCCCCGGATACGTCGACAACCATTTGCTGATCGAATGCTGGAACACCCGCCCGACAAAACCATAGAGAAACATTCCCACCACCATTCCGGCGACGCCTGCGCCGTACAGGAACGACGCGATCAAGCCCGGCGGCACCCCCTGCCCCGGAACCCCCAATAGATTCGAGTTGGTTTCATAGATCCTCACGGGCTTTCGAAAACCACCGCCGATGAGCTTCGTCGGAACCAGATTCAGTGGCCAGTCAACGAACTGCGACATCCATGTGTACCCGCCGGACGCAGCAAGCCCGGGCCCGATCGAGATGACGCCGTGCGCTCCCTCCTTCGCGACACGGGCAAGGATGCGATACCCGACGGTCTCCACGCCGCCCGAAAAATACTCGCGGTCGCTCTCGTCCTCCAGGAGCGCCGCACTCATATCCGCATACATCGCCTTACCCACGAGGCCGAACGTCAGACCGAGGAGGATGAGTACGGTCAGCCGTAGCGCATAAAAACGCTTCTCCGATATCGCGGCCACGAAGTAGAAGCTGAAAACCAGCATCAGCAATGCACCACGGCTCGCGACGACCACTGCTCCCAGGACCCCAAGCACGAAGGCGCCGAGAAACGCGACCAGATAGAAGCGCCGATGTCGGCTGTCCTTCTTCAGAAACACACGATAGAACGCATACAGACCGATGATATTCGCGATATCCACGAAGTGGATGGCGGTCGCCGACGCACCGAGCTCCATCGCCTCCCTGACCTCCGGGTTGTATCGACGAAGCGCACCGAGCGCGACCGCGGGCACGAGGCCACCGAACGCGGAGATATAGATGAAAAAGGCGACACCCGAGATACCGAGCCCCACGCACGAGAGCATTCGCGTTCTTCTGTCACTGAAAGGGTTGCGCCCTTTGGGCCAGAGAATATTGACACGGCGACGCGCGGCCAGCCATCCGCACTGAATGCTCAGGTGCGCCACCAGCGCCAACACCAACACCGTGGTGGGGTCCACACGATTCGTGCGGACGAAGTCGTAGTTGCCAGCGATGTCCGGCAGCGTGATGAAGATGATGGGCGTCATGACGTACGTAGCGGCGAACGTGACATTGATGAACGACATCACGTCGAACGGATACTCTTTCGTCCGGCAAAATTCCCACGCGACGACGTACACGAGCAGCGCGATGAAAATGAGCAGCGTCATTGCGGCCTCATGTGTGGTCGGCCCGCCACGCCTGGAAGGCGAGCACGGCCCACAAGCTGTCACTCCAGTCGTAGCGCCCGGAACGGTGTTGCTGCCAGCGCGCCCGGATCGGTCCGGGGCAAAGCAAGCCCCCGTCCTCCAGACGGTCGACGCTCAGTAGGGACTCCGCCCACTCGCGCAAGGGGCCCCGGAGCCACTCGCCGACGGGGACGCCGAGGCCCTTCTTGGGCCGGTCGACCAGCGGCTTCGGCACGTGCGTATACAGCAATTGGCGGACGATCCACTTGCCTTCGCCATCGCGCATCTTCATCGACAGGGGCAGCCGCCATGCGAGCTCGACCACGCGATGGTCCAGAAACGGCACCCGCGTCTCCAGGCTCTCGGCCATGGCCGCACGGTCCACTTTCGCCAGAATGTCGTCCGGCAAATAGGTCAGCGCGTCCGCGTACATCAGGCGCTCTTCGAACGACGTCAGCGCAGGCCAGGCCGGTGCGCCGGCGAAGACGGTCGGCACCTCCCGGGCGCCGGGGACGACGCCGAGGGGCGATCGCCAATGGGAGATCATGAGACGGTAGAAATCGACGTCGTGACGACAGCGAAGGGCGGCCGCCAGCGCGGACACCCGTTCACCGGCGGGGACGGATGTGCCGCGCCCCATCGCCGCGAGCAGAGGCGCCAGCCATCCCGTGAGCACGTCCGGCTCCACCGCGGTGAGGCCGCGGGCGATCGTGTCGCGCAGGCGCGGCGGGAGCGCTTGCATCCGTCGCCATAACCGCCCCGCGTTGCCGTACCGCGTGTATCCCCCGAACAGCTCGTCTCCGCCGTCGCCGGACAACGCCACGGTCACGTGCTGTCGCGCCAACCGCGAAATCAGGTACGTGGGAATCTGGGACGAATCGGCGAAGGGCTCGTCGTAGAACCGGGGCAGGCCGGGGATGACCTCCTGCGCCTGTCGCGCCGTCACGTACATCTCCGCATGATCCGTGCCGAGGTGGTTGGCCACCGCCTTGGCGTGATGAGCCTCGTTATATCGTTGCTCGTGAAAACCGATGGTAAAGGTCTTCACCGGCCGGCTCGACTGCGCCTGCATGAGCGCCACCACGAGCGAGGAGTCGAAGCCGCCCGAGAGGAATGCGCCCAGCGGCACGTCGGCGAGCTGCTGCAGCCCGATCGCCTCCGTGAGCCGTCGCCGCAGCTCCGCGATCGCCTCCGCATCGTCGCCCTCGAATGGCGATGCCGTTGCCTCCGCGACGGTCTCGCGCAACGACCAGTATGCCTCCGGATCGGGGAGCAGCCCGGCGCCGGCGTGCGCGGGTCCCAGCGTGAGCATGGTGCCGGGTGTCAGCTTGCGGATGCCGCGGTAGATCGAATACGGTGCGGGGATGTACTGGTGCCGCATGAAGAGCGCGAGGGCGTCACGGTCGATCTCGCTGCCACACGCCGGATGGGCTCGGAGCGCCTTCAGCTCGGAGCCGAACAGGAAGGCGCCGTGCTGCCAGCCGTAATAGAGCGGCTTTTCTCCCATGCGGTCGCGCGCGAGCGTCAGCGCCCGCTCCTGACGGTCCCAGACCGCGAGCGCGAACATCCCCACCGACCGTACGAGCGTCTTTCTCAGACCCCAGCATTCGATGGCCGCGAGCAAGGTCTCCGTGTCCGAGTGGCCGCGCCAGGCACGCTCGCCGAGCTCGCGACGGAGCTCGCGATGGTTATAGATCTCGCCGTTGAACACGGTTACGAAGCGGTCGTTGAATGACGACATGGGCTGATGCCCGGCGGGAGAGACGTCGACGATGGCGAGCCTCCGGTGCCCGAATGCCACGCCCGCGTGACGATCCACCCAGCTCCCGCAATCGTCGGGGCCGCGATGGGCGATCGTGGACGCCATCGCCTCCGCGAGCTTGTCGATATTCTCCGACCCCCACCGCAGACCGGGATCAAGAAAACCGGCTATGCCGCACACTCAACCACTCCGGTGTCCTGAGAATCGCGCGCGCGGGTCCACGCGGCGTTCGATGAGGCCGCGTACCCGGTCACGCTCGTCGCCGCTGAGGAGGAGCAGCCACCCCGCGCACGACAGCAGACCGACATTCAGGAGCAGCATCGCGGCGCCCCACACCGCGCCGAACTGAGCCGACACGGCCTGCTGAAGAATGCCCACGCACAGCGTGACCCCGAAGACGGTGACGACGCTTCGATAGGGCCAGTTGAGCGGATATGCGCGCTGTCCGAGCCACGATTCCGCCGCCGCCTTGGCACAATAGCCGAGGAAGGCGCCCCACCCCACGCCGGCGAGGCCGAACAGCCCGCCCAGGAGCAGGATTCCCACTGCCGATGTGGCGAGGAACACCACGTACGCATAGAGGCTCAGATAGCTCTTCTTCGACAGGCCCACGCCGATGCCGGTGATCCATCCCGTCGCCTGCACGGCGAGCCCAAAGGCCAGCGGCAAGATGACGGCGCCGGCGCCCGCGTAGCGCTCGGAGGCGAGGAAGACGATCAACGACTCACCGCCGAACGTCGTCAGCAGCACACCGAAGGCGATGGCCATCACAAAGAGCTTCAGCACGACGCTGTACGTGGCGGCGGCATCCGGCTGCCGGAAGATGGCGAGGGAAAAGGGGCCCCAGGCGAGCTGGAACGCCTGAATGGGGAGCACCATCAGCGCCGCCACCTTCGCGCCCG
>CAZSNV010000249.1:0-7193 GCA_964608035.1 uncultured Gemmatimonadaceae bacterium | reverse complement strand
CGTTTCGCGGGAAGAAGGCGGGCTGGCCACCCCATCCCACTGGCTCCCATGTCCGGACGGCGTCGAACGCGCCTGGAGCGCGACCTGAGCGGCCCCACGCGAGGCGGAACTTCATCTCCGGGTTCCACGTTGGCCAGAAGCGTTCCTCGGAGGCCACCCAGGAGAAGCTCGCCTTGGGATAGTACTGGAGTCCGAAGTTTTCTCCGAAGGCGCTGTTACCGTCGACCCGGAACCCGACGGTCAGGAAATAGCGGTTGTCCTTGTCGAACAGGCCCTGCCCGAAGAATCCGCCGTTGACGACGCGCTGCCGCTCTTCGAATCCAAGCGTCGTTCCTGCGCTCGAGACCGTGGGCTTTCCGGGTCCGGGGAAATTCTCGCCGTACGCCGAAGTCTCCCTCGTCTCGGTCGATACGCCCTGCGCTCCCCAGGAGAGGGTGGTTCGCAGGCCCGCCAGTGGTCTGACGTAGCTGCCGACGTAGTCGAACGTGAGGTTCTCATACGCGTTCCGGCGACTGGAGATGATCCCGGTCGGGGCAAGGATGAAACCGAACGGCCGGAGATTGCGATTCTCGATCTGGGCCTGGTCATACCCGACGGTGAACTTGTTGGTCAGGTTCGCGTTCGGGCTCCAGTTGAGCGTGCCGCCGGTAATGAGGTGCGTGATATCGCTCGTGATCTCCTGGTTCAGCATTAACTCGAGGATCTCGGGGCGGTCGTCCGAAGCGTAGTTCCGATCGCGACGGAACGCGTTCAGGGTGAGACCGTGGGCGTTGTTGCCTGCCGCCGTGTTCGCGATGTTGTCCTTCGTGTAGGCGGTAGTCCATGAGAACAGGAGGTTGTTGACGGGCATGAACGAGAAATTTCCCCGCACCGATTGGCGCGCTTCCTTGTCGTTGGGCAGGACACCCTCCTCATCCGAGCTCGTGCCCGAAACGAAATAGCGGAGCATTTCGCCGCCGCCGCCTACGGAAAGCGAGTAGCGCTGACGCATTCCGTTGCGGAGCCACGGGTCGATGAACAGGTACGACGACGTGCCGCCGGCGCGCGAGACGCCCCTCGTCGGCAGGCCGTCGAATCGATCGGGGAAGCTGTCGCGATACGCCTGCTGAGTGCCGTTGCACACGTTGGCGACCCTGACGGCGCAGGCGAAGATGGTGTCGCCCGGGGGAGCGGTGCTCGGCTCCGGTCCGAACGGCAACGACTTCACGAACCCCTGATCCACGCTCATCGACCACTGCGGCCGGCCCGTTCGGCCGCTTTTCGTGAAGATCTGGATCACGCCGGCGGCCGCCTCGGTTCCATAGAGCGTGGCGGCGGCGGCACCCTTGATGATCTCGACGCGCTCGATGTCGTTCGGATTGATGTCGTTGAGTGGACTCGCGACGTCGTTGCCGCTTCTCAGATCCGATCCGGTGGGCGGCACGTTGCGCTGATAGCCGTCGCTGCGGATCCGGACGCCGTCGATGTAGATGAGCGGCTGGTTGCTCATGGTGACGCTGACGTTGCCGCGGAGGCGGATCATCGATCCGCTGCCGGCCATCGCCGAGCTGGGCATGACCGTCATGCCGGCGGTGCGGCCCTGGAGCAACTGCCCGATGTTCGCCGATGGCAGTTGCACCTTGGCCATGTCGATCTGGGAGATGCTGTTGCCGACCTCTCTATTGCGCGCCGCGCTCGCAGTGCCGGTCACCACCATGGCGTCGAGGGCCAGTGCCTGCACGCGCATAGCGAAGTTCTGCGTGACGGTGCCGCCGGCCGTGACCGTCACCGCCTGGTCCTGCGGACGGTGCCCGATGAACTGCACCCGGACACGATACTGGGCCGCCGGCACGTTCACGATCGTGTACCGGCCATCATTTCCGGTTCGCGTTCCGAGAGTCGTCCCGACAACCGTCACCTGAGCGCCGCTGAGCGCTTGGCTGTTCTCGGACGTCACGGCGCCGGTGATAGTTCCCGTCTGTGCACTGGCACGGGCGCCGATGAGGAGTATCAGGACAGGAGTCCACCTCGCGAAACACTGGGCCAGACGTTGCAGCGACGATCCAGGCATTGGCTTCTCCGTTCATGAAGAGTGCGGCCCGGCATCGGTGGTTATGCCACCGACTTGGTGATCACACGTTACGGCGATTCAACGACGCGTCAAGAAGCAGGGGCCATCGCGGGCAATCGGTGATGTCGGAGGACGCTGTGACGTGTCGGGGGGACGATTCCGGGTCGCGGGCGGTGAGCTTCAGTTAATCACGATCCCCAAGCTGGCTTCCTTCTCGCCGGCAATGGCATCGGTGACCACGGCCCGAACCGTGTAGGTCCCCATGGTCTCGAAGGCATGCTTGAAGGTGACTCGCGCGCTGTGCGCTCCTGCCGTCGCGTACTGGTCGACACCGGAGTCACCGTAGTCAATCACGATGCCGACGAGATTGTTTCCAGCTGCAGTCAGGGTGAAAGTGACGGTATCCCCTCGCACGGCGGTCGTGCCGCTCGATTCCAGGGTCACCACGAGCGGCACCGGCGGCGCCGTGGTCTGACGGCATCCGATGCTGCACGCCAGGAACAACACCCCGATCAGGGTTCGCCTCATGGCCTGTAGCATCGTCGCGCTGCCAAACGCACGCCAGCCCCGCCGATGGGCGGGGCTGGCGTCAATTCAACTCCGGGTCAGGTGGTGTTCGCGTCTACGCCTTCCCGACCAACTCCCTCAACGCCTCTTTCACCCGCGGATCGTCGAACCGGCCTAACGCCTGGATGGCGCGCCGTCGATTCGACACCAGGGGATCGGTCTTGGCGATCGCCACCAGCTTGTCCTGGGCGACCCGCGTGCCGTTGCTCGCCAGCTGTGTAATCAGCGTCGCCCGCACCTCGCTGTCGTCAATCGCGTCGTACAGCGAACTGAGATCGGCGGCCGACAACCCGAGACGGTCGGCCATGGTGATCGCGCGCTTCCGCTGCTGAATCGGCGCGTTCGCATCCCGCGCGATTCCCACGACCCAGTCGCGGCTCGCCTTGCCGCCAATCGTCGCGATGCCGCTCATGATGGCGTCGCGCAGGCGGTCCGAGGACACCCGCGCGTACAGTGTACGCAGGTATTCGGCGTCCTTTGTGGTCGCGTATGACCCCGCCAATCCATTAATGGCGGCGACACGCGCCTCTTCGGTCAGATCCGACCGTTCGGCAGCGCTCCGCAGATGGTCATGTGCGCGCGGATCACCTGAATTCGCCATCATCTCCACGGCGCGCCGGGCCAGCCAGGCCTCGGTGGTTCCCGTCGTCATCGCGACGAGTGCATCGAGGCTCGATGCCGATTCGAGCCTGGCGAGTGAGCTCAAGGCCTGATCACGAACGGTGCGGACCTCGGTCTCATCCCGCGCGATCGCCACCAGCGTGCGGCTCACTTCTTCCGCCGACAGCTCGCCGCGTTCGCCGCGCCGCCTGACGACCCACGAGAGGGCGCTGCGGCGAAGCTCGCGTGAACGATCAGTGTTGCGGGCGATCGCCAGCAACTCGCGCGTCACCAGTGCACTGTCGGCCAGTGCTGCCGGCATGATCGCTTCCCGGCCCGGACGGCCATCGACTCGCGAGGCAATGCCGAGCAGCCAGGCCGCAGCGTCGGCCGCCGGCACCGCGCCCAGGTTGGTCGCTCCCGGCTCTTCAGCCACCGGACCACCATAGGTCGAGATCCGCAGGATTTCCTTCCCGTCACGAGTCAGCAGGACACGAATCGGGCCGCGCTGGCATTCCATCGAGCGCACGCCGTCATTGAAGGAGCCCATCCACATATCGTCCGCCCTGATATAGGTGCGGCCGTCCCCGCAGACATCGGCGCGCGAGGCAAAGTGAAACGTCACGTTCCCATCGGGAGCGCCGGCGACCCGGCGCTCCACCGTCTGGGCGCTGACCGTACCGGCGGCTGAGATCAGCAGCGCGAGTCCGGCCGTTGCCCGATAGAGGTTCGTCATTTGTTGATGATCTCCAGCAGGAGCGCGGTGGCACGGGCGTCATTCTTCGCGGCCACGGCGCTGATGGCCGAGCGACGGAGCGAGGGATCGGTGCCGTTCTTGACGATGTCGATCAGTTTGTCGGTCGCGGCGTCTTCCTTCCGCTTGCCGAGCACGCTGATGATTTCGGAGCGGAAGCGTTGCTGCGTGGCGCTGTCGTAGAGCCGGGCGAGGTCGGCGACTGGTAATGTCTCCCCGATCCTGCGCATCGCCGTCGCGCGAATCTCACTTGGCTGGTTGTCGTCGCGGGCGATGGTTACGAGCCATTGATCGACTTCCGGACCACCGACACGCACGATCGCGGACAGCGTGCGGGCCTTCAGCGAGGGCGTTGTCACCTTGGCATACAACGCGCGCAGCCAGGCCACATCGTCGGCCGTCGCGCGCTCGGAGTCGAACGCCGACAGCGCTTCGGAGCGGACGCGCTCGGAGACATCGTCGCGCTCGACCAGGCCGCGCACCGACGTCCGGGCCTTGGCGCTGGGATGCTTAACGAGTGCCCGGATCGCAGCGCGCTGTATGCGTTCGTCGTCGTTCCGAACGAGTTCCTCGAGCACAATGACGCCTTCTTCGTTCGGCAGGCGGCCGATGATACCGATGGCCTCCACCCTGACGTCCACGCTCGGGTCGTTGCGGGCGACGCCGGACAGAATCGTCACCGCTTGCGCGTCGCGCCGATTACCGACCAGGAAGACCGCGGTACGACGCAGTGGAATCGCACATTCGTCCTTGCGGGCCAACACGCGCGTGATGAGGTCGTTCACATTGCCGGCATCCGACCGACTCAGCGCGTTCATGGCTTCGGCCTGAACCGCCTGCTCTTCGCGATCGCAAGTCGCCGTTTGATCGTTTGCCGTGCGAGCGAGCGCGGCGCGGGCCTCTGCGTCGCCACGCTGGGCGAGCACGCCAAGAATACGAGTTACGAGCGTTTGCACCTCGGGCTTCGCGCGGTTCGGATACTTCGTCTTTGAGGCTTCGAGCGCCGCTAACGCTTCACGAAGCTCGGGGGTTCCGCCGATCCGGAAGAGCGAGAACGCCTGGTAGTAAGCGGCGTCCGGCGAATAGACCGAATTCGGATAGCGCTGCGGCAGCGAGCGGAACGCCTGCACGGCCTGGCCGTATTCGCCGCGGTTGAACAGTTCGCGCGCCACTCGATAGGCGGAGTCGGCGACGTCCTGCGGAGCCCACGGAGCGGGAGCCGTCACCCGCAAATCAGCGCGCGTCGTCAGCGACCGCAATGCGTCGGACGCGTGTGCCATATCCACATGTGTCGTCGCCTGCGCGGAGCGGATATGCTGCTCCAGCTCCCGCGACATCACACGATCCTGCGCCTCGATTGTACGGATCTGTTGCTCCAGCTGACGCTGCGCGGCGCGATCCTGCATCTCGGCCTGCCGAACCGCCTGCTCCAGTTCGCGCTGGCCCACCCGATCCTGCGCCTCGCGATTACGGAGCGCCTGCTCGACCTGCCGCTCCAGCGTGCGTTGCTGAGTCTCGAGCTCGCGAGCCGCCGTGCGATCCTGCGCTTCGAATGCACGCAGGCGCGCCGCTTCGGCCCGATCCAGTTCACCCGTCAGGCGTCTCAGCTCAGCGTCCATCTCGCGCTCCTGGCGCGGAGGACGCGGCGGAGTCGGCCCCTGCCCCGGCAGGAAATCGAACATCATCGGTTCGACCGGCGTCGCCGGCACCATCAACATCGGCATGTCCATCGCCATCGGCACTTCGACCGCCATCGGCGCGAGCGGTGCTAGCGGTGCCAACGCCGGGAACGGCGGGAACTCGATCGCCATCGGCGACTGACCCGGACGCGGCGCCGGCATCGGGAATTCGAATGACATCGACTGACCCGGCAACGGCGACATCGGCGGAAACTCGATCGCCATCGGCGCGATCGGTTCGAGCGGCATCAGCGGTTCGAGTGCCGGAAGCGGCGGAAAAGGCGTAAGGGCCCATTGTCCCGGCGCGATCAGGGACATCGACGGCGGCACGTCAAATAGCCAGTCGATCCCGGGAAGGAGCGGTTCGGGGCGCGTCACGCGAGGCGACGGTTTGGGCGCAGGCGTCGGCTGTGCCGGTGGCGGCACACGCGGCGACTGTTGCGCACTGACCAGCGTGACGCTTCCTGCGAGCGCGGCGATGGTCCACATGATCTTCATGACCTTGGTCTCCATGTTGTTCAATCGCCTCTCGAGAGGCGCGCCACCGCGGAGCGGATCCGCGGCACGACGTCACGCTCTTCGAGGGCGTCCGTGATGAGGTCGATTTCCTGGCGCGTGCGTCCTGTTTGGAGCATCGCGATCTGGGCGAGGACGAGCTCGAGATCCTCGAGCAAGTCCTTGAAGCGGGCGTCTGACGCAGCCGGGGAATCGAGCAGGAGCCGCGTGTTAGTGAGAAGTTCTGTGGCCGAATGGGCGAATCGCTCCCCTGCCCCAACGCTGCGCGCTTCAGCGGGCAGGGAAGTCAGCAACACCACGGTGCGTCCCAGGAGTTCGGACGCAGCCTTGTCGTACGCGTTTGATGCGGGCGTCGCCGTGTCCGTCGTTGTAGCGGCGACGGTTGGCACAGGAGCATCCTTTCCTGAGAAGCGACCAAGTCCGATACCCAACACGAGGGCGGCCGCGAGACCGATCGCGAAGACTCGCCACGACGGCGTACGCGCACTGTTGCGCACTCCGGCGAACGCCTCCCGCTCGATCCGCCCCCACATCGCCTGATAATCAGGCTCGGGCGGCACCGGCCAGGTGCGTCTCGCATCGTCCAGCAGTTCGTTCAGTCTCTCTTCAGTCATTTCTCTTCGCTCCTGATTCAGCATTCTTCATTCTGCATTCTGCATTTTGCATTTTGCATTTTGCATTTTGCATTTCACTCGGCATACGCCGAAAGTGCCTTTCTCAACCGGCCGCGCGCATCGAACAGCCGAGCCTTGCTTGTCCCCTCGGCGATGCCCAGCATCTCGCCGATTTCCGCATGGGTGTAGCCCTCGATGTCGTGCAGTATCACCGACGCGCGGCTCCCCGGCGGAAGGGCCTCGATCGCCGCCCGTAGCCTGTCACGGAGATCGGGGTCCGCGTTGTTCGACGGCGCTGGCAGGTCGTTGGCGACATCGAGATCGTCCGCGCCCCGCTTGAGCCGCCGCTCCTTTCGGAGCCCGTTCAGCGTAACGGTGACGGCAATGCGATGAACCCACGTGGCGAACACTGA
>CAZSNV010000248.1:0-7210 GCA_964608035.1 uncultured Gemmatimonadaceae bacterium | reverse complement strand
AAGCCGACGGGCGCCGTGGTCGGGCAGCAGCCCTTCGGCGGAGCCCGGGCGTCAGGCACCAACGACAAGGCGGGCTCGAAGTGGAACCTGATGCGCTGGGTGAGCCCGAGGAGCGTGAAGGAAACCCTGGTTCCTCCGACGGATTATCGGTATCCGTTTCTTGGAGCTGAGTGAGTCAGGTCAGAGCTCAGAGCTCAGAGGTCAGAGCGAACACCAGCTCTGAGCTCTGAGCTCTGAGCTCTGAGCTCTGACCTCGTTTGCCATAATCGCCGGTTATGAGGCCGATGCCGGACAGGCATTTGACGCATAACACGTAAGCGTCCTAGGCTATCCAATGCGCTACCTCACTGCTGACATCTTCACCTCCACCCGCTTCGGTGGGAACCAGCTCGCCGTCCTTCCCGACGCTCGCGGACTGACCGACGAGCAGATGCTCGCGATCACCCGCGAGTTCAACTACTCCGAGTCCACGTTCGTCCTTCCGCCTGACAATCCGCAGCACACCCGCCGCGTGCGGATCTTCACGCCAGGCGGCGAAATTCCTTTCGCGGGGCATCCAACGGTGGGAACCGCGTTCGTGCTGGCGGCGATCGGCGAGATACCGCTCAGCGGCGAGGAAACGCGCATCGTCCTCGAAGAGAAGGTCGGGCCCGTGCCGGTCGTCATTCGTGCCCGGGACGGCAAGCCTTCGTTCTGCCAGTTCTCCGTCGCGAAGCTGCCTGAAGTCGGACCACCGCTCCCGTCGCGAGCCATCCTGGCCTCCTGCCTGTCGATCGACGAGGGGGATCTGCTGGACGGCGCCTGGCTCCCGCAGATCGTGTCCTGTGGGCTCGAATTCGCGTTCGTACCCGTGCGCGATCGCGGCATCGTAGCGCGGTCGCGGATGCACCTCGAGCGCTGGGAGAAGCATCTCGCGAACACGCTGGGCCAGGCGGTGATGATCTTCGCCATGGACGCCGAGGAGCCGGGGCACGACATTCGCGCCCGCATGTTCGCGCCGGGCTTCGGCGTGCCCGAGGATCCGGCGACCGGGTCCGCCTGCGCGGCGTTAGGCGGCTACCTCGCCGCGCGGTCGCGCCAGGACGGCACGCTGCGATGGGTCGTGGAACAGGGATACGAGATGGGCCGGCCCAGCCTGATCGACGTAGAGGCGGACCGGAGCGCAGACCGCATCACCGCGGTTCGCGTCGGCGGGTCGAGTGTGATGGTGTGCGAAGGGAAGATCAACGTCTAATGCAGAATGCAAAGTGCAAAATGCAAAATGCAAAATGAACACCGCGTCACTTCCTGATTCTGCATTCTAAATTTTGCATTCTGCATTTTGCATTTTGCATTAGGTTCGAGGTCCCAGGTGCCTAACGTCCTGCGGAGGGAGGACATGGTCAATGACCCCGAAGACTGCGTGCCTGCGACTTGGCCGTGCAGTGCCGAGTCACGAGTCACGACGCCGGTTTCGGCTTGATGAATGCCTTGGCGAAAAAGAAGCACACCAGGCCGATGACCACGAAGTTGATCACGTTGCCGATGATGTTTCCGATCAGCAGCTTTGGTCCCTCGGCGCCCGCGGACGTCAGCGGGACATACCAATCCTTCCAGTTTCCGCCCGTCGCGGCTGTGGCGAGGTTGACGATCGGCATGATGACGTCATCCACCACGGAAGTGACCAGCTTGTTCAATGCGAGGCCAAGGATGACGGCGATGGCAAGCCCGATGATGTTGTCCTTCACCAGGAATGCCCTGAATTCCTTCCACATGTTCGCGCCTCTCGTGTGAGGGGGACGCGAGAACATACGCCTGCGAGGGGCGGAAGGAACGAACGAGCGAACAGCATGCTGCTTACTGCTTACTGCTTGCTGCGTGCTGCCGTTTCTTGCTGGTGCTGGGCCGGCGGCATGTGACCTTCAGCCTTCAGCCTTCAGCCTCTGGGTTCGACCTAGAACCTCGCCTCGACATACAGGTCGAATCGGAACCGCTTATTCGGATAGATGCCGCGGGCCAGGTCAGCGCGAACGAGGCCATCCATGAACGACATGCCCACTCCGGCGCCGGACATCGGGCGACCAGGATGACTCCACAGGTCGCGGGGGCCCGCCCACCCGATGTCGCCAAACACCACGCCGCGCGCGGCCGCCAGTCCGCGGCCAACCTCAAGCCGCGTCATCCAGTAACTGTCACCGCTCTGCGTGCCGGGACGCTGGCCCCTGACAGTTTCCGTGCCGCCAAGCAGGAACAGACGCTGCACTGGCGCTTTATCCGAAATGCCGGCGCCAACCGTCAGTGAAGCCGCGGTACGCTGCCCGAAGCCGCGCGAAACCGTGAGGTCGAGAGCCGCGCGGCCATAGAGGTTCGCCTCCAGGCTGTCAGCGGTTGGAGCGAACCAGCCGCCCTCGAGCCGTAGTTCGCTCAACGCGCGCCACCCCTGGGGATTGAGTCCGGCGCTGCGTACATCGCGGATCGCGAGACCGGCCACGTTGCCGCGAGTCGCGATGATGTTCTCCCCGAAGGCGGTGCCCGATCCTAACGCCTTCCCAACGCTGAACCCGGTCGTCACTTCGGCTTCACCGTGGTGCTCGGCAAAGAAGCGAGTCGTGAGGTTTCCGGCCGTGATTGTCCGGGTCAGGTCGAGGCCCGCGCTCCGGTAGTAAAAGCCATCGTCGCGCCCGAACAGGAACGCCCCCAGGCCGGCGCCAAACGAGAGCGGCGCGCCCCAGTCGCTCGCCACCGCCAGCCGGCGATACGCGCCCACGCGCCAGGTGGTGCGGCCATTGCTCCGCGCCACGCCGAGCTCCGCGTTAGGCGACCAGTCGCCGGTGCCGAGCCGCGCCGACCCGTCCACCGAATACCCGCGCCCGAGATCGGTCGACCCCGCGATCCCGGTCGAGAAGCCTTCAACGCGATTGTAGCGGGTCTGGCCGAGGCCGTACTGCAAGACGATCGGTCGTGGAGCCCACCCCGATTGCAGAGAGAAATCGAGCGCTTTCAGGAGCTCGTCGCGCTGCGACACGCCGAACAGGTCTTCGCCTGGATCGTAGATCGACGACGGGAGATCGGGTGAATTGGCGAGCACGGTCGAATCGCAGGGAACCCGGACCGCCATCCGCAGGGCGCCTTCATAGCGGTCCCAGTCGCGTGTGTACGAGCCGGTCGCGGCGCATTCCTTTTCACGCTGAAGCGCCCGGTTCTCGGCGCGCTCACTTGCCGCTCGCGCGATGGCGCGGTTCCTCTCCCGACGTTCCTCGGGGGGCAGATTCCGCCACGACCCCGTGTCTCCAGGAAACAATGAGTCACGCAGGGATTTCTGGGGCACAGGCAGGGCCGGAAATGCCTCGGGCCCATTCACGCTGCTATAGGTGAACGACTCCTCGATGCGCACCGGCACGCGCATGAAACCCGCCTGAGCATTGGCCATCGCGTACTGCGTGCGAGGCAGCCAGAATCGGCCGCCGAACAGTCCGTATTCGATCGTAACCGCCTCGAGGTTGGCCTTGAGCGGCGACATCATCCCGCGGACCCACCCCGGTACGTCGTCCTCTTCCTCGAGCTCTCGCAGCTCGTTCATGCCGCCGCGGCGAGAAGGATCCTCCCTGGATCGTTTCGATTCTTCCTTCGCCACCGCCCAGATGTCCATCGGCGCGGCGAAGCGGTAGACGGCGCGCACCAGTTGGCCGCTCGCCACGTCGAACCAGAATGATCCCACCGACAAACGCCATTCGGGCCGCCGCGGTTCGATGCGCAACTCGCGCAGCGTTATGCGCGCCCCGTCGGACAGCGTGAGAATCAGCGAGTCGCCACTCGAATACTTGTAGTACGCTTCTGATCCGGTCGCGATCGGATGGACGAGCTCCCGATCGTCCACCTCGGCGCGGGCCAGGCCCGACCCGCCGACCCATAAAGCTTCTCGACCTGGGTAGTAGGGGACGGGCGACGTCATCTGCGATTGGAAGTCCGCGGTTCCGCCAAACGCGGGAGCCACCGCGCGTTCACCGCTGATGTCGACGATCGCTCCGCTGTTTCGTGTCCACCGAACACGTGACGCAACTTCGGTGCGGAACAGCAGTCGGTCCCGGCCGATGGCGCGGAAGCCAAGCCCCACGGAAATCCGCTGGTATGTTTTGGCGTCGTACGACTGCAGGCTCGAGTCCTGATGCATCCGGGCAATGCGCGCGCGCTCCAGGAGTTCGCGGGCTCCCGCATCGAGGAACGCCGAGCGGTCGAGTTCCGGCGTGACCGAATCGCGGCGCGGCGGCCGTCGATCCCGCGGCGCGGATCGGATCGACTCCTCGATCACCACGTTCAGGGAATCGCGTCGTCGCTGCCGAACGCTGTCCTCGCGGGTCTGTGGACCCACCTTGATGGTGACCTGGAGGGCAAGTGACAGTGCGACAAGGGCCAGCATGAGCTCGAGTCCTTATGGACGGGAAGGACTCTACGCTTCTGGACGGCGGGGGGTTTCCGGCATTGCACTGAGCTGAGTTGTTAGTGCTTTTTTGCACTAACAACTCAGCGACCTCGGGTGCGCGGGACCGTGTCCCGAACAACCGGATCCGGCCCGGGACGGCGGGGTGCTGACCGGATCGACCCGCTATGGAGCCGCAGCACGAACAACCGCTGCTGGAAGTCCCGGTTGACCCGTTCCTCGACCGCGTCTGGCACCTTCGATATCGTGATGCCTAACGCCAGCGCCGCCACGAGCCAGGGCAGCGCCGCGGAACCCGGGAGTCCTCCGCGGACGTTCCGGCGCCCGCCCAGGCGATTGGCCAGCGCCGGGAACCGTCGCTGCAGCCACACGGTCGCAAACAGCATCGCGCCTCCCAGGGCCGCGAGCGCGATCGGGAAGTAGGCCGTCGAGCGGAATACTTCTCCGGCGAGGTACATCAGGTACATGAAGATCGTGATCACGCCGAATACGAGGTGTGTCTTGCGGCCAATGATCAGCGACACGACCACCGCCCCGATGCCCATCAAGGGCGTGGCGTGGCGCCAGACGCCCGCGGTGGGCCAGAAGGAGAGGATGGCAAAGCCCAGCGTGGCGAGCCCCACCAGCCATACCGGGAATGCGACGTCGCCACGACCAGGTCCCAACTCATGAGGAACACGTCGGTCGGTTGTGTCGGCAATGCAGCAGACGATGAACGCTCCGGTGAGCTGGATCCATCGCTCGAGCACCGGCGTCATGTCGATCCCCATGGCGCGAGGCACGTGCATCACCAGTCCGAACAGCGCGACCGCCAGTGGAAGCACGACGGCCGTCCACGGGCGCACCCGCAGTACAATCAACGCAGCGAGGATGGTCGCCAGCTCGGCGATGACCCAGCGGGACGCCTCGGCTGCCGGGAATTCGGGATAGTACGACCGACCCCACGTTTCGACCGGCCACAAACCCGAAAGCGACTCGATCGCCCAGACCGCGACGGGCGTGAGTGACACCGCGACCATGGCCGCGATACCTGCCGCCTCCTTGAACTCATGACGCTCGAGCCAGAGTGACGCGGCGACGGCCATGGCGGTGTACAGCAGCACAACGAGCAGCACGCCCGCCGGCCCCAGGGTGAGCCAGCGCTGGGCGAGGAACCAACCGCCCGAAAAAACGACGAGCAGCGCGCCGAGCGAATAGGCGACCGTCACCCAGTTGAAGCCGCGCGGCATCTCGCGTGACACCGGGACGTTCTCCCCCGCCAGCGCGAGCAACGACGCGTGCTGGTCGGGTGCGATCAGGCCGCGCGAAAGGGCCTGCTGCAGGAAGTCGTCGATCGAGCGGTGCAATGTTAGGAGTGCGTGACTCGTGAGACTCGTGACTCGTGACTCGGCACAAACGACTTGCCGGGCGGCGCGGGCTACGGCAGACTGCAGTAAGAAGGCCAGGTCAAGCATGAACGGTCCAGCCCACGAACGCTACGTCCTTAGCGGTGCCACGAGGAGCGCGGTGCGCGCGTTCGTCGCGTCTCTGGCGCTGCTTCCGATCTCGCGGGCCGCCCTGGCACAGGGCGAAATCAGTGGGCGCGTTGTTGTCGCCGACAGTGGACGCCCGCCGGTTCCGGGCGCCGAGGCGTCGATTGCAGAGCTCGGACGCAGGGTGCTGAGTGACTCGTCAGGCAGATTCCGCCTGAAGGAGATTCCTCCGGGCACGCACACCGTGGTGCTGCGCGCCATCGGGTTCAAGTCGGAGTCGTCGCTGGTGACGATCGATCGCGACGAGGTGGTGTCGTGGGATGTGGTCCTGGCGCGCACGACAGGCACCGTGCTTCCCGAGCGCGTCATCACCGCACCAGAGGGACGACCGCCGGCCAAACTGGTTGAGTTCAGTGAGCGCCAGAGGCTTGGAGTTGGGCACTTCATCAGCCGGGACCAGCTCGCGAAAGCTGAAGGTGGCATGAGGCAGACCGGGGACATCATCTCCCTGATTCCCGGAGTGAGAGTCCGGCGTGGGTCGAACAAGATCTGGATCGCAAGCGGCCGAACGGCCAGCACCGGATGTGCCTTCTGCTCCATGCCCGCTTCGGCTCTGGATCGTGCGGACTTCGCCGCCGGCGCGCGCCCGGCGTGTTTCATGGACGTCTACCTGGATGGCGCGCTGGTTTTCGACTCACGTCATCCGGGGAACGGTCTGTTCAACGTCAACGCTGTGCAACCGGAGCACATCAGCGGCATTGAAGTTTATGTCAGCGCGGCTCAAGTCCCCGCCAAGTACAACCGAACCGGAAACGGATGTGGCGTACTGCTGATCTGGACGCGCTGAGCCATTGCCGCACCCCCGGCTCGGCACCACACTCCGTTTAGCCGAGGAAGGTCGAACGTGAGCGGTCCAGCCGATGTCGACTACCTGACGTGTGGCGCGAGGCGCGCAGTTTTCGCGTTGGTCGCCTCTGTATCGCTCCTGCCTGCGGCGCGCACTGTTTCCGCGCAAGGTGAAGTCAGTGGGCGCGTCGTTATCGCCGACAGTGGACGTCTACCGGTTGCTGGCGCCGAGGCGTCGATTGCGAAGCTCGGGCGGAGGGCGCTGAGTGACTCGTCAGGCCGATTCCGGCTGAGGGAGATTCCTCCGGGCGCCCACACCGTGGTGCTGCGCGCCATTGGGTTCAAGTCGGAGTCGTCGCTCGTGACGATCGACCGCGACGAGGTGGTGTCGTGGAATGCGGTCCTGACGCGAACGACGGGCACTATGCTTCCCGAGCGCGTTATTACCGCACCTGAAACACGGACGCCAGCCAAG
>CAZSNV010000247.1:0-7290 GCA_964608035.1 uncultured Gemmatimonadaceae bacterium | reverse complement strand
CCCGCGTACATGGCGCCCGAGCAGGCGGCGGGCGATCCGGCGACGAACCACCGTGCCGATCTCTACTCGTTCGGGTGCATGGCCTACGAGCTGCTCACCGGGCGGCCGCCATTCGCCGGGCTCTCGCCCCATAAGCTGTTCGCGGCGCATATGGGCGAGAAGCCGGTCCCGGTTTCCGAACTCCGCGTGGACACGCCGGCGGCGTTGGCCGACGTGGTGATGCTCTGTCTGGAGAAGGAGCCTGACGCCCGCCCGCAGAGCGCGGCTGAAGTGGCGAAGGTACTGGACACCGTCACCAGCAGCGGCACTGGCCAGGTCGCGATGCCCGCCGTTTTGCTCGGCGGCCGAGGAATGCTGCGGAAGGCGCTGGCCCTGTACGTCGCGGCGTTCGTTGTCGTCGCGGTGCTCGCTCGTGCGGCGATCGTCGGCATCGGACTCCCCGACTGGGTGTTCCCGGGCTCGTTGCTCGTGATGGGACTCGGCCTGCCGGTGATCCTGTTCACCGCCTTCGTGCAGAAGGCGACCCGGCGCGCGCTGACCGCGACGCCGACGCTCACGCCGGGCGGTTCTTCCGCGCCGCAGGGTACCATGGCGACGTTCGCAGTGAGGGCCGCGCCGCACGTGAGCTGGCGCCGCACGGCAATGGGCGGGGCAGTCGCCGTCGGCACGTTTATCGTGCTCGTCGGCGGCTGGATGTTGATGCGCGCGTTAGGTATCGGCCCGGCGGCATCGCTGATGGCGTCCGGCAAGCTGGCCGCACGGGATCGCGTCATCCTCACCGAGTTCAAGGGGCCGGCGACCGATTCGCTGATGGGGCCGACGGTGACCGACGCATTCCGGACCGACCTGGCGCAGTCGCAGAGCCTGAGCGTCATGCCGGTGAGCGCGGTGCGCGAGGCGTTGCAGCGGATGCAACGTCCGATTGGGACGCGCGTGGATTTCGCGCTGGCCCGGGAGATCGCGTCGCGCGAGGGGATCAAGGCGGTGATCGACGGCGAGATCGTCACGTTGGGCGGCAGCTACGTGCTCTCGGCGCGACTCATCGCGGCGCAGACGAGTGAAGAACTGGCGTCGTTCCGCGAGACGGCCCAGAGCGCGGCCGACATCATACCGGCCATCAGTCGCCTGTCGCGGAAGCTCCGCGAGAAGACGGGCGAGTCGCTGCGGGCGATCCAGAACGCGCGCTCCCTGGAACGCGTCACGACGCCATCACTGCAGGCGCTGCAGAAGTATGTGGCAGCGGTCCGGGCTCTCGAGGAGGACGGCGACTGGGACCGCGGGCGCGGTTTACTCGAGGAGGCGGTCGCGCTCGACACCGGATTCGCCATGGCGTACCGGAAGCTCGCGGTCGAGCTGAACAACCGTTTCTACCCGGTGCCCCTGGTCATGGCAACGATCCAGAAGGCTTATGACCACCGCGAGCGACTGAGCGAGGCGGAGCGATATCTCACGATAGCGGGCTATTACCAGTATGGTCCAAAGCCCGACCGGGCGCGGATCATCTCGGCGTACGAATCGCTCCTCGAGATCGATCCGGTCAATGTAGCGGCGCTCAACAATCTTGCCGTTCACGTCAGCTATCGGCGCGAATACGCGCGGGCCGAAGAGCTGGCCAAGCGGGCGATCGCGCAGCAGTCGGCGGCGGTGTTCTACAACAACGCTCTGTGGAACCAGGTCGCCCAGGGCAAGCTCGATGAGGCGCGCCGGACGGCGGCGGCGTTCGGAGCCGCGCTGCCGCGCAATCCCAATACAGCGTACGCGAGGGCGAACCTGGATGCGTCGCAGGGTGACTACGATGCCGCTGGGCTGGTTATCGACAGCCTCCGACGGGCGCGGTTGAATGAGCCGACGGTGCGACAGGGTACCGACTTCTGGCTGGGTGTGTACGCGAATGCCCGTGGGCGCATTGTCGAGGGGCTTCGGTTCTGGAACAGCGGTAACGACGCTGCGTTTTCGCTGGGAACCCGGGTCGCACGCCTCCAGAAGGAGCTGGACAGCGCGGAGCAAGACGCCTGGTTTCGTGGCAATCGGGAGCGGGCACGTCGAACGCTCGACGAGGCGCTCGCCAGACATCCGCTCGATTCGCTCCAACCCATCGAACGTCCGTACGATCGACTCGTCGAGTTGTACGCGATGGTTGGCGAGCCGGCCAAAGCACGGGCCATGATGGCCGATTTCGATCGCCGTCGTGCCGATGTTGAACTTCTGGAGGATGATCGCACGCGCCACCAGATGCTCGCCCAGATCGCGATGTCGGAACAGCGCTACGACGAGGCGGTGAACGAGTTCCGCGCTTCCGATGAAGGCAGATGCGCGACGTGCGCCTACCCCGACATCGCGCGGGCCTACGATCTCGCGGGCCAGGCCGACTCCGCCATCGCGTTCCTCGAGCGCTACCTCACCGAACCCGCGTATCCGATCGGGCGCGTCATCGAGGACGGCCGGTCGCGCGCCGGGTCTCACAAGCGACTGGCCGAGTTGTACGACGCGAAGGGCGATCGCGCCAAGGCGATGTCCCACTACGCCCGCTTCATCGACCTTTGGAAGAACGCCGACCCGGACCTGCAACCGCTCGTGCAGAAAGCCAAGGAGCGGTTGGCGCAGCTCCAGCGCGCTGAGCGGTAGCGCCTCTCCGAGGCGGCGGTTCGCGGGTTTCGCCCAAGCTGCTGCGCTCCCCGCCCGCCTAACAAAGCCGCGCGGAAAACCGGTGTGATCGGCGTCCTATGCCTTCGTCTGGCCGGGGCCGCCTTAGCGTCGTAGATTGGCCTGGCAGATCGCAGGAGATTGGTTGGCGAATGACCTCCGTGAACGGCTCCAGGCATCGCTGGGACGCACCTACTCAGTCGAGCGGGAACTTGGCGGCGCCGGTATGTCGCGCGTGTTCGTCGCAAACGAGACTTCACTCGGACGCCAAGTCGTCGTAAAGGTCCTGCCACCGGAATTGGCCGCTGGCGTCAACGTCGACAGGTTCAAGCGCGAGATTCAGGTTGCCGCGCGGCTGCAGCACCCACACATCGTGCCCGTGCTGTCTGCGGGAGAGTTCGAGGGGTTGCCGTTCTATACGATGCCGCTCGTGGATGGTTCGAGTCTGCGCGCGCGTCTCGACACTGGCGCCATTTCGATAACGGAGATCGTGAGCATCCTCCGGGACGTGGCGCGAGCGCTCGCGTACGCCCATGCGAACGGCGTATTGCATCGCGACATCAAGCCGGACAATGTCCTGCTCACTGGCGGCAGCGCGACGGTCACTGACTTCGGGATCGCGAAGGCGCTGAGCGCGGCGCGCGTCGAGGGTCCGGGGTCGCTGACGCTGACCGCGATAGGAACCTCCCTTGGGACACCGGCCTACATGGCGCCCGAGCAGTCGGCCGGTGACCCGACTGCGGACCACCGGGCGGACGTCTACTCGCTCGGTTGCATGGCCTACGAACTACTCAGAGGCCAGCCGCCGTTCGCCGGGCTCACGGCGCAAAGGCTCTTCGCGGCGCACATGAGTCAACGGCCGGTCCCAATCTCCGAGTTGCGCGTGGATACGCCCCCGGTGCTGGCTGAGATCGTGATGCGCTGTCTGGAGAAGGAGCCGGACGACAGGCCGCAAACCGCATCCGAGATTGATCGGATTCTCGGTACCGTCTCGGAAAGCGGGAACGGTCAGGCCACAATGCCCGCAATCCTCCTTGGCGGGCGCGGAATGTTCCTGAAAGTGCTAGCCGTATACGCTGGCGCTTTCATAGTGGTCGCGCTGCTGGCCCGAGTCGCCATTGTGGGTATCGGCCTCCCTGACTGGGTTTTCCCGGGGGCGCTGTTTGTGATGGGGCTCGGTCTGCCGGTGATCCTGTTCACCGCTTTCGTCCAGAAAGCCACGAGGAGCGCGCTCACGGCCACTCCGACGCTGACGCCGGGCGGTTCCCCGGCGCCGCAGCGTACCATGGCGACGATCGCGGTGAAGGCCGCGCCGCACGTGAGTTGGTCCCGCACAGCGATGGGCGGCGCGATCGCGCTCGGCACGTTCATCGTGCTGGTTGGCGGGTGGATGCTGATGCGCGCGTTAGGCATCGGCCCCGCAGGATCGCTGATGGCTTCAGGAAAGCTTGCCGAGAAAGACCGTGTGATCCTCACCGAGTTCAAGGGACCCGTAACCGATTCGCTGCTGGGCTCCACGGTGACCGAGGCGTTTCGGACGGACCTCGCGCAGTCGCAGAGCCTCAGCGTGATGTCGCTGACGGCCATGCGCGAAGCGTTGCAGCGGATGCAGCGCCCCGTCGGCACGCGCGTGGACTACGCGCTGGCGCGGGAGATCGCGTCGCGCGAGGGAATAAAGGCGGTGATCGACGGTGAGGTCGTGGCACTCGGCGGCAGCTACGTGCTTTCGGCGCGTCTGATCGCCGCGCAGACCAACGAGGACCTGGCCCCCACGTTCCGGGAGACGGCTGAAAGCCCGGCCGACATCATCCCCGCCATCAGTCGCCTCTCAAAGAAGCTCCGCGAGAAGACTGGTGAGTCGTTGAGGAGAATCCAGCGCGCGCGTTCACTGGAACGTGTGACGACTCCGTCACTGCCGGCGCTGCAGAAGTACATGGCCGGGAGGCGCGCTCTCGAAGTCGACGGCGACTGGGACCGCGGCCGTGGACTGCTCCAAGAGGCGATCTCGCTCGACACCGCCTTCTCAATGGCGTACAGGAAGCTCGCGACCGAGATGGGCAATCGCGGTTATCCACGGCCGCTGCAGACGGCACTGATCCAGAAGGCCTACGACCACCGCGACCGCCTTACCGAAGCCGAGCGGTATGTGACTACCGCCGGCTACTTCGCGTTCGGGCCAAAGCCCGATTGGGCCCGGATGATCTCGGCGTACGAATCCTTGCTGGAGATCGAGCCGCTCAACGTGGCCGCACTCAACAACCTGGCCAACGCGTTGCTGGCCCAACGAGAGTACGCCAGGGCGGAAGAGCTGGCAAAGCGGGCGATTACGCAGGAAGCCGCCGGTGTCTTCTTCCAAAACGTCATCAACGCACAGGCCCTTCAGGGCAAAATGGATGAGGCGCAGCAGACGCTCGCCGCATATGCCAAGGCCCTTCCTCGCAATCCGGGGAGAGCGAGTTTGGCTGCGAACCTTCACGCTCTGGCGGGAGATTACGTCGCGGCCGCCCGGGTCCAGGACAGCCTGCGCCAGGCGCGATTGAACGAGCCGGTTGTGCGGCAGAACACCGATAATTCCCTCGGCGTGTACGCCAACACTCAGGGACGCATCGCCGAAGGCTTGCGTTGGTTGAACAGCGGAAACGAGGCCGCGTTCTCGCTGGGAATCAGGGTTGCGCCTCTTCGTAAGGAGATGGACGCCGTCCAGCACGACGCGTGGTTCCTTGGCAAGCGCGCCAGAGCCGGACGTACACTCGACCAGGCGCTGATCGACCACCCCCTCGACTCGCTCCAACCGATCGAGCGTCCGTACGGTAGACTCGTCGAGCTGTATGCCATGGTCGGCGAGCCCGCCAAGGCGCGGGGCATGCTAACCGCCTTCGAACGTCGTCGCGCCGAAGTAGGGCACCTCAACGACAAGCGGACGCATCGCCAGATGCTGGGGAATATCGCGATGGCGGAGCAACGATATGCGGAGGCGGTGACTCAGTACCGCGCATCTGATGAGGGATCGTGTGAAGTCTGTGCATACCCGAACATTGCCCGTGCATATGACCTGGCCGGACAGGCCGACTCCGCGATCGCATTCCTCGATCGTTATGTCACCCGGCGGTTGGACCCGGTCGGTCAGGTCATCGAGGACGCACGGTCACTGGCGGGGAGTCACAAGCGGCTGGCCGAGCTATACGACGCCAAGGGCGATAGGGAGAAGGCAATGTCTCACTACGCCCGCTTCATCGACCTCTGGAAGCACGCCGACGCCGACCTGCAGCCGCTCGTGCAGAAGGCACGAACGCGGTTGGCCCAGCTCCAGCGCTCGGAGCGTTAGGCGTTTCGAAGGCCCGGTGGGTCGCACCCAGCCGTCGCCATCCGACGGATCTCTCAGCGGCTCATTCGCCGCGCAGTCGACGGATCTCCTCCAGCACTTCGATGTCGGCGGCATCCTGGAGGCGACCCGTTCGCTTGGACTCGATGAGGTCCTCGATGGACGCCGTCGGCACCGCCACGCCCTCGACGTCGAAGGAAGCCATACGCCGTCGGGCTTCTTCCCACCTGACGTTCCACGCGCGAGTGAGGATATCCACGTTAGGCGTGTCGCCGATCATGGTCACGGCCCGGGTTGCGACGTCCTCCGCGAGGTGCTCGGCCGCCAGGCCGAACCCGAACGACGCCAACGCACGCAGGACCCGCCTCGCATTCTCCACGGTCGGCTCGATCAGGATGTCGATGTCGCGGGTGGCGCGGGTCGTCCCCCACAGCTGCATCGCGGTGGCACCGACCAGGAGGTAATTGGCCTGCTCGGCGTTCAGGCGGCTGCAGACGCGCGCGACGCGGGTCTCGTACTCCTTCATCGGCGAACATCCCGGGTCCGCTTCCAGTTGAGGAAGTCCTCGTACTGGTCGAAGGCCATCAGGTGGTGCGTTCGCGTCTTCCCGCGCGTCTCCGTCGTTTGCAGCGTCAGCTCGGCTTCGCGAACTCGCGCTTCGGGAGTCAGCAACAGGTCGCGCTTGAGTTGCGCGACTCTCGAGGGCCCAATGCCTGGCTCGATTGCCGGCACCGGCGATGCCACATCTCTCGTTCCCTCGGCAACGCGATGCGGGGGCGCATCCGACGAGGCGGCGGCATAGCGCCGTATCGCCTCGGCCACGATCCAACTGCGCGAACGGTCGTGCGTTAGCGCGAGGCGGTCTGCAGCCGCCAAGTCCTCCTCGGGGAGTGTTATAGCTATACGTGCAAAGCGTTTGGCGCGCGGCATATCGAGTAATACTAAGTATGCCACGCGCCCTGGCCATTAGCAATGGCCCGCCGCAAGGGGAGCCGGCGGCTCGCCCTCCGGTTCTACGGGATCCTGATCGCCAACGGCTGCATCGGGGACAGCGCCGGCTGCAACTGCGGCTGCCCAAGCGCCTGATACACCGCCGGCATCGCCGTCGTGATGAGGGCGTTGATCTCGGTCACGGCCGCAGCCAGGTCTTCACGCGCCTCCCGCGCCAGTCGCAACTGCACCTCAGTGGGTCGCGACGTCGACTGCAACAGCTGACCCTTCACGCCACCCAGCTGGTTAGGCACGGGCTGGACGCCGCCGCCACCACCGCCTCCGCCGCGCCCGGTCGGCAGTGCTTCGCCGGGTGCCGGCACCGAAAACTGCCG
>CAZSNV010000246.1:0-7297 GCA_964608035.1 uncultured Gemmatimonadaceae bacterium | reverse complement strand
GGACCTTGGACCCCAGCGTGGCCTGGGCGATGTTGAGCGGAAGCTCGGCGATAAGGTCCAGACCCTCCCGCTTGAAGAACCGGTCCGGTTGCACCTGGAACGTGATGAGAAGATCTCCGGCTTTCCCGCCGGACGCGCCCTTCCCACCCTGCCCCTTCAGTCTGATTTTCGCGCCCGAGTCGATTCCCGCCGGCACCTGCACCATCAGTTTCTTCCGGGCTCGCACGTCACCGGATCCGTTGCAGGTGGGACAGCGTTCACTCGGCACCTGACCGCGACCCATGCACATCGGGCACGGCCGGTTCACCGCAAAGCCGCCCTGGCCAAACGAGATCACGCCGCGGCCGGAGCACTCGGGACAGACCTTGACCGTCGCTCCCGGCGCCGCGCCGCTGCCATGGCACGTGCCGCACTCCTCGGTGACTTCCAACTCGACGGGGATCTTGCCGCCTAACGCGGCAACGCGGAAGGGTACCTCGAGGACGGTCTCGACCGTCTGTCCCTGTTCGGCATCGTTTGCCCTGCCGGCGCGACCGCCGCCAAACATGGAGCTGAACAGGTCGCCCAGACCGCCAAGGCCACCGATGTCGAACCCGAACCCGCCGGCGCCCGGATCGGTGTCGGGACGGGCACCGCCGCCGGGAGATGAGCCGCGACGCGGGCCCGCGCCGCTCGGCGCGCCACCGCCGAACCCGAAGGCGCCGAGCCGGCGCATGTCATCGTACTGCTTCCGTTTCTCGGCGTCCCCGATGACCTGATAGGCCTCGGAGATCTCCTTGAAGCGGTCCGCCGACTTCGGGTCGTTCTGGTTGGCGTCCGGATGATACCGCTTCGCGAGTCGACGATAGGCCTTCTTGATCTCGTCCTGGGTCGCGTTGGACGCAACACCGAGGACGCCGTAATAATCCCGGGTCTGTGCCATCGACCTAACGACTCATCAGCCGAGCCACTGCTTCACGACAACCCGCGCCGGCCGGATCAGCTGGCCGCGGAACACGTAGCCTGGCTGATAGACGCGGGCAACGTGGTGATCTTCGTCGATCGATACCGCCGGCTCCGTGCCTACCGCCTCATGAAACGCGGGATCGAACACCCGGCCGATCGGATCAATGATCTCGAGGCCGTGGCCGGAGAGAGTCTTCATCACCTTGCGCTCGACCATGGCCACGCCTTGCACGACCGTCCCGCTGTCGACGGTGGACGGATCGAGATGTGCAAAGCGCATGATGTCGTCGAGCACCTCGACCAGGCCTTGCACGAGGTCGGCCTGCGCCTTGCCTCCGGCTTCCTGTCGCTCGCGAATCGCCCGCTTGCGATAATTGTCGAACTCCGCTGCCAGTCTCAGGTACTTCTCGCGCTCGGCCGTCACCGCTGCGAGGTGGTGCTCCCTGTCCGTTCCAACGCCCGCATCGAGGGACGACGCCTCACCCTCGTCGGCGCCGAGATTGTTCGCTTGATCGGTCTCGGGAGCATCACCGAGACTCCCGAAATCATTGTCTGGCATCGATGAACGTCGCTTTTCCATGGCTGACCATACGGAAGTGCAGGCGGCAGGCTTCAGGCTCGACCTGGCCAACGCGAAATGTCGGGGCTCGGAGGGGGGAGCCGCAACGCACGGTGAGCTCGTCAGTCGACGTTCAACAACTCACGACGGATCATGTTGAGTGCGGTCTGGGTGGCTCGGAAGCGGATCTCGGCTCGATCTCCGATCAAGCGGCCACCGTACACCGCCACTCGACCGTCCACATCCACCGCGATCCACACCTGGCCGACGGGCTTCTCGGCGCTGCCCCCATCCGGTCCGGCAATTCCGGTGATTCCCACACCCACCTGGCTGCCAAGCAGGTCTCGGATGCCCGCCGCCATGGCGCGAGCCACCTCCTCGCTGACTGCGCCGACCCGATCCAGCAGAACGGGATCGACACCGAGTTGTTCGATCTTCACGGAGTTGTGGTAGGCGACCACCCCACCGAGGAACGCGTGACTTGCTCCGCTCACAGAGGTCAGCCGCGCCGCGAGCAGGCCGCCGGTGCAACTCTCGGCGACCGCCAGATGGCTTCCCGTGGACCGACACGCCGCGATGACCACATCCGCCAGATCCGTCGGGCCGTCGGCGTACCAGTGCCGGCCGAGTTTCTGCCGAAGTGTGTCGGCCGCCTCGCGCAGGGTTCGATCGGCATCTTCGGGATGGGCATCGCGCACCGTGAGCCGCAGGTCCACGCCTTCCTGGCCAGGTAGATAGGCCAGCGAGATGAGACCGAAGCCCTCGGCGTGCTCACCGAGCAGTTCGGGGAGTTGCGACTCGGCGATCCCGGTGGTGCGCAGTGTCACCGACCGTATCACGCGGCGATCTTCCGCGGTGCGATTGCGGAGGCGGGGGAGCAACTCATCACCCATCAGCCCTCGCATCTCTCGCGGCACGCCCGGCAGCATCGCCACCCACCGCCCTTCTTCGTCCTCGAGGAGCAGCCCTGGGGCGGTTCCGTGGCGGTTGGGCAGGACGGTAGCGCCTTCGGGGACCAGGGCCTGCTGGCGGTTCGACTCAGGAGGCTCGCCCGGGCGGGCGCGCTCGCGCCAGAGGGTGCGGAGGCCCTGCCAGATGGCGTCGTCGTGGCGGAGCTCACGTCCGAACAAAGCGGCGATCGCTGGACGCGTCCGGTCGTCCGACGTTGGTCCGAGTCCGCCCGTGGTGATGACGCCGCCGGTGCGGTGGAGGGCCTCCCGGACGGCCGCGGCGATGGCTGCGGCGCCATCGCCGACCGTCGTGCGCCTAACGACCGAGATGCCGACCGCGCCGAGTTCCCGCGCGAGCCAGACCGCGTTGATGTCGATAGTTTCGCCGAGCAGGAGCTCGTCGCCAATGGTGACGATTTCGACGATCATATTAGAAACCCGCCGCCTTGGGCGGCGGGTCAGCTCCGACGACTTCGGTCGGGGCTCGTGGCAAGCGCCGGCTGGCGCATCATGGGGCCATACGTGCGCAGGTAGATACCCATCGAGTAGATCGTCAGCACGATCGCCAGGACCATGGAGATCGTGCCAACGATCCCGTTGAACAGCGCGAATGCATTCCACGCCCGGCCACGCCAGCCATGCTCCATGGCCGCCGTAGACGCCATGAACCAGAAGAACGCGGCGCCAACCCAGATCATCTGGAAGGTCGTCTTGAGCTTGCCCGGCCCCAGAGCCGCGATGATGATGCCGCGGCGCGCAGCGTACTGACGGAACAACGTCATGAGCACTTCGCGCAGGACCACGACACCGAGTATCCAGAGCGGCAGGCCCACGAGGCCAAGCGGCGTGACAAACGGGTACAGCAAGCGCCGTTCGCCTGGCGTTGCGACAATGGCGCCCATCTCGCCGGCGGCCCAGGCATCGGACGGCGGCAGCGAAGCGAAGAGCGAATCCCGCATGAGCCAGTACATCGGGAGCAGCGTGGCGACCAGCAGCAGCTTGTCCGCCAGTGGATCGAGGAGCTTCCCGAGATTCGTAACCAGGTTTCGATCCCTGGCCAGCTTGCCGTCCACATAGTCCGTAGACGCCGCCACGATGAACAACACCCAGGCCGACAACCGCGGCATCCAGGCCGAATTGATCACGAGCGTTGCGATCAGCGGCGTCGCCGCTATCCGCCCCATCGTGATCGCATTCGGCAGGTTCATCACAGTCCTCAGCTCAATGTCTTCAGGACCAGCTTCGAAATCGCCTTCAAGGTGTCGAACACCCCATCTCCCGTCACAGCCACCGCTTCGAAGTGCGTGGCCCGCTCGATCCACTCACCCGTTCCCAGCTGTGATGTAAGGTACTCACCGGCATGATACGGATCGGGAGAAAGTCGTTGCCGATCGGACTCGGTTACCTCCCAACCCGGATTTAGAGCCGATTGCAACTCCGTGATCGGCGCCGCCGTCGGCAGGTCCCTTTTGTTGTACTGAATGACGAACGGCATTTTCGTCAGGTCATAGCCGTACTCGGCCATGTTGTCGTACAGGTTCTGCATCGACTCCTGGTTGGCCTCCATGCGATCGATCTGCGAGTCGGCCACGAACACAACGCCGTCAACGCCCTTGAGAATGAGTTTCCGGCTGGCGTTGTAGTACACCTGCCCCGGCACGGTGTAGAGATGGAACCTCGTTTTGAATCCGCGAATGGTCCCGAGGTCCACCGGCAGGAAATCGAAGAAGAGTGTGCGTTCGGTCTCCGTTGCCAGCGAAATGAGTTTCCCACGCGTGCTGGGGGAGACCTTCTTGTAAACGTGTTCGAGATTGGTGGTCTTACCGCCGAGTCCCGGACCGTAGTACACGAGTTTGCAGTTGATCTCCCGTGACGCGTAGTTGATCATCGACATGACGCGGCGTCCTTCCTACCGAAAGAGCCGATCGATCTCGTCGTCGGCTCCTGCAAGAATTGGGCGCGCAGCGCCGACCTGTGCATCGCGGGCCGTCATGGCGTCGACGATGAGCGTGAGTTCCTCGGTGGCCGGGCGCAATCGCAGCCTGACGAGTCCGAGTGTGGTGCGTGAATCGAAAAGGATGACGAGGATCGCGCGACGGGCGACGTCGGAAACAAGCATCGACTCTCGCTCGCCCTGGTGAAAGAGGCTCGTGAAATCGGTTTCGCCCAGCAGGCGCGCCAGCTGGTCGTTGGCGCTGAAATCGGCGGCCGTGAGGGTGGCGAACGTGGTGAGGTCGAAGTCCGGACGCTCGCCTGCCTGGGCGAGGAGCTGCCCGCCGCGATCCACGAGCATGGCGCAATGCGCCCCGCTCTCCTGCAGCAGGCGCTCCATGCCGTGCCGCAGGGCATGTTCGTCGTCGGGGGTCAGAGTCCAGCTGGTCGCGCTGATCACCATGCCTCGGATACCGGTCGGTTCGTGCACGCCTAACGTCCGCCCTAAGTCATGTCGCGCCGCGCCACCAGCGCCTGGGCGATGGTCACGCCATCCGCGTATTCCAGGTCACCACCGACGGGCAGGCCCCGGGCAATCCGGGTCACCCGCACCCCGCTGGGAGCCAGTGCCTGCTGCACGTACAGCGCGGTCGCCTCACCCTCGATGCTCGGGTTGGTGGCCAGGATGACCTCCCGGATTCCTTCGCCTCCACCCCCCACACGCTCCACGAGATCCCCGATCGCAAGGTCTGATGCCGACACGCCATCGAGCGGCGACAGGCGCCCCCCGAGGACGTGGTAGACCCCGCGGAACTCGCCCGACCGTTCGATGGCTCCGATATCAGACGCTTCCTCTACCGCGCAGATAACACTCGTGTCGCGGCGCGGGTCGGTGCAGATGGCGCAAAGGTCCTGCTCCGTCAGGTTGTGGCATCGCGGGCAGGGATGGACGCGCTCAGCCAGCACCTCGAGCACTTGCGCCAGTCGCCGGCTTTGTTCGGCCGGCCGTTTGAGGAGGTGGTAGGTCAGGCGCAGGGCCGTTTTCTTGCCGATTCCCGGGAGCTTCGAAAGCTCCGATGTCAGGTCATCGATTGCGCTCATCGCCGGCGAGACGGGAGACGAGGGACGGGCGACGGGAGAGAGCCCATTCCCCTCGTCAAATCGGAAGCTTAAAGGGGAGGTTCATGCCTCCGGTGAGCTTGCCCATCTCCTCCTGCGCCAGCTCGGTCGCCTTCTTCTGAGCGTCATTGACGGCGACGACGATCAGGTCTTCGAGCATCTCGACGTCCGCCTGGCCGACGAGCGAGGGGTCAATCTTGATTTTCCGGACTTGTCCGCGACCGTCGGCTTCGACGGTCACCATTCCGCCGCCGGCCGACCCGTTCACGACGCGGTGTTGCAGTTCTTCCTGCAGCTGTTGCAGGCGGCCCTGCATCTGCTGCGCCTGTTGCATGATCTTGAAGAAGTCCGCCATAGTCTCGTTGGGAAATCGTTCCGCCATCGCAAGTTAGGCGGCGCTCCCCACGCGCGGCAAGCGCGTCAGTCGACGAGATCGAGGTCCAGCGCGTCGATCGCGGCGTTCAAGACCGGGTCGCGCTTCCGGAGTGCGGCGAGTGTTTCGGACCGGACCGTCTCGACGGTCATGCGCGGGGCGGGCCCCGAAGCCATTGAATCGCCGGCCAGCCGCACGGTGACCTTCTGCAATCCAACCAACCAGCCGCCCATCGCCGACAGCGTCTCGGTGGATTTGGCGGTCAGGCCCTCCTGCACGGCTGGCGTTTCGACCTGAAGGAGGAGCACGCCGTTCGAGGTCGTGCTCACCGGCAGCGACTGTTCAAGGAGTGTCGCGATGAACGGGCGGTCGCGACGGATGCCGGCAACCATGTCATCCCATACGCCGGAAACTGCATTCAGGTCTGAAGCCGCAACAACAGACTTGCCGTTCGTCGGCGGCGTTGCTCGTGTCTTCGCCGGAGTGTGTTGCGGTTCGATCGCAACGTTTGACGACGGTGACTCACGCGGCGTCGCCACGAGGACGGGCTTCGGGCGAACCTCGGTGACCCGCGCGACACTCGCCGGTGTTTCGGATGCCCGGCTGGTGGTCCCGCTCGATCCCGACTTGCCGGGTGCAGGCGGTTGAACCCGTCTGGTCCCACCGCCGGGTGTGGAGCTGTGTTCGCCGCCAATGCCCTTCAGGACGTCCTCGATTGCGATCGTCCGGTCGAGTAGTGCGAAGCGCACCAACGCCGTCTCCAGCAGCAGTTGCTGTTGCGTGCTCCGCCGAAAGCGTGGTTCCAGTTCGCCGAGCGCAGAGAGCATGCGCAGCAGGTCTCCGGATGCGAGGCGGCCGCGTCTTTCGATCAAGGCCGCGCGAGTGCGCTCGGAGAGGTCGCCGGGATCGCCGCCCAGCTCAACCGCGAGCTGCGCGCGCACGATGTCCCCGAATCCGCTGAGGAAGAGACCGAGATCAACGCCCTGGTCGACCAGCCGGCCAACGGCGCCAAAGACGTCGCCTGCGCGTCGTTCGCCAACGATGTCCAGGACGGCGAGCTGCTCTTCTTCAGCGACGAGTCCCAACGCTTCACGCACTGCCGCCGTGGTGATTCGCCCATCGTGGAACGCGAGCACCTGATCCGTGAGGCTCAGTGCATCGCGCATTGATCCGTCGGCGGCTCGCCCGATCATGGCCAGGGCGTCGGGATCGGCTTCGACTTTTTCTGATGCGAGCACGGTCGCCAGCCGGGAGCGAATCTCGGATCCGGAGATGCGCTTGAAGTCAAAGCGCTGCAACCGGCTCAGGACCGGTGCGGCAAACTGGGCGATCTTCTGCGGCTCCGTGGTGGCGAAGACAAAGACGACGCGCTGCGGCAGCTCTTCCAGGATCTTGAGCAGCGCATTCCACGCCTCGCGC
>CAZSNV010000245.1:0-7336 GCA_964608035.1 uncultured Gemmatimonadaceae bacterium | reverse complement strand
CGCCGGCATACTGCGCTCAGCTATCGCACCCCGCTCCAGCGGCTCGCGACGAAATGAGTGAACAACGTCCTCGTCAACAACAGCTAGGCATCAGGCATCAGGCATCAGGGGCGGGCAAGAGGTTACGACTACCTGTTGCCTGTTGCCCGAGTCTGATGCCTGATGCCTGATGCCTGATGCCTGCCTAACTAATGCGAACCACGTAGACCCGTGCACCTGCGAACCCCACCATCGACCCGCCCGGAGCCATCATCCGGAACGTCGTTTCAGGTGATGGTCCCACGCGCGTCAGGCGGAAGTAATTGCCCGAGCCGGAGATCGACTTGGTCTCCACGCTCGCCGGCAGCGGTGTCACGAGCAACGGGAAGACGTTGCTGTTCACGCCCGACATCACGTCACGCACCGCCCAACTATTCATCCTGAAGCGGGCAGGCAGGCCGGAGATACTCAGCCCGTCCGTGAACTGGCTGATCAACCAGCCGCTGAGCAAGTCGTCGTACTGGGCGCCATTCGAGTGCTGCAGCACGTTGCGCAGCCCGATGTCGGGACCATCAACGATGCGTCGCAGAAATGACTTCAGGTTGCTGCCACTGTGAAAGTCGGCGGCGTAGCGGAGAAACATCCAGGCGGCGCCCCGCGGCGCGAGCTGGTTGCGGGCCGCATTCGACGTCGGCGATGAGGTATCCGGACGCTGCATCCAGGTCCGGTAGCGGGCGAGGTTCTGCCGGAAGAAGGCGTTGTAGTCATCGGCCGACGACGGCGTTGGGTTGACGTCGTTGAACGTGAGCTTCTGGAAATCGGAGAAGCCGCGCTTGGCCCGCCCAACGATCTCTTCGGCAAAGTGCGAAAGCCCTTCGTTGAGCCACACCGTCTCGGCGCTGTCCACCGCCGCATTCAGCAGCCGGCGGCCCTGGTTGATCATGTGCTGGAACTCGTGGGCAATCGTGCCCCGCGTGTTCTGCCTGACGATAGCCACGGAACGCGGATTGCTGTTGATCGTTCCGGCCGGGTCAGGCACGAGCATGTAGAAGATTTCCTGCTCGTTGGTCTGCGGGCACTGGATACCGAGGTCCGCGTATTCGGACTTCTTCACCAGGTCCCCGCCCCAGAAGAACCCCGCCACAAATCCCGCCGCGCCACTCGCCGTCGCCCGGTTCACTTCGGGCGTGTAGAGAATCGTCACCCGCGCATCGGCGTTGCGATCGGTCTCGCGGCCGAAGTACAGCGTGTCGTTCGGGTAGATCAGCGACTCGAACTCGTCACCGATCTCATTGAAGTCCGCCGTGGTGAAGCCCGGAGTTGGCGAGCCCACGTCCACCACAATCGTCGAGTGCGCCGTCGTCTTCTTCACCGCCGCGCGGATTTCCTTGTAGCCCGTCGTGCACAGGTTGTTGCTGTTGAGGTCCGGCACGCGGATAAGGATCGTATCACCCTCCGCGGCGATCGCGCTCGACACGGAGAGTGCAGCCTGCGGTTCGTTCCGCATCGCATCACGCACAGCGGGACGAACGCGCTTGAAGAGCGCCTGTTCCTGAACTCGAACCTTCTCCTCAGTGGCATCGACCTGCAGGATCGCCTGCTGTTCGAGGAACACCTGCGGATCGAATACCATGGCCCTGACCGCGGCAGCCATGGCGGCCACGTCGCCCATGGAAAGCACCACGGAATAGAAGGCGGTGTTGTCCTGAGACTGTTCCGCGTTGGCGGTAATGAAAAGGAAATCGGACGAGGTTGTTGTAGCCGCGAGCGTCACGCAGGCGACCGCGTTCGGTCCTGACAGCATGCGGACCTGACCGGCGGAAAGCGCGATCGGGTTCGTGCACGGGTCGGGATCTATCGTGAGCGCGACCGAAGCGGTCCGCCCGGACGATTCCGCTTCAATGGTCGCCTGACCGGGCGCGAGTCCCGTGACGACGCCTGACGACGACACCGACGCGACCGCGGGCGTCAGGCTGCGCCATTCAACCGTGGCTCCGGTGATCTTCTTGCCATCCTGATCGTAGACCGTCGCCGTCAGGGTCATGGAAGCGCCAACCACCAGGACGGTCTGCGGTGAGGTAATCGCCACCACAGCCGGAGTCTGCGGATCTGGTCCTACGGGCGAATCCTTGCAAGCGGCAAACACCACGAGGGCGGCCAGCAGTATTGATCGCTTCAAGAGTCGGGTCCCCTTCGTCGACGTCGGTTTCTTGATCAGCTTGTTCGGTGACAGCAGACACCCGGGCAGCTTCTCGCCCGGACGGCGTTGATAGACGACCCAGTTGCCGAACCGAACGTATGCCGTCGCGGGCCGTGTACCCGTGCCCGGGGTCACCGTTCCCGTCCGTGACGATCGTGCTGTCAGGCGAGCGCGCGGCTCAGGTCTTCGATGAGGTCATCCGCGTTTTCGAGCCCGATCGACAGTCTCAGGAGGCTCTCCGGGGCGCGTGTTGCCGCGCCCTCAATCGAGGCGCGGTGTTCGATGAGGCTTTCCACACCACCAAGACTGGTGGCTCGCGTGAAAACCTGGCACTTCGCAGCAACAGCCAGGGCTTCCGCGCGACCTCCTCGGACCTCGAACGACGCCATGCCCCCAAACAAACGCATCTGTCGCACGGCGACATCGTGGCCCGGGTGGGATCCCAGACCCGGGTAATGCACCGCCTCCACCTCTGGATGAGACGCAAGGAATGTTGTGACGGCCGTCGCATTTGCCGTCTGTGCGCGGACTCGCCAGGGAAGCGTCTTCAGGCCGCGGTGCACTAGCCACGAGTCGAAGGGAGACGCGATGCCGCCGGCGGTGCGCTGCACCATGCGTACTCGCGCGAAGAACTCGTTATCCTCGCGCGCAACCAGAACGCCACCCATGACATCGGAATGGCCGCCGAGGTACTTGGTGCTGGCATGCATGGACAGGTCGGCACCCAGTTCCAGGGGCCGCTGCCCGACGGAAGTCGCCCAGGTGTTGTCGACCACCACCATCGCGCCAATCTCTCTGGCGATGGCCACGACACCCTCGATGTCCGTGATGGTGAGAAGCGGATTGGACGGCGTTTCCACCCATATGAGCCGGGTGCCCTGTTGAACGGCGTCGCGCACGGCGGACAGGTCGCGCATGCCGACGGACGTGGCGCGCAATCCCCAGGGAACGAACATCTCGTTCACGAGCTTGGGCGTACCGTAATAGACCGAATCGGGAAGGATGACGTGGTCGCCGGGTTTCAGCGCCTGAAAGACCGCGGCGCTGGCGGCCTGGCCGGTTGAAAACGCCAGCGCCGCCTCCCCGCCCTCGACCACGGACATCGCGCGTTCGAGCGCCTGACGAGTGGGGTTGAGGTCGCGCGCGTAGATAAAGCCGCGGCGGAACTCGCCGTCCGCGTCGCGTTCGAACGTCGTCGAGAGGTGAATGGGCGGCGTGAGGGCGCCGGTCAGGGGATCCGGCCCGGTGCCGGCGTGAACGCAGAGAGTTTCGAAGCGCATTGGATACAAGGGACGGGTGACGGGCGACGGGCGACGGGGGGACCTCAGGCCAACCGGACGATCACGGCTTGCCGCCGGGGTTCCATTGCAAGCGCGGGCCGTCGCTGATGATTCGTACGGCACGCGTAATCAGGTTCACCATCTCGGTCATATGAGCGAAGTCCACCAGCTCGACTTCATCGTTGACCGTGTGGTACTCAGCGTGAAGGCCGAACGACGACAAGGTGTGAGCGACAATACCGAGCCGCGCGAATACGATGTTGTCGCTGCGGGTGAAGAAGCTCTGAGTCGGCCTGGGATCGGCGACCACGGGCAATCCGGCTGCCGCCAGCGTCGCTCCCATCGTGGACCGCTCGAATCCGGTGAGCCATGCCTTTCCCGGCCCACCCGCGGCCGTGTCGGGGCGTCCGATCATCTCCACCTGGATATCTGCGACGTGCCGATCGAGCGGCACCATCGGGTGCTGCGCGTACCAGCGAACGCCGAGGGTGCCCGATTCCTCGCCCGTGAACGCGGCGAAAATGATGGTTCGCTTTGGTCGCGGGCCGGCGGCGATGATGCGGGCGGCCTCGATCACCGCCACAGTGCCCGAGGCATCGTCGTCAGCGCCGTTCGCGATCGAGTCGCCATCCACGGCTGGTCGGATGCCCACATGGTCGAAGTGCGCGCCAATGATCACGACCTCGGAGGCAAGGGCCGGATCGGAGCCGCGCAACACGCCGAGCACGTTGACACTCGTCAGGCGCCGGTCGATGGGCACGGTGTCGAGATCGGCGAACGAAGGGAGGACGGACGGTCCGGTGCGGACGCGTTCCTGGCCATTGGCCAACCGCGTTCGGGTCGTCGTCGTCGCCATCGGCAAGCGCTGGAAGTATCCGCTGTCCCCTGCCGGCTCAAGGCCAGCCTCGCGGAAGCGCGCGGCGATGAAGCGGGCCGCCCGCGCCTCGCCGGCGGTTGCGACGCGGCGTCCCTCCATCGAGTCGGCCGCCAGCGCCGAAAGCAACGAGCGAGTGCGCTCAACGGTTGCCACGGTGCTCGTGGCTGCCGATGGAGAAGAACTGACGCGAGCACAGGCAACGAAGAGCAGCGCGACCGGCAGAGCCGAACGTCGAGTCATGACAGCGGGGTGGGAGTGGTCGTCGTCATCCCCGGCCACACCCGGGGAGCGTCCCGGAAACTATCGATGGAGACGGATACGGGTCAGACGCGCGCCGCGAGGAGAAAGACATCGTAGAGGGCGTGGGTCCACGCGGTGATGCCAAACCCGCGTGTCACATAGAGCCCGCTGAACGCCAGTCCAGCGACGGTACGGAACACGAACGACGGCATCTCCAGCGGGTCGCCGTAGGGGCCGATGTAGTGGAACGCCGAGAAGATCAGCGCGCCGGTCACTACCGCGAACACGGACGCCGCGACCGTTCCCAGGCCGAACACGACGCGTGCCGCGATCAGGAGGCCCGACACGAGCAGTACACGGAAGACCAGCTCCTCATACACGCCCGCGCCTAACGACACCATGAAGACCACCGGCCAGTCCATTTCCGCGGTTTGCCCGATGGCCAGCGTGGGGAGCGCGTTCACCAACTGTGCCGTCACCACACCGACCACGAACCCGAAGACGACGGCCAGGATCGCCGATTCGAGGAGCATCAAAACGAACAGCCGGGGACGCACGCCGTCGCTGCTGCGCCGACTGTCCCGTATCGCCAGAAGGATGAGCACCAACGCGACCAGTGCGCCAAACACCAGTGGTCCCCGATCACCGAGGACCGTCGCCGCGAGGCTGCGGAGGAGGACGTCGGCTCCGTTTCGAATGCCGGTGCCGGTACCACGATTCAGCGCAACCGCGAGCCCTTCATACAGCAGCAGCAGGGGAACGACAAACCCGAGGCTGTAGCGGGGCGATCGGGTGAGTTGCCAGTACGACTGGCGCGAGCTGGCCTGCGCGGGGAGGGTCATTCAGTGAATCCTACGGACGGGCTGCATCCTCGTTTCACACCGAGTGAAGAGCGAAGAGCGATGAGCGTTCAAATCGACACTTTACTCTTCGCTCTTCGCTCATCGCTCATCGCTAGGCCGTGGTTTACCAGCCCGCTTGAGATCCGCCGGCAGCGAGTCGAGCAGCGGCTTGAGGTCCGCCGCGCGCTCCACCGTCGTCACGAAGGTGAGCCCGGGCAGCGTCACCACGAGTAATCCGTCGACGCCGTAGAGGACCGCCGCCGCGCCTTCAGCGTGGACCACGTTGCCGCTGGCGTCCATGAAGTACGTCCGCCCCGAGGCGCCATTTCCCGTGTCGTCGAGTTCGCGCGCGCGACGCAGCGCAGACCAGGTCCCGACATCGTCCCAGCCGAAGTCGCCCGGCATGACCACGAGGCCGCCGCTGCAACGCTCGAGCAGTCCGCGCTCAATCGACACCGACTTGACACCCTTCACGAATTCGTCGTGATCCCGGGTCTCGAGACTAGACAGGGATCCGCCGATCTCGACACAGTGCTGGGACATCGCTTCCAGGATCACCCGTGTGCGCCACAGGTAGATGCCGCTGTTCCATAACGCTCCTTCACGGACGAGGACCTCGGCGCGCGGCCGCGCCGGCTTTTCCTCGAACGCGACGACGTGGCACGCACCTCCGGCCGAAAGCGGAAGATCATCGCGCAGCGACAGACCAGGGATGAGATACCCAAACGCCGTTTCGGCGCGCGTGCTGTGGACGCCAACCGCAACGAGGGCATCGGCGCTCGCGGCAACGCGTGCCGCCTCGCGCACCACGTGACGGAAGGCATCGACGAAGGCGACGGCAAGATCGGCATGCATGCAGCAGAAGATTGCGTCGGGCCCTGCCCGGTGTCGCACTTCACCGGCCGCCCACACCAGCGAGGCCGCGGTGCCCAGGGGGCGTGGCTCGACGAGGAGGTTCTTCTCGGGGATCGTCGGTATGGCCGCGCGGATCTGACCCACGATGTCGCGGCTGGTGACGACGAGTATGCGCTCCGAGGGCACGAGTGTCTCCAACCGCGAGACCGTTTCCGCGATCAGTGGCCGTTCGCTCACGAGCGCCAGTACTTGTTTGGGTCGATCAGACGAAGACAGTGGCCAGAACCGCGACCCGATGCCGCCGGCCAGAATCACTGCCCAGAGCTCTTCGTCCAGCGGGGTCGCCTCGGCGGGCAGGGGTTGTTCCGCTGTCGCCGTGGCGGGCCCGGCGCCGGAGGCTGCCGAGGAAAAGGAGGACACCGTTGGTTGAATCGCGCGCGGGCGTTGAGGTGGAGCAGTAAACTACCGGCGCCGCACCCATCCGACACGGTGCGAGGAGTTTGAGTCGCGCCGGTCGGCAGAAACACACAGGAATGCCAATACACCGCCCCGGATCGCTGAGAGAGTTCGACGTCGAGCGCCATCTGGCAGACCCCGCGCTGCGGCAGGCGTACGTCACGCCGATGTTCGACCTGATCGCGCCGCGTTACGACGACTTCACGCGGCTTTTTTCGTTTGGCATGGATCGGCGCTGGAAGAACATGCTGATCGCAATGGCGGGCGCCGCAATGCCGCGTGGTGGCAGCGTCGCGGACGTAGCGACCGGAACCGGTGACCTTGCGTATGCGCTGTCCGTGGTCAGGCCGGACCTCAGGATCGCCGCGATCGACGTGTCAACGCGCATGCTTGCCCTGGCCCGCGACCGTGGAGACGCGGATTCAACGCGCGTCTCGATATCCGGTGGAGACATCAGCGCCCTTCCCTTCGCCGACGCATCGCTCGACGGCGTAACCGCTGGATACGCGCTCCGGAACACACCGGACTGGCGAGCGTCGATCACCGAGCTCGCGCGCGCGATCCGGCCCGGGGGCCACCTTCTTACCCTGGATTTTTACCTCCCGTC
>CAZSNV010000244.1:0-7422 GCA_964608035.1 uncultured Gemmatimonadaceae bacterium | reverse complement strand
CAGGGCACCGCCATGGGCGCCTTCGTTGGCTGGCTTCGGGCTCTCCGATGCGGCAGTGGCCTTGTCCGGGTTGGCGAGGTCGCCCCAATCGGCCAGCGTTATGCGGCCCACCAGTTCGACCTTCCCGTCGGCCGTGTGCCTGACGACGGCGGCTTCGCTTTCCGCGATGTCTCCAGGCTTGATGCCCGGGACGTGGGTTTCGATGATGAAGTGATGCGTGACGATCAGGCGATTCGTTCCCTTCTTGGGCGCCTTCATGACGAAGGCCGCCTGCTCAGGCGTCGACGGAAACAGGCGGAGCAGCATCGTGGTGCTGGTCGGTTTGCCGACAGAGAATTCCGCGGTTTCGACGGTGCGATACATCGGGCTGGAGATGATCTCCGCGAACTGAATGCCGTGTTTCCTGAAGACCACGCCCATCAGGGCCGCATCGCGGACACCGTCGTCGTTCAGGTTGCGCTGCTTGCTCCGTTCTGTTGGGACGGGATCCCGTTGCTCATTGAAGGAGCGGTCGGTCCGCGCATGCCGCAGCAGGACCGTGTATCCACCCTGGCGCAGCGCCTCCATCAGCTTTTCGCGGCGTAGTTCCGTGGAATCGCTGGTCGCGGTGGCGAGGCCTGCCACAAGCGAAAGCGAAGACAATAGGTGAAGCATCGGGGCTCCAGGCGACGGTGGCGGACAGCTGGCTATCCCGCTCTGCGGGACTGCGCCGAATCCTGCCGGCTCTAGAGCGGAGAGACAATGAAGGCCGCCCCTAGCGGTCACCCGGTGTTGCGAGCGGCTGAGGACGGACCGCCCGTACCGTCACGTTATGCACGATCGGCGACGGATACCTCGCGCGTACAGGCGCTGGAGCCGTCTATCGAATGCCGGCCTTTTGCCTCGCGAGCTCGGCTCGAAACGCGCGCTCCCTGTTGGCGACATACGCCCGATAGCCTTGTGGATCGATGAAGGGCGAGGTGGCGCCGTCCTTCATGCGGGCGTACTTGGCCTCCATATCGAAGTAGCTCCCGTGCGCGCCGAGGAAGTAGTCGACCGTCAGTGACTTCAGCACCCGGAAGGTCTGCTCATAGTCTTCGGCAATTCGCGGATAGGTCGCGTTCCCGGCCAGTCGGTATCCGGGATTCACGTTAGGGCTGCCGATGATGACGACATCGTAGCGCTTTCCTCCGTCGGTCACGTTCATCGTCCAGGTCGTGCAGCCCCGGGTGTGACCGGGTGTCAGTCGAGCGACGAGGACAGCGCCGCCGAGTTTCACTTCGTCACCATCGCGCAGGATGCGATCGACGCTGGCCGGCGCATAGTGCAGCGTTGAGTCGTTGCCATACTGAAAGTCGGTCTTCCCGCCCGACTCGACCACCGACACGTCGCCTTCCATCACCATGTACCGCGCGCCGGTCAGCTGCTTGATCATGGCGCTGCCGGCATCGTGGTCCCAGTGCGCGTGACTGATGAGCAGGATCCGGATATCGGTGAACTTGAAGCCGAGCGTCTCGACGCTTTCCCGAATCATCGGGACATTTGCTTCGAGGTCACTGTTGAGGAGGATATGTCCCTCGGCCGTGGTGATCAGGTAGCTCGCCAGCCCCTTGCTGCCGACGTAGTAGAGGTTCTGGGCGATGCGGAAAGACGGAAACGGTTGGGTCCACGCGGGGTCGTTCTGCGCGATGGCGTCGCCCGTGAAGACGACGGCGAGGAACGCCGCGATGCCGAGTTGCCGCAGAACGCGACAGACGTCGTGGCGGCCCTGGAACGGTTGGAGGGAGGACATCAAGTGCTCGTTTCGGGGATAGCCGGCTCTGCAATGTTGACAGTTTCGTTACGGTGGAATATGATCGGCTGCCGCCGGGTCCCGAGATACCGGGTGGCAGAGAGGATTGGGTTGAGCGCTTCGCGTACGCAATACTCCCCATAACCGATTCTGGAGGCGTAGCGGCTTTGCGTCGCATTTTCGGTCCCCTGGCGCCATCGCGTCAACGTTCCGACCGCCTCTTCGCGTCTTCAGCCCCATTTCCAACTAGACCCGACCCGCGGCACGCTTCGCATGCGTGCCCACGGCCATTGATGTCGTTGTCCACCACAACCCGGTGCCCCGCATCATGAAGAACAGACTCCTGATGGTGTTGATGGGAACTTTCCTCTTTGCCGCGCAAGCTGCCGCGCAGGAAAGGATCGTTACCGGAAAAATCACCGATGAAACGGGTGCTTCGCTGGGGAGCGTGGCCGTCCGGATCAGAGGCACCACCGCCGGAACGTTGAGCGGCAACGACGGCACGTATTCCATCCGCGCCAACATCGGCCAGATACTGCAATTCCGGCTGATCGGACACACACCCGAAGAGCGAACCGTCGGCGTTGGAAACGTCATCGACGTTCAACTCAAACGAACGACCATCAGCCTCGACGCCGTCGTCGTTACTACGTTAGGCCAAACCAACGTTCGGCGCGCGATTGGTACGGCGCAACAGACCGTCCAGGGCGTCGACATCGCGCAGACGCAGCGGCAGAACTTCATCAACGCGTTGCAAGGGCGCGTAGCCGGCGTCGAAGTGACGAGCAGCTCCGGAGTGCCCGGAGCGTCCTCATCGATCACGATCAGGGGCGTCAGCTCGATCAGCAGCAGCAATCAACCGCTGATGATCATCGACGGTTTGCCGCTCGATAACAAAACGCTCAATACGGGCGTCCTCGCCTCCGACGCCCCGGGTTCCTTGAATGCCTTCAGTAATCGCAGCGTCGACTTCACCAACCGGTCCGCCGACATCAACCCGGAAGACATCGAAACGCTGGTCGTGCTGAAAGGGCCGGAAGCATCGGCGCTGTACGGAATCGACGCGGCCAACGGGGCGATCGTCATTACGACGAAGCGCGGCCAGGCGGGTGGAGGGTTCGACTACAGCAACAGCTTCAGGATCGAGAAAACCGGAGCCCGACCCAAACTCCAGCGGGTGTACGGGCCATCGACGGTAACCGGGACGAACCTCGGCAGCTTTACGTACTTCGGAGTTCCGTACGCTGATGGAACGGTGTTCTACGACAACATCGACGGGTTCTTCCAGACGGCACTGACGCAGAAGCACAACCTGGCCTTCAATGGAGGCGCCCCCGACAATCGGGTCAACTACCGTTTGTCCGTGGGGGCTGACAGGCAGGAGGGGGTCGTTCCCGGCGCGGCCCTGAGCCGGATCAACGTGACGGGCCGGTCGCAGGCCGTCGTGACGAACTGGTTGAAAGCCGACCTGTCAATCATCTACGCGTACGTCAACAACGATCAGCCGTACAAGGGAGCTCTCGGTCCGCTGGTCGGGCTGTTGTTGTGGCCGCAGACCGACAATGCGCAGGACTGGCGGACTCCCGCCGGCACGCGGCGCCGCGTGACGGCGCTGTCGCAGAGCGACGAAGTGGACAATCCGTACTTCAACGTCGAAAAGAACAAGCAGAATTCGACCAACAACCGCTACTTCCCTAACGTCGGCCTTACGCTCACACCGTTCTCCTGGGGCGACGTCACGTCCAACGTCGGCGCCGACACGTACACCAACCAGAACCTGATCCAGCGGCATCCGGAGAGTGCCGCCGGATTCACGTGGAATGGCGTCATTGATCTGGCTGACGACGTCACGCGCAATATCAATGCGCAGACGTTGCTGAACGTGTACCCTCGGGCGGTCCTTGGCGGTTTCTCGATCGCGGCGCTGGTCGGTAATCAGATCTCCGACTTCAAGTCGACGACAAACGCACTCAAGGGCCAGGATTACCTTGATCCCAATTTCATCTCGGTCAACAACACCAACCTGCGGCAGAACCGGACCACGATCAATCAACGCCGGCTGGTGAGCCTTTTCGGGCAAGCGACGCTCGACTACAACAAGTACCTCTACGTGAGCGTGACCGGCCGGAATGACTGGACCTCGACCATTCCGTCAGAGCGGAACTCGTTCTTCTATCCCTCGATCTCGTCGAGTTTCATTTTCACCGACGCGTTCTCCTCGCTCGGTCAATTCATGACCGGAAAACTCAGAGGGGCATACGCGGAGGTCGGCAAGGACGCCCGCCCATACGCGTTCCGGCCGTCGCTGGAGTTCAAGACCACGGCGTATGGCGGGTACGGATATGGCTTCACGGGACCGAACCTGGACCTGCGGCCGGAGTTCGCGAGATCGTGGGAGCTGGGCACGGAGTTGAGCTTCCTGGACGACAGACTCGGACTCGACGTCACCACGTATCGCAAGCAGACCAAGGACCAGATCGTCAATGACATCCGCGGCAGCTATGCCACGGGCTTCGTCCTGTTCAACCTGAACGGCGCTGTCACCAGGAACACGGGCCTCGAGGTCACGCTCGATGCGACGCCCGTGCTGCAAAGCCAGTTGTCCTGGGATGTCCAGGCCAATTTCGAGCGCGCCCGCGGAAGGGTTTTGGAGCTGCCGAACGCGCTGCCTGAATCCTACGTCTCTGATACATGGCTCTTCGGGAACGTGCGCAATGGCACGGCCCCCGGCCTATCCACGCGATCGCTTACGGGGCTGTTCTATCTCAGGAATAACGACGGCGAACTGCTCATCGATCCGACAACCGGATTGCCGCTTCGTTCGACGTCGTTCATTGACGCGGGCTATGATCGCCAGCCCGATTGGACCATGGGCCTGAACAACACGATCAGGGTCAAGCGTTTCTCCCTCAACTTCCTGTTCGATTTCCGCAGGGGCGGTGACGTCTTCAACGCCACCGAACAGCTACTCGTCGCCCGTGGACTCAGTGAGCGGACGCTGGATCGCGACGAGCCACGCGTGATCGAGGGGGTGCTCAGGGACGGCAAGGAGAACAGCGCGACACCCACCAGAAACACCATCGTCGTCATTCCCGCCGTGCAAACGAGCTACTACACGCTCACGGGCGAAGAGCTGTTCATCGAGAAGGACATCAACTGGGTCCGGCTCAGGGACGTGACGTTCCGGTTCCCCATTCCCAGCAGCTTCATGAGCGCCCGCGACGCCACCGGGTTCATCACCGGGACGGACCTTCTGCTGTTCACGAACTACTCCGGAATGGATCCGATCGTGAACGGGAATACCGCCGCGGTGGGCGGATCGGGAGCCGCCGGCATCGACTACGGCAACTTCCCCATGCCGCGCGGCTTCAGCTTCGGCATCAACATGAGGTTTTAAGGATGAGCCGCCACTTTGGACGCCCGAAAGCACTCCTCACTTCATTCAACCAAAAGGCGATGAAGACCATACGCGGAGCAGTGCTGGCAAGCATGCTGGCGCTGTCGACGAGTTGCAAGGATTTCCTGGACGTCAACACCAACCCGAACGCGCCCCAGGTCGTAACGGCAAATCTGTACCTCGCGCCGATGTTGCATTGGCTGGTGTCGGGCCCGCAGTTCGACGGGCGCTTCGTCGCTCGCTATACGCAGCAGTGGACGGCGGTCTCCACCAGTGTGACCACGTGGGATCGGATGGGCTACGATCCTTCGAGCGACAATGGCGCGCAGATGTGGCGCGACGTCTACTGGAGCTTCGGCCAGAACCTCGTGGACATGATGACGAAGGCCGAGGCCGAGGAACGCTGGGACCTGCTGGGCGTCGGTAACATCATCAAGGCGTGGGGCTGGCAGGAGCTGACCGACCTCCACGGAGAGATCATCGTCAAGGAAGCCATCAATCAGTCGACGTTCAGCTTCAACTACGACACGCAGGAGTACGCGTACCAGGAAGTTCTGCGCCTGCTCGACGAGGCCATCGCACTGCTCCAGCGGACCGACGGGGCGGTCGACGTGGGCTATCTCGCGCGAGGCGACAAGATCTACAACGGCGACCGGACGAAATGGTTGAAGCTTGCCTATGGCATGAAAGCGATGTCGCTCAACCATTTCAGTAACAAGTCGTCGTATCGGCCGGCCGACGTCATCGCCGCGGTCAACTTATCGTTCGCGAGCAACCTGGACGACGCGCTGCTCACATATCCCAACACCAACAACGACGACATCAACTTCTGGGGGCGCACCCGGGGCAACACGACCGCCTTGGCCTCGGCCAGCAACGGACCCTTTCGGCAGACGCTCTTTGCCCTCGGATTGATGAACGGCACGCAGTTCGGTGGAGTGGTCGACCCGCGCATGACGCGGATGCTGTCCCCGTCCCCGGACGGGCAGTACCGCGGTCTCGATCCGACTGTCATCGGCTTTGGCGCGCTGACGGCGACGCAGCAGCCTAACAATTTCCACGGCTTCGCCGGCACCGGCGGAACAGGAGTGCCTGGGCGGTACATCTTCGACGACAAGGCCAAGATTCCGCTGATAACCTATGCGCAGCTGCAGTTCGTCAAGGCGGAAGCGGCACTGCGGATGGGCGATCAGGCCACTGCACTCGCCGCGTACCGGAACGGGATCTCCTCGCACATCGATTTCGTGAACGCCCGCAACCTGGACAACAATCAACAACCGACGCAGATCACCGCCGCCGAGAAGACGGCGTTCCTCGCCTCGACCGCCATCGTGCCGGCGACACTGACGCTATCGCACATCATGTCCCAGAAGTACATCGCGCAATGGGGCTGGGGGCATAACGAGTTGTGGATGGACATGCGGAGGTATCACTACACGGATCTCGACCCGGTCAGCGGAACGCAGGTGTTCCGGGGATTCACGCTGCCCACGACGCTGCACGCCGACAACGGCGGCAAGATCGTGCAGCGCATCAGGCCGCGGTTCAACTCGGAATACGTTTGGAACCGGCCGGGCCTGGACGCCATTGGCGGACTCGCGCTGGACTATCACACCAAGCCGCTCTGGATCACCCAACCGTAACCGGACATGACTATTTATCGAGCACTCGCGGCGCTGCTCTGCACGGCCCTGCTCTCATCGTGTGACAAGACCGCGGTGCAGGAGCTCACCGGGCCCGTTCCGGGGGCACGCATCAAGTTCTTCAATTTTGGCGTAAACGCGCCGTCGGTGAACTTCTACGCCAACGACATGAAGGTGACGGCGATCCTCTCAGGGACCGGGACCGAAGCCACAACCGGCGTCGCCTACGGTGCCGTCGGGTCGGGCGGGTTCTACTCGGCCGTCGATCCGGGCCAGTACACGCTGGCCGGAAAGATCTCGGCAACGGTGGACAAGGACCTTGCGATATCGACCCTCACCACGACGCTGGACGATGGGAAGAACTACTCGTTCATCATGAGCGGGTTCTACAATACCACGGCCAAGACCGTCGAGGGCTTCATCGTGGAAGACGCGTACCCGGCCGAGATCGACTTCACCCAGGCGCATGTCCGCTTTGTGAACGCGATATCGAATTCGACCCCGATGACGTTGTATGGCAAGAACACGACGACGCTGGTGGAAGCGCCGATCGGCGGCGCCGTTGCGTACAAGAGTGGGGGTGGGTTCACGGCTGTAGCGCCGGGCACCTA
>CAZSNV010000243.1:0-7453 GCA_964608035.1 uncultured Gemmatimonadaceae bacterium | reverse complement strand
CCGCCAAACCCGATGTTCAGCGTCGCCACGCCGAGGTGCTGCAGGAACGGCGTGAAGTCCGACCCGGAGCCGAGGGCATCGATGCGTAGATCGGCGCGTTCACGCGCCTCGCGACGCTGCACCGGTGAGCCGAAGCGAATGCGCGCTGCCTGCGACCGGCGCCAGACGGTCCCGCCGGACTCGGGATCGTCCACGGCGCGCGCCACCTGGTTCACCAGCCGCTCGAGCGAATGCGATCCGCCGGCGCCGAGGTAGCCGCGCCCGTTGCCGTCGGTGTTGAGATAGAGCACCGCCTTCTGCCGCAGCTCGGCGGCGTGATGCTCCACCCATTCCGTGGAACCGAGCAGGGCCGGTTCTTCCGCGTCCCAGGCGATGTAGACGATCGTGCGGCGCGGCCGCCAGCCCTGCTTCACCAGTTCGCCTAACGCGCGAGCCTCCTCCAGCTCGGCGATCATCCCGGCCGTTGGATCCTCGGCGCCGTTCACCCAGCCGTCATGGTGGTTGCCGCGCACCACCCATTCGTCCGGAAACTCGCTGCCGCGCAGTGTGGCCACGACGTTGTACACCGGCGTCAGCGCCCAGTTGAACTCCGCCTTCAGGCGAACGCGGGCCGGACCGGGGCCCATTTTATAGGTGATCGGTAAGGCACCCCGCCACGCCTCGGGCACCACCGGACCACCGAGCGCGGCGAGCAGTGGCTGCGCGTCTCCGTAGGAGATGGGCAGCACCGGGATCTTCATTATGGTCGTGGCCGCGGAGCGGTCGATGCGTGGTGCATCCACCGTAGCCCCGGTTCCAACGGTCAGTGGATCGCCCGGAGCCACAGGCAGATCGAGGACACTGCCGCGCTGGACTCCGTCGCGGGGCCGCCACGGTCCGACCGGATACACGTCGCCTTGGGCGTAGCCGTCGTCGCGGGGATCGGAGTAGATGATGCAACCCACCGCGCCTTTCTCGGCCGCGAGTTTTGGCTTGATGCCGCGCCACGAGCCGCCGTACCGCGCGATCACGATCGCGCCGCGCACGGAGATGCCGCGGCGATCGAGTTCCTCGTAATCGGCGGGCACGCCGTAGTTGACGTACACGAGCGGCGCGGTGACATCGCCCTCGCCGGAATACGAGTTGTACGTGGGGAGCTGCTCGGCACGCTGCGACGTGAATGGGTCGTTAGGCAGGACGGGCTCTTCGAGTTTCGCGACGTACTTTGTGGGCTCCACGAGCTCGACGCGTCGTTCCCTGGGCGTCGGGAAGAGGACGCGATACTCCTCGATCTTCGCCTCCCATCCGTACGCGGCGAACTGGTCGCGCAGCCACTCGGCGTTCGACTTGCCGTACGCCGACCCCACGTGATGCGGCCGCGCCGAAAGGCGTTCCATAGCGGCGCGGAGCCGTGCCGGATCCGGAATGGCGCGGAAGCGTCCCTCCCAATCCCGCTGAGTAGTCGCCGAGGCTGCGGTGAAGCCTCGGAGCTCGCCACCCTGGGTGGTCGGTGATGAAAAAAGCGCGAGCGCGAACGCAGAGACGGCAGGAATTCTCAAGTGGCTCAACACGTTGTGGATCCGAGGTAGGTGTGACCTGACGTATCGTTCCGATTAAACCTTGCGGCCAACTTGGTGACCGACAGGAAGCACGTCCAGTCGATCAACCAGCTAAGCCCTGCTACGACTTGGCCTTCTGTCGAAGACGGGTTCGGCTCAACCGCCGGACATTCCCGGGAGGGCCGGTTCTACACCTGCTCTTTCACGATATGCCAATGTCCCATACTGTAGGGGAACTCTTGGCCCGTTCCCGGAATAATCCGGAGTAAGAACAGGAACTCCATGCTCAGCCGCCACTCAGGCTTCGGCACGCTTGTTGGTCGGGTCATGCCCGGCGTGGTCGTCCTTATGATCGCGGCCGATGCCGGTGCGCAGGAAGGAGTTCTCGGGACCGGCGGTATTCGCGGCCTTGTCCGCGATTCAACCGGTCAGGCGATCATCGGCGCCCAGGTCACGTTCCCAGGCGTCAGTCTGGTGGTCGAGTCGGACGACAGCGGCCGGTTCGAACTGGCCAAGGTTCGCCCCGGAATGTTGTCCATCCGGTTCCGGCGACTGGGATACTTGCCCGACACGGTCGAGCTCCTGGTGCTGGCGGGGAAGACCATCCCGCTCGATGTGACGCTTTCCCGGCTCTCCGTCGCGTTGACTCCGGTCGTCATCACCGGTCGCGCGGACCTTACCGGCTGGCGGGCGGGCTTCTATGCGCGAAAGAATGTCGGCTCCGGTCATTTCCTCACCCGGGAAGACATCGAAAAGAGAAACCCGAGCATGTTGAGCGACATGTTCCGGATGATCCCCGGCGTCACGATTCAGCCGTCGCGCGGCATGATCCGCAACCAGCTGCGATTCCGGGGTGCACGCAATTGCGCGCCGCTCACGTGGCTGGACGGGGCGCCGCTGGCCGCGGGTGAGTTCGACATCGACGCGCTGTCACCACGGTCGATCGAGGCGTTCGAGGTCTATACCGGGATAATCGTGCCGCCGCGGTTTGCGGTCGCGCCGGCACTCGGCCCCCGGACCTGTGGTGTGATCGTGATCTGGTCGCGCGAGGGTGAGCGTCCCATCAAGCGTCCCAAGCCTAACGCCAAATCGGCCGCCGCGGAGCTCGCCAAGCTGGTCGATGACCGGCAGATCTTCACCGCCGCCCAGGTGGACATTACGGCCCGGCAGGACAGCCTCCGGCCCGTGAAGCCGATGTATCCCGATGCGCTCTACGACGCGCAGGTCAGCGGATCGGTGATGGTCGAGTTCATTGTGACGGCCACCGGCGAGGTGGACTTTGACCGGATCAGCGTTGTCTTCGCCACGCATCCCGGGTTCGTCGATCCGGTTCGTCGAGCGCTCGGGGACGCGGTCTATGTGCCGGCGGTTCGGGGCGGCTACCCGGTGCACCAGGTGGTGCAGCATGAGTTTCAGTTTCTGCCTGACGCGAACAGGCGGCGGCGCTGAAACTGCGCTGAGTTGTTAGGGCTGGGTGCTCGAACTATTTGCTGGGACTGGAGCTGGTGCTAAGGACCGAGCCCTGCCCCAGCACCAGCAACGAGCTCCAGATCCCGCACATCGCCCTAGGGAAGCTCTGCAAAACGGATATCAAGGAACATCGCGCTTCTGGACTGCGGCGAAGACTTTAACACGGGGGTCACGGAGGTCACGGAGGCAACCCATTTCCATCGGTTAATCCCGATCTTAGTTGGCTATGCGTTTGATGCCGTCTCGCAAACGAGCCGTTTGGAGATTGATGAGAAATCTGGCCGGTGACCTGCTCGTTTTTCACATGACATGTATTTCTCAATGCCGTCGCCGCGCCGTCACCGGCGACAAGTGCCTATCCTGAGGTGCCGTGGTGGCCTCCGTGGCCCTAGTGACCTCCGTGTTCAAGTGTGTCATTGGCCCAGCGCGCTCCTCGGCAGGTTCAGGCTCGGCTCAGCACAACAAGAGTTCTGCAGAGTTCCCTAGCACCCAGTGCTCACGACTCAGCTGGGTTCTAAGCGAATCAGCTGGATGCTCAGTCCTCCCGTCGCGGCACCGGCCCCGCGACAGCAATACCCATCGAGTGGTAGCCCTTGTCGACGTAGACCGTCGTGCCCGTAATGCCTGACGAGAGGTCGCTGGCCAGGAAGGCCGCCACGTTCCCGACCTCGGCGCCCGTCAACGGTTCCGTCAGGGGGGAGTTCGCCGCACAGTACGCGACCAACTGATCGACAACACCGATCGCGGTCGCCGCGCGTGATGCGAACGGACCGGCGGAGATCGCGTTGACGCGCACGCCCCAGGCACGGCCGGCCTCGAACGCCAACATGCGCGTGTCGCTCTCGAGGGCTGCCTTCGCTGAGGACATGCCCCCTCCATAGAACGGCACGGCGCGTTCGCTGGCCAGGTACGTCAGGGACATCGCACTGCCGTGCCTCCCCATCAACGGGCCCAGGCTTCGCATCATCGACACCATCGAATAGGCGCTGACGCCGATCGCGGCCATGTAGCCGGCGCGCGTCGTATCGACGAGCCTCTTCCTCACCTCGGGACCGTTGGCCAGGGAATGGACGAGTATGTCGAGGCCCTTCGGGCCGAAGTCGGCGGAGATCTGCGCTGCGAGGCCGGCGATGGAATAATCACCGATGTCCTTGTAGCGCTTGTTCTCACGCACGTCGTCCGGAACATCGGCCATGGTATCGAAGGCAGCATCGAGCGGGTAGATGCGCTCGAACTGCAACAGCGCGCCATTCGAGAGCCGGCGCGCATCGTCGATCTTTCCGCGCTCGAGAAGCGTGCGGAAAATATTGAGCGCGGGTGGCCAGGTCGCGGCACAGACATTGGCACCAGCCTCCGCCAGCGCCTTGGAAATCGCGAATCCGAATCCGTTGTCGTCCGCAACGCCCGCTACCAGAGCGCGACGCCCGCTGAGGTCGATTGGAAGCATGTGGGAAGTAATGAGCGCAGAGCGCAAAGCGCAAAGCGCACAGCGAGGCAGCGGCGAGGGTAGCCGGTTGCAGAGAGTTGTCCCCCAGGATCAGCGATCGGGTCTTTCCGTGCACCCCCTTTGCGCCTTGCGCTTTGCGCTCACCTAGTCTTCAATCGTGACCATCCAACCCATTTCGAGAGCCGACATCGCTCCGTTACCCACGGACGGCCCCCGACCATCGTTTTCGCGGGCGCTCTGGCGCATTGCTTCGGCCGATGTGTCGTGCGGAAATGTCGTGACGCTGCTGCGCGACGGGCCCGGCACGTTCGACGCGATGCTGGCCCTGATCGACTCCGCCAAGGAAACGGTTGAATTCGAGGGCTACATCTTTCGTCAGGATGAGATCGGTGAGCGTTTCGCGAGAGCGTTCGTCGAAGCGGCCGATCGCGGGGTGCGCGTTCGCGTGCTGGTCGACTGGCTGGGCCGCCTGCCTACTCCGTGGTCGTTCTTCCGGCGCCTGCAGCGCGAAGGCCTGGACGTCCGCGCGTTCAACCCGCCGGGGTTCCGGGCCTGGCTCGGATTCCTTCCGCGCGACCACCGGAAGGTATTGGTGGTGGACGGTCGCAGCGGAGTCACCGGCGGCATCGGCATCGGTCTCGAGTGGAAGCATGGCATGATCCGCCGTCGTCGCTCTCCGTGGCGCGATACTGCCGTGCGCTTTGAAGGCGATGCCACGAAAGACCTGCTGCAGGCATTCGAGCGGATGTGGGCCCGGTCGCTCGGCCGGGTCGGGCCCCGACCCAGAATACTTCGCGCGCCCCGCGACTCGTTCCTCAACACGCGACTGCATCCGGGCAGCCTGGTCGGGATCATCGAGGGAGAGCCGGGACGGCTCCGCGTGTCGCGAGCGCTGCAGATCCAGTCGGTGGCGGCCGAGAGATCGATCTGGATCGCAAGCGCCTACTTCATGCCGTCGCCGTCGGAAATCGAGGCGTTAAGCGGCGCCGCTCGCGACGGCGTGGACGTCCGCGTGCTGGTCCCCAGTCGCTTCGACCATTTCTGGCTCCGGGGTTTGATGAGCCGGCAGTATCAGCGGCTGCTCCGCAACGGCGTGCGCATATGGGAGTGGCGCGGCGAGATGATGCACGCCAAGACCAGCGTGGTGGACGGCCGCTGGATTCGCGTCGGATCCACCGATTTCAATCCACTCGGCATCGCGATCAATTATGAACTCGACGCCGTCATCGAGGACGCGGCGTTAGGCGCGGTGGCCGAAGCGATGTTCCTGGAGGATCTGCAGCAGTCGCGGGAGCTGAGGGCTCACTCCCGTTTTCTCAACGCTGGACCGTCTGGATCAGGGTCGAGGCTCGAGGCTTGAGTTCCGGCAGCCGGGCCGTGTCAATTGGGATGGACGGTTTCGCGTCTCGTTGACGCCAGCCCCGAGCGCAGCACCTGCTCAAAGTCCGCAAACGGCACCGGGCGACCGAAAAGGAAGCCCTGGACCTGATCGCAGCGCAGCAGCCGCAACAGCCTCGCCTGTTCTTGGTCCTCCACCCCTTCGGCGACGACGGTACGATTGAGCGCGTGCGCAAGGGAGATCACCGTCGAGACGATCGACGTATGGTCCGGATCGTGTGCCATCGTGCTCACGAACGACCGGTCGATCTTGATCACGTTCGCGGGGAGCCGGGCCAGGTAGGCCAGTGAGGAGTACCCGCTCCCGAAATCGTCGATCGCCACACCGACATCCAGACAACGAAGCTCCTGCAGTTTTGCGATGTTCGAATCGATGTCGTGCATGACGACGCCTTCTGTCACCTCGATGTCCAGCCCGTGCGGCTGCCCCCCGGCGGTCCGGGTCGCGGCCTCAATGGACCCCACGAAGTCTTCCTGACGCAGCTGGACCGGTGAGACATTCACCGCAATGCGCAGCAGCGGGAAACCCGCTTCGCGCAGCGCCAGCGACGCCTTCACAGCCTCCGTCATCACCCAGCGTCCAACCTCGAGGATTAATCCCGTGCCCTCAAGGATCGGGATGAACTCGGCCGGTGAAACGAGTCCTGCCGTACCGTCGACCCATCGGAGCAGCGCCTCCGCGCCCGTGATGCGACCCGTCGCGAGTTCGACCTTCGGCTGGAAGTGCAGGCTGAGTTCTTTCCGCTCAACCGCGCGCCGAAGGCGCGACTCCATCGCAAGTTGACGGGTGACTGTGGCGTTGAGGTCGGGCGTATAGAGCACCAGGCGCTGTTGCTGGGCCTTCGCCCGCGTGAGCGCAGCCTCTGCATGCTGAAGCAACGTTTCGGCATCGTTCCCGTCGGCCGGAAACGTGGCGATTCCAGCACGCCCAGTGAGGTAAACCTTCTGCCCGACAATGGTGAACGGTGCCGCCAGAGCCACACCCATCCGCTCGCCGACGTCTTTGACAAGCTGCGACACCGTTGACTGGCCGGCGTGAATATCAGCGAACGCATCCGCACCGAGCCTTGCGAGGCTGTACATGTCGCTCGCGAAGCTGCGATATCGGTCCGCGAGTTGACGGATCAACGCGTCGCCGGCCTCCCGGCCAAGCGAGCTATTCACCTCGCTGAAGCGCTCGACGTCGGTGACCACGACAGCCAGTGATCCGAGGCTGCCCCGACGCGTTGCGATCGCAAGGGAAAGCCGGTCAAGGAACACAGCGCGGTTCGGCAATCCGGTGAGCTGGTCGTGCGTTGCGAGGTAGTTGAGCTCATCGGCCTTCGCGATGTGGTCCAGTGCGTAGGCGACGTCACCCGTCAGGTCCCGGAGGAGGTGCAACTCGCGGTCGCCGTAGACATCGGGTGCGTCGGCGACAAGGATCATCACCACTTCCACTGATCCGTCGACAAGGAAGGGCAGCACGGCGGTGGCATGCCGGTCCTCCGCGGCACCGCCAGCCGGATGCGCACCAGCGTCGTTGTCCCACACCATTCGGGCCTCGCGCACGGCAGTCGCCACCAGCAATCCCGTTCGGGTTGACTCGTCAGTTCGGTGAACA
>CAZSNV010000242.1:0-7493 GCA_964608035.1 uncultured Gemmatimonadaceae bacterium | reverse complement strand
CGACCGGTACTTCCTGGACAACGTCGCCAAATGGATTCTCGAGCTCGACCGCGGCAGCGGCATCCCGTACGAGGGGAACTATTCGTCGTGGCTGGAGCAGAAACGCGGGCGCCTGGCGGTTGAGGAGAAAACGGCGAGTGCCCGGCAGCGCACGCTGGAGCGGGAGCTGGAATGGGTTCGCATGGCGCCGCGCGCGCGGCAGGCCAAGAACAAGGCGCGCATCCAGAAGTACGAGGAGATGGTGAGTGAACAACAGTACGAGCGGATCGCGCAGAACGAAATCGTGATCCCTCCGGCGCCTCGACTCGGCAACGATGTCGTGATTGCGGAGAAACTGCGCAAGAGTTTCGGCGACAACCTGCTCTTCGACAATCTTACGTTCGCGCTGCCGCGCGGCGGAATCGTCGGCATCATCGGGCCTAACGGGGCCGGAAAAACGACGCTCTTCCGGATGATCAATGGCACTGAGAAGGCTGACGCGGGGAAACTGACGATCGGCGAGACGGTCGTGATCGCGTACGCCGACCAGACGCGCACGCTGGATGGTGCCCGCAACGTATGGGACGAGATCTCGGGCGGCAGGGATTCGATTTCCGTCGGCAAGAGGGAGATCAACTCGCGCGCGTACGTCTCCGGGTTCGGATTCCGCGGCGCCGATCAGCAGAAGCTGGTCGCGAATCTTTCGGGCGGTGAGCGCAATCGGCTTCACCTCGCCAAGACGGTGATGGCCGGTGGGAACCTGTTGCTCCTCGACGAACCGACCAACGACCTCGACGTCGACACGCTGCGTGCGTTGGAGGTGGCCATGCTCGACTTCGCCGGGTGCGCGGTGATCATCTCACACGATCGATGGTTCCTCGATCGCGTCGCGACGCACATCCTCGCCTTCGAGGGCGACAGCGAGACGGTCTGGTATGAAGGCAACTACCAAGGCTACATCGAAGACCTGAAGCGGCGGAAGGGGCCAGACGCCGACCAGCCGCACCGGATCAAGTACCGCAAGCTGGTCCGCACCTAACGAGGAGCGATCCGGCGCAGATCAGCGCCTACTCTTGAGGCTTCTGCTTCATGCTGCGCAGACGGGTCGCGTAGTCCTTGGTGTATGCAACGACAATGCCCCCGCCTACGATGGCGATGGCCGCAAATTCGGTAAGTGCCCGATTGCCGATGGCGTCAAAGGGCTCGATGGGCCCGCCATCGATTCGCACGAGAATGCTGCGAGGTTTCCCCCTGTCGAGGTAGCAGGGATACCAGATGTCGGCCAGCTCTCGCTCCACGGGTTGTGTGCGCACTTTCCCCGGGGGCAGGAACTGGCTGCTTCGCTTGCAAGGCACGGGCACGACCCCCGCCTGGCCCAGAACGAACGGGCCGGTGAGCATCTGCCCCGTGCTATCCATCTGGCGGGCGTCGAAAACGCGGGAGCGGTTCACGGCACGGTACGCAGTCCGGAGGTCGCGCACGAACAAGTCGATCTCGCTCTCGAGCACTGCGACCTCGGGGAGTGGCTGCGCCACGGGCGTCAGCGCCATCGCAACTACGGTGGTGTCGGACGTGACCTGAACGGACAACTCCGAAGCGACGTAGCCCGGTCTTCGCGCTGAAAGGCGGAAAGTGCCTCGACGATCCACGCGCACTTCGAATCGCCCTGCCTCATCGGTGACCGCGACCTCGCGCCACGATGGATTCCCAAGTGAGACAATCAGGATTGACACACCGGAAAGCTGTCTTGATGCAGTGGCGTCGCTGACAGATCCGCGGACCAGCGGCGGATTACCGCCCTGGCTGGCTTGCTGCGACCGCAGATCGCCACCACGAAGGCAGAGGAAGCAGAATGCGAGAAGCAACGGTCTCATTTGGCAGAACCGTCGAACGTGTAGCACCACGCCTCTCCCTCGAGCACGGTCTCGCCGTCTTCACGACGGATAAGAATCCACAACTGACAGACCGGCTTCGTGGCGTGGACGCTGAGCACTTCCGCTTCGGCGACGATCGTGTCGCCGATATACACCGGCGCGGTGAATTTCCAGTTCTGGCTCAGGAATACCGTGCCCGGCCCCGGCATGTCCATCGCCACGAGCGCGTTCAGTATCCCCGTCGTGATACCGCCCTGCGCGACCAGCCGTCCGAACTTCGTGCGCGATGCAAACGCCTCGTCGAAATGCAACGGGTTGTAGTCGCCGGTGAGCTCCGCAAAGGCGCGCACGTGCGCCTCGGTCACGGTCATCGTGCGCGACGCCCTCTGGCCGACCGTAGTCGCCACGTCAGTTCTCCGCGTTGCGGATGATGCCGGCCGAGCCGGCGCTGGAGCGAAACATCCAGACGATCGCACATGCAATCGCCAGCGCGGCGATACCCGCCAACAGTCCAGTCCCAATGGATTCACCGCCCCACACCACGATGGCGAGGCTTGCCGCTATGACAAGGCCAATAATGAAGCCGATTTCTGCGGCTCGTCTCAATCGATGCCACCTGAACCGGGTGATCAGGATGAAAAGTGCCGCCACCCCATACACGATCTGCGACACCGACTGAACCCGTTGTCCCATCGTGCTCCATTGCGCCAACTGTTGCACGCCACCGCTGATACCGGTGTATGCCAGCGCCAGAAGAAGGAGCACGGCCACGACCGCAAGGATCGGACGAAGCACCGGAAGAAGAATCATCAGCCTGTGGTCAGGGCACGTTCGAGGAATACTGTACCCGGAACCGGGCTGAAACGATACGCGTCAATCGGCATGAAGCCCAACGAACGGTAGAGATCCTGCGCGCGATCCATCTGCGGCAGAGTGTCCAGCCGCATGCGCTCGTAGCCGGTCACGGTCGCGAAGCGAATGGCGGCTTCCGCGAGCGATCGGCCAAGTCCCATTCCGCGGCCCGATGGGCGAACAAACAGCCGCTTCATTTCCGCGGTTCGCTCGTCGATCGGTCTGACGCCGACGCAGCCGAACACCTCGCTGTCGCTTCGCGCGAGCAGGAGCGTACCTGCCGGCGCGCCGTACGAGCCTGGCAGGTCCCGCAGTTCGTCGTGGAACCCCTGGTAGTCGAGATCCACGCCGAGTGCATCGGCGTACTCGCGAAAAAGCACGCGGACCAGTTCGATGTCCGGAATGCTGGAAGCGCAGTCGAGTCGAACCATGTGCGCTCAGGTCCGCCCAATGGCGCGCAACGTCTCGATCGGCTCCTGCATCAGCAGCGAGACCGCTCGCTTCGAAGCAAACAATCCGGCGATGGGCATCACCAGTCGATCCCGCACAGTGCGCGCGACGGGATGCGTCAGTTCAGCGAGCGCGCCAAGTCGCGACGAAGCATCGGCCACGCGCTTCACCGCTTTCCGCCTCCGGCGTTCATACGCTGCGAGCCCGTCCGCCATGGTCCCGGCGCGGCGGAGTTCATCGAGCAGCACAGCCGCATCAACAAGCGCACTGTTGGCGCCCTGTCCGAGATTCGGCGCCATGGCGTGCGCCGCGTCGCCGAGCAGCACGAGGCGGCCATCGGACCACCGCGTGCAGTCGACCCGGATGACTTCGTTCTCCAGCAGCTCGTCGAATGTGCCGAGTTGGCTGAGGATGCGGTCCGAGGGTGGGTACGCGGCTGACCAGACGGCGCAGAAGGCCTTGAGATCGCGCGCATCGAGCGCGGCGCCTAACGCCATCGTTCCACAGGAGGCAAATGCGTACGTTCCCCCGTCGACCGCGAACGCGCCGAAGAGCCCGACCGGCGTCCAGGCCTCTGTGCCGGTCGCGACGTCACTCCCGAGCAGGAAACGCACGTACCGGATGCCGGTGCCGCGCACCCGCGCGCCGAACGCGCCTCCGTCGCGGACGCGAGAGTGCACGCCGTCGGCGCCGACGACCAGGTCGGCGCGCAGGGTGGTCTCCGCGCTTTCGTTCCGCACCGTGACTTCACCGGCCGATGAGGCGCGAATGACTTCCGTTCCAAACTTGCGTTCGATCCCTGGTTCGGCTGCGACGGCGTCGATCAGCATACCCTGCAGCGTCGACCGCCGCAGCATCACGGCGCGTGGTGGTTCGCCACGCGGCGCCAGCAACGTGCGCCCGCGCGCGTCGACGATTCGCACTTCGGTGACCGGCTTCGCCACCGCCAGCGCCCGGGTCATGCCTAACGACTCGAGCACCGCCAAGCCGTTCTCGGCGATGGCGATGCCGGCGCCGATGGCCCTGGGCTCTGCCACACGCTCGACCAGCGTGACCCTCGCCCCGGCGCGCGCGAACAGAAGCGCCGCGGCGCATCCGCCGGTCGCGCCGCCGCACACGACTACTTTCAAGCCGGACAGGACCATTTGGAAGGAGAGGCAAGACAGCAAACAGGAAACAGCAAACAGCAATCCCTAAGATGCCGCATGGCAATAGTTTCCGCTTCAACCTGCCAGATGATGTCGGCTGCTCCGCTCACCTGCGGCGACATTCGAACGGAAACAGCAGTCTGACGCCTCCGTAGTATTCAGCACCCCCCTCACTCCCACCGAGCAGCAACGTGCCCGCTTCCATCTTTCGTATTGTCCGCGCCAGCGCGCTGGTGTCGTTATTCGTCGCCGCGCCGGTATTCGGGCAGGCCGTCACGGTTCGCGATCTCCCCAAGCCTGCCCGGGAGATCGAGGAGCCGTTTTCTCTCGTCTCCGGCGCGCTCGAGCTCAAGCCGTCGCAGGTTCTCGCGGTCGACGGGACCGAGATGACCGTGACCCTGGTCGATTTCACCAAGGGTTCGCGCACCACGATCGGCCGGCAGGGCAGTGGCCCCGGTGAGTACCGCATGCCGGCTGGCCTCGTCCGACTACAGGGTGACACCCTCTGGTTGTTCGACGCGATGCAGCAGCGTCTCGTGGTATTCAATCCTGACCTGACAGCGGGTACCACGATGCCGTTCCTCGTCTTCGACCAGGCCACGACAACCGCGCTGACCGCGCCCTACCTCGGTGATCGCAAAGGACTGATCTACGCGAGCGCGATGAAGATCGAGGCGGGCCGTTCTGGCAACAACATGCAGATGTCGCTGCCCGACTCGGTCGGCGTCGTGCGCGTCGATCCACGCGGCAAGGCCGGCCGGACGGAACTGGCACGGGTGCGATTTCCGGTGAGCGGCAAGCCTGACATCAAGCAGAACGGCACGGCGATCAAGTTCACCATGGCCTTCCCGGGTCTGATCGCGTCCGATCCGTGGACCGTCTTCCCCGACGGGCGCGTCGCGATCGTGCGCGGGGCCAACTACGCTGTCGAGTTCATCGCGGCGGACGGTAAGAAGACGTCGGCGCGAGTCGCCTATGTCCCCATCAAGGTCACGGCCGCGGACCAGAAGGCGGAGATGGACGAAGCCCGCCGCGCGATGGCGGAGCAGGGCAAGATGGCGCAGAAGATGATGCCGCCCAACGTCACGATGGACTTCGAACTCATTCCCCCCGCCGAGTGGCCGGCGAATTATCCACCGGTAGCGGCGTTAGGCGCGCTGGCCGCGCCGGACGGCCGCCTGTGGGTGAAGCGCGCGATACCGTTCCGCCTGGGGAGGGAACAGTGGGATGTGATCGACCAGGCAGGGAAGCTGGTCGCCAGCTGGCGCCTCCCGGTCAAGACGACCCTGGTTGCCGTGGGGCAGGGGGTCGTCTACACCGTTCGCACTGATGAAGACGATCTGCGGTACCTGCAGAGGGTTGAAATCGGACGCTGACACAGAAGTACGCTGCGTGCTGATTGCTTCTTGCTGCTGCTAGTCCTGCGTGCTGGTGCTGGGGCTGGGGGCACGCGGTTCCAGTAAGTAGCAGGAAGTACGAAGCCGTGTTTGTTTTTCGGGCATGGCTGACCCGATGCGGGAATCTGCGCAGGTGATCGTCCCGGCGTTGCCGCCAAACGTTCCGCGACGGAACCGGCGGCTGCTGCAACGCTTCGGAGAGTTCGGCATGCGGCTGCTGCGCTGGCGCATCGACGGCGAGTTCCCCGATCTCCCGAAGTTCATCATCATCGTGGCTCCGCACACGTCGAACTGGGATTTCGTCGTCGGACTGTGCTGCGACCTCGCGCTCGATATGGACGCCGCCTGGCTGGCCAAGGACAGCATCTTCATCGGCCCGTTCGGGCGCTGGCTCAAGTCGTTAGGCGGGATTCCGGTGGTGCGGAATGCGTCGCATAACGTGGTCACGCAGGCCGCCGCCGAGTTCGCCCGGCGCGACCGGTTGATCCTGGCGATCGCGCCGGAAGGCACGCGCAAAAGAGTGGAGTCGTGGAAAAGCGGCTACTGGCACATCGCCCGCGCCGCCGGCGTCCCGATCCTGCCGGTGGGATTCGATTTCGGGCGCCGCGCGGCGGTGATAGGCCCTCTGCGCTCCACGACCGATTCGCTGGCCGACGACGAGGCGGCCCTCAAGGCGTTCTTCGCGGGAATCACGCCCAAGAATCCGGAGCTGCGATAGGGGCACCTGAAAAGATTGAACCGCTGAGGACGCGGAGGGCGCCGTCCGTTACCGCGTGAGGGAGTTTGTCCCGCGCAGTGTCCCAATGCGTGAGTGAGCACCTCGCAACAAGGAGGAATGCCGTGAATACACGCACCGCAATCACCGTCATGCGCTGCTGGCCGGTCACTCATCGGATCGTGATCAGCCTGATCGCGTCGTCGTTATTGGCGGTACCCGCCGGCGGACAAGCTGCGATCGATCGCCAACGCGATCGTGGTCCCGGCATTCCAACATCGATGTTCGGCACATACATCGAGCGCGGAGAATGGTTGTTCTATCCGTTTCTCGAGTACTATCGCGACAAGAACCTGGAATACAGTCCAGACGAGTTCGGGTTCGGACTCGATGCGGATTTTCGTGGACAGTATCGCGCGACCGAAGGCCTGATCTTCCTCGGCTACGGCCTTACGGATCGACTCGCATTTGAATTCGAAGCCGCGATGATTCGCGCGCGCCTTCGAAAAGCGCCCGACGATCCGTCGGCCATGCCGGCCGTCATCGAGGAGTCAGGACTCGGCGACGTCGAGGGACAACTGCGCTATCGATGGAACCGCGAGACCGATCGAGCGCCCGAAGTGTTCTCGTATTTCGAGACGGTCTTTCCACTCCAGAAGCACCGGAAGCTGATCGGCACCCAGGAGTGGGAACTGAAGTTCGGCACGGGTTTCGTCCGCGGCTTCTCGTGGGGGACGATGACGGTTCGCGGAGCGATGGAGTATGACGCCGCCGACAAAAACCTCGCGCTTGGTGAGGTTGCGGTCGAATACTTTCGTCGAGTGAACTCGAAGCTCCGGCTTTACGCCGGCGTCGAGGGCACGCAGGACGAGATCGAGGGCATCACCGAGGTGCAGTGGTTCCTGCGACCGAATCTCGTGCTCAAGATCAACAACGCGTTCGGCTTGACTTCAAAGGCGACGGACTGGGCGCCGGAGTTCGGCCTGATGTTCTCGATTCGCTGACAGATCCAGCCCTATCGCGCGCCCGTCGCACTGAAAAACATTGAACCACGGAGGACACAGAGGACACGGAGGAA
>CAZSNV010000241.1:0-7506 GCA_964608035.1 uncultured Gemmatimonadaceae bacterium | reverse complement strand
ATGGACTACCCGTACAACGTGTGCGGTGGCATGCAGGACAACTACAACTGGTGCGGACCGAGCGCGTCGCGATTCGGACGCGGCATCGCGAACTACGACTGGTTCCACATCCAGGGCGGCGACGGTTTCGTCGCGACACCCGATCCGCGCGACTCGCGCATCATTTACACCGAGTCGCAGAACGGCAACATCATTCGCCGCGACAAGATCACGGGCGAATCGAAGAACATCCGGCCGAGTCCGGCGAACGTCGTCAACGCGCAACCTGGCGAGCCGGGGTACCGCTGGAACTGGGACACGCCCATCGTCGTCTCGCCCATCACGCCGGGCGTGCTGTATTCGGCGGCGAATCGCGTCTTTCGCTCGACCGACCGCGGCGACACGTGGACGGCGATCAGTCCCGATCTCACGAACGGGACGCTCACGATCATTTCACTCGCCGAATCGCCGAAGCAGGCGGGCGTGCTCTACACGGGCTCCGATGACGGCGCCGTGCAGGTGACGCGCGACGGCGGACGCACGTGGACCAACATCACGAAGAACATGCCGGGCATTTCGCCGATCGGTTACGTGTCCGAAGTCGTGCCGTCGCGGTTCGACGCGGGGACGGTGTACGTCACGGTCGACGGCCACTGGGAAAACGATTTCGAGCCGCACATCTGGGTGAGCAACGATTTCGGGGCGACGTTCCGCACGGCGCACGGTAACCTGCGCGGTGAGAACGTCCGCACGCTCACCGAAGACACGCGCAATCCCGACGTGCTCTACATCGGCACGGAGAGCGGGGTTTTTCTCACGCTTGATCGTGGACGGTCGTGGCGCAGGCTGAAGGCGAACCTGCCGACGGTGCGCATCGACGAACTCACGATTCATCCGCGTGACAACGCGCTGATCGTCGCCACGCACGGCCGCGCGCTGTGGATTCTCGATCATCTCGAACCAATCCAGGAATTCGCGGCAGCGCAGTCAGGCGCGGCGGCGGCGAAGCTCTTTTCAGTTCCATCGGCGCTGCAATGGAAGTACAAGGATGACCGCAACGACGAATGGTGGGGTCACCAGACGTTCGTCGGTGAGAATCCGCCGATCGACGCCGTGATCCAGTACCATCTGAAGCAACCCGTTACGAATCCAGTGCTGCGCATTTCAGACGCGGCGGGCGCGCGCATGCGCGACATCGCGATTCCGGCGGCGCGCAATCAGGCCGGCATTCAAACCGTATGCTGGGACATGCGCGTCGATCCGATCGGCGCAACCGACAACGCTGGCGCGGGTGGCGCTGGTGGTGGCGGCGGACGCGGCGGTGCAGCGGGCGCCGCACCGGGAGCGCCGATTGGGCCGGCCGTTCCAGGATTGCCGACGCCGCTGCCCGTGTCCGGGTACATGCCGGAGAATCCGTGCGGCGGCGCTGCCGGTGGTGGCGGCGGTGGGGGGGGACGCGGCGGTGGCGGCGCCCCGGGCGCAGGCCCGCACGTCATGCCCGGCACGTACACCGTCGCGCTGATGGTGGACGGGCGCGCCGTCGAATCGAAACCGATGCGCGTCATCATGGATCCGGCAGTCCGGTTTACGGACGCGACGCGCCGTCGTTACAACGAGATCGTGATGGATCTGCACGACCTGCAGCGTCGCGGCACGCCCGTGGCCTCGACGCTCGGCGCGCTGGCGGGGGAAGTGATGCGCGCGTCCACGGGGATCGGCTCGAGCAACGCACCGCCCGATGTGAAGGCGCAGTTCGCCGCGTTCAAGACGGCGTTTGACGCCTCAGCCGCGAAGTTCGGCGTGCGGACGGCGGCTCCCGATACCACACCGGCGCCGGCAGGACGCGGGGGCGGCCGTGGTGGCGGCGGTGCGGCGCCCGACGTCAGCGTGTTCGGACGCGTCGGCACGCTCAAGACGTCGATCATGAACATCTGGGAATTGCCCAGCGATGCGCTGGTGAAGGAGTACACGGATGTGAAGGCCGCGCTGACGCCGGCGATCACGGAAGCGAATGCGGTCGTCACGCGTGCGCGCTCCATGAGCACGACGCTGCAGCGTTACAACATCACGATGCGGGTGCCCGCTCCGTAGCGCGGCGTGCTCGTTGGAAGCTCGGTGCCAGGGACGGCGGGCTTGCGCTCGTTTCCGCCCCTGCGCACCTCGCTGGCAGAGCGCGTCGTACTAGCCGGAGGGTTGGATTGAAACAGGGATTCGGGCAATTCGACGGATTCGGATGCGGTGTCGTCGTTGCCGTACTCCTCGGGATCCCAGCAACGGACGCCGGCGCGCAGTCGATCCAGGCCGTGCGGGCCAGCGACTCACCGCGTCTCGATGGACGCCTCACTGAAGCCATCTGGCAAACTGCGCCGGCGGTCACGAATCTCACGCAGCGCGAGCCGGACGAGGGTGCTCCGGCGATCGAAAACACCGAAGTGCGCTTCGCCTACGACGACGACGCGCTGTATGTCGGCGCGCGCATGTTCAGCGGCGATCCCAAGGCTATCCGCGCGCTGATCACGCGGCGCGACCGCGAAGGAAGCTCGGAGCAGATCGTCATCTCGCTCGATACGTATCGCGACCGCCGAACCGCGTACACGTTTTCCGTTACGCCCGCCGGCGTCCGCATCGACTATTACCACTCGACCGACTCGGAGAGCGACCGCGATTCCGACTGGAATCCCGTGTGGGAAGCCGCGACCGACATCGATTCGCTCGGTTGGTCGGCGGAGCTTCGGATTCCGTTCAATCAGCTCCGGTTCTCGCCGGGAGACGTGCAGGAGTGGGGCGTCAACGTGGTGCGGCGCGTCCCCGAGCGAAACGAGCAGAGTTACTGGGCGCTCGTCCGCCGCACCGAGGTTGGATGGTCGTCGCGCATGGGTGCGCTCACAGGCATCCGCGACATTCGCCCCGCGCGCCGAGTGGAGTTGGTGCCATATGTGGCGGCCGATTCTCGTATTGCCGCTGTCTCCGACCCGGCCAACCCGTTTCAGCACGCGTACGCCAACGCCGCCCGCGTCGGCGGTGATCTCAAGATGGGGCTGGGTCCAAACCTGACGCTGGATGTCACTCTCAACCCGGATTTCGGACAGGTCGAGGGTGACCCTGCCGTCGTCAACCTGACGGCGTATGAGATCTTTTTCGACGAGCGCCGGCCCTTCTTCCTCGAGGGCTCGGACCTGTTCAGCCAGCGCGGGTTGTTCTATTCCCGACGCATCGGCGCTCAGCCGCCCGGCAGCGCCGATGCAGACTACGTGCAGCGACTGGCCAATTCCACGATCCTCGGCGCCGCGAAACTGACGGGCCGGCTGCCGTCCGGCCTCGCCGTCGCTGCTCTCGCGGCCGTGACCGATCGCGAGGTCGCGCAAACATTCGATTCGACGGGCACTCCGCAATTTGGCGAGGCGGTCGTGGCTCCGCGCACGGGTTACGCTGTCGCCAGTGCGAGGCAGCAATTCGGGGCAGACGCCTCGACGTTCGGCGGCATCGTCACGCTGGTTCAGCGCGATCTCGAGCCGGGCACTCCGCTGGCTGATCTGCTCCCGCGATCGGCGTACTCGGCGTTGGTCGAAGGGCGCCTGCGCTGGGCCGGAGGCATGTACGATGTGAACTCGTGGCTGGGATACACGAACGTTCGCGGCGACTCGCTGGCGATGCTGCGGCAGCAACGCTCTTCGCGCCGTTATTTCCAACGCCCCGATGCGGATCACGTCGAGGTGGATCCGGCGCGACGGTTGCTGGGCGGCGCGACGTTCGGGCTCGGCCACAGCAAGCTCGCGGGGAAGCACTGGTTGTGGGACATCGACTTCCTGTTTCAGTCGCCCGGCTTCGAGCCTAACGATATTGGCTCGTACGGCGCTGTGGACACCAGAACCTTCAACACCCGCGTGCGATGGCGCGAAACGCAGCCGTCCCGGTGGTATCGCCGCTACGAGGTCAGTCTCGGCACGAACGACGACTGGAACTTCGACTGGATGCGCCGGAGAAACGACAACCAGATCGCCTTCAGCTCGACGCTACCCAATTTCTGGCGCTTGAACACCGACCTGACGTACTCACAACGCGCGTTCTCGGATCGACTCACGCGCGGCGGCCCCATCATGGGCACGCCGGCCAGCACCCGATGGGGCGTCGAACTGCAGAATCGCAGCGGCGCGCGCAACGGCTGGGGCGTGGACGTGAGCGGTTCGCGGGACGAGAATGGGGGTTGGGCGCAGGATATCGAGATGTCCTTTTCCTTGCGACCTGGAGATCGCTGGGAAATGAGCTTCGATCCCCTGTGGAGCCGCGGGACGGACACGCGGCAGTTCGTGACGACGGAAGGCAACGGCCGCCCTGCGACGTTCGGCACCCGATACGTCTTTGCGCACGTGGGCCTGAGCGAGATCTCGGGTCAATTCCGGCTGAACTACACCTTCACGCCGAACCTCACGCTCGAGACATACGTGGAGCCGTTTGCCGCGAGCGGACGATTCCATGGTTTCGGCGAGCTGTTGGCTCCGCGTCGCCGAGAGCTCCTCGTTTACGGTACGAATGGAACGACAATCGTGCGCAACCCGGACGGTGCGCATACGGTGACCGACGGCAGCGAAACCTTCGACATCGACAACGAGGATTTCAACGAGCGCTCGTTCCGTTCGAATGCCGTGCTGCGCTGGGAATGGCGGCTCGGGAGTACGCTCTATCTCGTCTGGCAGCAGAATCGAAGCGCCCAATTACCCTTCGCGCCTGCGCGTCCGGGCCACCTTTTCGGCGCGCTCAACGCGCGCGGCGAAAACGTTCTGGCGGTCAAAGTCAGTTACTGGACGGCGCTAAGGTAGGGCGTGGGGAGAGTGGACTATCTGCTCTCCGACGCTGCCCGCAGTGAGGGCCTCACGTTGTCGGCCTTACGTCGTTGACCGTTTTACGATTTCGGTCGGCGACCGTTTCCCGCTGTCTGTCTTAACCTATGGCGCCGTTCGGGTTCTCAGGGGCGTCAACGGCGCCATAGGTAAAGACTGAGACTGCGGGAAAGAGTCGGCGACCGAAATCGTAAAACGGTCAACTGCGTCAAGAGTGGGATCAGGAGGCTCGGTCGGAATCTTGTCTTGACCGGTTCTCTTCGGCCGCGATCTGCTGCTCCAGGACTCGCATCAGCGAGATCAGCATGCGACGCACCAGGTTGAGGCGTTGCTCAAGGCTCGCATGTATCTCGGTGCTGAGGATGCTGGCGCGACTCGCCAATCCGAGATGTGCCTCCAGTTCGTTCGCCGATCCGATCGCAATTCCGACGAAGCGAAGGAATTCGGCCCTGCTCGGTCGGGCGCATCCTTCGGCCAGGTTCGCCGCGACGGAATTCGCGGCTCGCACGGCTTGATTGCGCAATCCGGGGACACGTCGGACCGCTGGTTCCGACAGTGCTTCGATGACCTCCACGCTCAGTTCCTGAGCGAGGTGCCACACACGGAGTTTCTTGAAGTCCTGCATGCGGCAGTCTACTGGAATGGCTGACCACATCCTGCATCATTCGAACGCAGGACCAATCGTGGGAACGCCGCCCAGCGATGGTGGTGACCCTTTTACGGCGTTGACCGTTTTACGATTTCGGAACGCCGACCGTTTCCCGCAGTTGTCTGTCTTTACCTATGCCGCTGTTCATGTTCTAAGGGCGCAAACTGCGCCATAGGTAAAAAAACTGAACTGCGGGAAAGAGTCCGCATTCCGAAGTGCGTAAAACGGACAACCGCGTTTGGGTTTATTCCCGGCGCCCTCGCGCTGCGTGACGGTTTCGCGCGGCGGTTTGCGCATAGCCAGATAGCTGCTCCCCCGACGATGATTGTGACATGCCCTCACCGACTATTCGCGCCATCAACCGCACCGCGACGCTTGCCGCAGCCGCGTTCCTCGGCTGCTCCGGCGGCGGTGATTCGACAGCTCCTCAAACGGGCTCCCTCCTCATTTCGCTTGGGGCCCCGGCGCTGAGCATTGCGATAGGAAGCACCGGCACAGCGACGGCCGCGGTGACGCGCGTGGGCGGATTTTCCGACGCCGTGACGGTCAGCGTCACCGGCCTGCCGGCCGGAGTGACGGCATCCTCGAACACGCAGACAACCGTTGGCGTGATCACCATCGCCACCATAGCGCTCACCGTCGTGAGCGCTGCATCCACAGGAACGTCCACCGTCACCGTCAGCGCGTCAGGCGCTGGCGTCACCACGGTCAGCGCCACCTTCACGCTCACGCTGACGAGCGCCGCGAGCAATCAGGTCTCGCTCAACTTTGCGCAGTGCGGCGTCGGCGCGAAACCGCTCTTCGTCGCGTTCCAGAATGGCGACACCGGGGCGTGGACGCGAGTCACAGGCACCAACGACGTCTACTCGTTCAACATCACACAGACCAAGGGTGGCTACGCCTACGTCACGCCGACGCTGGGAGGCACCGCGCACCTGACGACGGTCTTCCTGGGAACGCGCGCCGAAGTTGGAGCGGGCGGCGCACCGATCAACATCTGTGGCGCAGCCGTGCCGCCGCAGCGGGCGATCACCGGCACCGTCACCGCCATGACACCAGGGCAGGCGGCGAACGTCTACCTCGGCGGTCGGCCCGGCATCGCATCACCCGCCTTTCCCAACTTCACCATCAGCAGTGTGCCGGATGGGCCGCACGATCTCGTGGTCATCCGCAGCGCAGGGACGGCGTCGGCGCAGGATCGCGGAATCATCCGGCAGAATCAGTCGCTGGCGCACAACACCAATGTCGGCACGCTCGACATGAATGGCACCGAGTCGTTCGGTCTGGCGACGGCGAACCTGACGATCGGCGGTGCGCCGAGCGGAGGCATCAACTCCACGAGCATCGTCTTTCTGAGCGGACCGACTTGTGACCCGGCGGCGGTGACCGGAGTGTCCGGACCCGCGGCCACGTTCCTGATCATCGGCGTACCAGATGCCCGGATGCGCGCGACCGATATGCATCAGGTGAGCGTCATCGCGGGTGGATCGGACGGCGCGCGGAGCACAACCGAGGTATTTCACACGATGGCGGATCGCACCATCGATTTGCCGACGACGTTTTCGTCGACGGTCAGCACCTTACCCGGCACTTACAAGCGTTTGAGCGCCGCGTTCACTCTGCCGTCGGAGTACAACCTCGTCGTCGGGCTGTCGGTGTCATCGACCAGCATGGTGCGCAACACGGTGTCGGTCACTGCAACGGTCGGCTGGACAGGCGCGGCCGTCGCGCTCGTTACTCCGAACTTCACGGGCCTCACGGGTTGGGACGATTCCTGGGCGCCGTCAGCCAGCGCAACCTCGAACTGGACATTGTCGGTCTCGGGATCCACCCAGGCCGCCGGCGCCTCGTTATGCGTCGCTGGCACGAAACTGCGGACTGCTATCCGGCTCGGACAGCTCTGAGATCGGCCGCCGGACCTCTTACGACGTTGACCGTTTTACGAGGTTCGGTCGCCTACCCTTCCCGCAGTTGTGTCTTTACCTATGCCGCAGTTCAGGTTCTCAGGGGCGTAAACAGCGGCATAGGTAAAGACTGTGA
>CAZSNV010000240.1:0-7531 GCA_964608035.1 uncultured Gemmatimonadaceae bacterium | reverse complement strand
GCCATGGTTGGGGCCCGCCACCGGGTGACGCTCGCCGTGGCGGCGCTCGCCGGCAGCACGCTGGTGGTGGGGGCCGACCTGGCCGCCCGCACCGTTCGCGCCCCGGCCGAATTGCCGTTAGGCGCCGTGACCGCCGTGGTCGGGGTGCCATTTTTTCTCTCGCTGCTCCGGAGAATGCGGTGATCGAGTGGCGGGGGGTTCACGTGCGCTACCCCGGCGAGGCGGTGGAGGCACTCGCCGGCGTGACTTTTGTGGCGGATTCGGGTTCTGTGACGGCCGTCGTCGGCCCGAATGGAAGCGGCAAGAGCACGCTCGTTCGGGCACTGCTCCGGCGAGTGGCGCTGCAGTCCGGGCAGATTCTTGTCGGCGGAAGCGATGTGACGACGCTGTCGCAGCGCGAGCTCGCCAGGCGCGTCGCCGTGGTCGTTCAGCGCGAGGAGCCCGCCTTTCCGATTCGGGCGCGCGAGTACGTGGCACTGGCACGGACTCCACATACCGCACCATGGGGTGGAGCAGGCGACGAACGATCGTCGGCCGCAATTGATGAAGCGGTGGGGCTGGCTGACGTCTCTACGCTTCTCGACCGGCACACGGATGAATTGTCCGGCGGAGAGTGGCAACGCCTTCGTCTCGCGCGCGCCATCGCCCAGGAATCCAACGCCATCGTGCTCGACGAGCCCACGACGTTTCTCGACGTCGCGCACGAGATGGCCGCATTTGAGCTGCTGGCCGATCTCGCGCGCCGGGGCCGCGCCGTGCTCGCGGTCAGCCATCAGCTCAATCTCGTCTCCCGATTCGCCGATCGAATGGTTCTTCTGCACCGTGGCGTGATCGCCGCCTCAGGGACGCCTGACGACGTGATGCGGGCGTCCGTTCTCGAAGCCGTCTACGAATGGCCGTTGGTCGTGTCACGCGATCCCGCAATCGGAGCTCCCACACTCGTTCCCTTGCGACGCAGTTCCAGCCTCCGCGGCTGACGCATCGCGCGCTCTCCCGTCCCCCGTCCCCCGTCACAGAAAATGTCCAGCCTCCCAACCGCTGCGCTGCTCCTGGCCGTTGCGTCAACCGTGTTGGCGCAGCAACCGGATTCCCTTCCACGGGTGGTCATCACGGCGACCCGCGTCGATGTCGCGGCCGGCGCCTCCATCAGCGCCAGCAGCATCATCGATCGAACGATGATCGACCGCAGCGGCGTCAGGGATGTCGCCGAGTTGCTGCGGCTCGTGCCGGGCGTTTCCGTCGCGCGCAGCGGAGGTCCGGGGGCGCAGTCGTCGATGTTTCTGCGAGGAGGTGAGAACGATTACGTACGAGTTCTCATCGACGGCGTGCCGGTGAACGATCCCGGCGGCGCGATCGACCTGTCTTGGCTCTCGGTCGACGACATCGATCGCATCGAGGTCGTTCGTGGACCGGCCAGCGTGCTCTATGGAACCGATGCCATGACGGGCGTGGTGCAACTGTTCACACGGCGTGGCGCAGTTCGGGCCGCCGACGCGGAAGTGGCGGCGGGCAGCTACGGCGGGCGGATCCTGAGAGGGAACGTGGCGGCCGGGTCGGAGCGCCTCAGCCTTTCGTTAGGCGGCGCGAGCGAGAAGAGCGACGGACTCCTGGCGTTCAACAGTGACTACCGGCGTGACGTCGCCAGCGCTTCGGTCCGCGCTGTACCGGCCACTGCGACGCGGCTGGACGTGAGCCTGCGTGGGGTGAATGACGAGTACCATTTTCCGACGGACGGCGCGGGCACCGTCGAGGACCGGAATGCGTTCCGGGACAACCGTCGGGTCATCGGGTCAGCGGCCCTGACCCAGGCCGTGTCCTCTCGTGTTCGCGCGGAGCTGTCCCTGACGGCAATGAATACCCGCGGCAAGGACGACGACCGGCCCGACTCCTCGGCCGATACGCTCGGATTCTACTATTACGACGCGCTCACGAGTGTTCGCCGCCGGACCGCCGATGGGCGCGTCCACGTGCTGCTCTCCCCGGCGTCGGTGCTGACTGTCGGTGGCGAGGTCGTTCGAGAAGCTCAACGGGGGAACGACAGCTCGAACTTCAGCTTCGAGCGGAGTCGCTTTGTCGCGGACAGGCGGAACAGCGCCGTCTACGGACAATGGCTCACCGAGCGTGGTCCACTCTCGCTGACCCTGGGCGCCCGCTACGACGAGAACGACACCTTCGGCGCGTTTCGTACGGCCCGCGCGGGCTTTGCGGTTCGCGCCTGGCGAGGCGGTACGCTCAGGGCATCCGCGGGCACGGCATTCAAGGCGCCGACCTTTTTCGAGTCGTTCAACACCGCCTTCTCGATCGGGAACACCGATCTCGATCCCGAACGATCGCGCAGTTGGGAGGTTGGCGCCCGGCACGCGACGTCCGACGGCCGATTCACGCTTGGCGTCGCGTGGTTCGATCAGCGCTTCCGCGACATGATCCAGTACGCGTTCGTGTCCCCCGACCAACCGAATTACTTCAACGTTGCCGCGGCGTCGTCGCGCGGACTGGAGTTCGACGCGACGGCCAGGGTTTCGTCGCGTATCAGGACGGCGGTGACAGCGACCCTTCTTCGGACGCGCGTAGACGACGCCGGGCTCCAATCCGGAGAGTCGGCCACGTTCGTCGAAGGAAACCGGCTGTTGCGCCGTCCTTCTGCCCTGGCCACTGGAGCCCTCGCAATGGATCTGCCAGGGCGTTCGACAGCGGACCTGTTTGTCACGTACACCGGCCGGCGGGACGATCGCGACTTCGCCACGTTCCCGGCCACGCCCGTGGACCTTCCCGCCTGGACGCGTGTCGATGTCGGGTTTACGAAACCTGTTACACTGGACTGGGCGCCGGCCCGGTTCACGCTGGCAGTGAGGCTTCAGAACGTCTTTGGATCGGTGTATCAGGAGATCGTCAATTATCCTGCCGCAGGACGGTCGTTGACGATCGGCTTGCGGGCCGCGAGCCTTCGAAGGTGAGCAGAACCGCGGTCCAATGACCCTTGTCACAACCGACACCATAGTCCTGCACGTGCAGGACTATCTCGAGTCCTCACGGATTGTGCGGTTGGTGACGCGGGAGCACGGCGTACAGTCCGTGCTCGCGCGCGGAGCGCGCCGGCCGAGGAGTCAGTACGGTCCCTCGCTGGACCTTTTCGCGAGCGGCGTGGCGCAGTTCACGCTCAAGCCGGGCCGCGAACTCTCCAACCTGTCCGGCTTCGACCTCACGCGCAGCCGGATGGGCCTCGCGGCTGATCTCGATCGCTTCGCCGGCGCGTCGGCGCTGGCCGAACTCGCGCTCCGCTTTGCCCATGCCGACGCCGACCCGCACGATGATGCGTTCGACGTGCTGAGTCGGTCGCTGGACCAGATCGCCGAGTCGCCGGCGGGCTCGTCGACCGATTACTGTCTCGCCGCCGCGTGGCGATACGTCGTCGCACTTGGCTTTGGCCCGACGCTCGAACGGTGTTGCTCCTGCGCGGCCGACGTGCCGGCCGATCGAGCCGCGCCGTTCAGTCATCATGGCGGCGGTGTGGTATGCGAGAAGTGCGTACGCGCCGTCCCGGTCGGGCGAGAGTTGCCTGCCGACGCGCGCGCCGCGCTCTCAGCGTGGCTGTCGGACGAGCACGTGCCACCATTGAGCGACCTCGCACGGCGCGCGCACCTGCGTTTGCTTCGCGAGTTTCTCCACCACCACGTGGGGGACGGGCGTGCGCTCCGCGCCCTGGATGGATGGGAGGCACGCCTGCGCCTGCCGGCATGATCATCGGGACCGCGGGACACATCGATCATGGCAAGACGTCGCTCGTTCGCGCGCTGACGGGCGTGGACACGGATCGACTGCCCGAGGAGAAACGCCGCGGCATAACGATCGAACTCGGCTTCGCGCCCCTCGTACTCGAGGGCGCCGGGACGGTGGGCATTGTCGATGTGCCGGGGCACGAAGCGTTCGTGCGGACCATGGTCGCCGGGGCCACCGGGATTGATGTCGCTCTTCTGGTCGTGGCTGCCGACGAGGGCGTGATGCCGCAGACGCGCGAACACGTCTCGATTCTCTCGCTCCTGGGGACGCGGGCCGGGGTCATCGCGCTCACCAAGTGCGACCTGGTCGACGACGACTGGCTGGACCTGGTGACGGCCGATGTCGTCGACGCCGTTCGTGGGTCCCCATTGGACGGCGCGCCGATCGTGCGCACGTCGGTGGAAACAGGCCTCGGGCTCGATTCCCTGAAGGACGCGTTAGGCGCAGCGGTGGCCGCAGCGCCGGGGCGTGATGCCACGGACGCGTTCCGGATGCCCATCGATCGGGCGTTTTCCGTACGGGGCACGGGCACCGTGGTGACCGGTACCGTCTGGGAAGGGACTGTGGCCATCGGAGATACGCTGGTCGTGGAGCCATCGGGCACGCCGGTGCGCGTGCGCGGCGTACAAGCGCACGGGGTTGACGTCAATCGCGCGGAGCCGGGGACGCGCGCGGCCGTGGCGATTACGGGTGTGGAGGTCTCCGATGTGGAGCGGGGAGGCTGGTTGTGTGCCGATGCCGGCTGGCCGGTGACGACGCTGCTGCGGGCCGAGGTGTCGTTGCTTGCCGATGCGGATCATGCCCTGCGTCCGAGGGAATGGGTGCGCTTGCACCTCGGCACGGCTGACGTGGGAGCGCGCGTTGTGGCGGGCGGCGGCGCGCTCCAGCCGGGCGGTCGGCGGGCGGCGCGCATTGTCCTGCAGGAGCCCGTGCTGGCACGAGCCGGCGATCGCTTCGTCCTGCGCCTGGCGTCACCGCCTTCCACCATCGGTGGCGGTGTCGTCGTCGACCCGCTGCCGCCGCGCCGCCGGGCCATCGTCTGGGACCGTCTGGAGCAGGCCGGTGAATCGTTAGGCAGGATACTCCTCGAGGCTGGCGGAGGAGGCGTGGTGGAGTCGCTGCTGCCGGTGCGGTCAGGGCTCTCCCGCGCGGCCGTGCGTGACCTCCTGCACGATCGGGGCCTCGCCGTGACCATAGGATTGGGCGCCTATCATCCGTCGGCGCTGCAGGATGTTCGCGACGTGATTGAACGGCTCGTCGGGGACGAACACCGGCGTGCACCGTTAGGCGACGGGCTCGCGGTCGCGGCGCTCGCGGCCAGGCTGCGCGTGTCGGACGAACTCGCGGACCGGGCCGTTGCCGACCTCCTTGCCTCGGGCCGGATCGAACGACGGGGGTCGGTTCTGACCGCTCCTGGATGGCGACCCGTGGTCGGGGCCGAGGACGACGCCCATCGCGCAAAGCTGCTGGCCGCCATTCGCGCCGGCGGAGCCGAACCCCCGGATGTGGCGGCCCTTTCTGGCCTGCATCACCGCGACCCCGTACCGCTCCTCCGCATGCTGGAACGCGAGCAATTGGTCGTGGCCGTGGATTCCGGCAGGTTTTATGCAGCAGAGGAGGTCGAGCGGTTGATCACCAAGCTCAGGGACGGCATGACGGAAACCAGGGAATACAGTCCCTCGGAGCTTCGGGAGGTACTCGGTCTGTCGCGGAAATACCTCATTCCGTTCCTCGAATACTGTGACCGGAAGCGGGTAACGGAACGCCGAGCGACGGGTCGTGTACGGGTGGCGTCGTAATGGCGTAACTGCTTGCTTGACAGTTCGGTAGCCCGTTCCTATGTTCGCAAACGGTAGTTCAGCAAACCCCGATTCAGGAGAACGAAGCGCGTCCGTCTTTTGTCAGCTCTGGAGAAAGAACACCATGAAGCAGTGTTGGGCAGGCGGTCTGTTTGTGCTTGCTCTCCTCGCGTTACCGGCGTCCACATCCGCCGCACAGGGCCAGCAATCCAGCAAGGACAATCGCACCGGTTCGGAACTTCGACAGAACTATCCGAATCCGTTCAACCCGGACACGCGCATCGCGTTTTCCGTGGGCGGCTTTCCGAACTGTGTTGATCCCAGTCGGCAGTATCGCGTGAGCCTCAAGATCTTCAACGTGCTCGCGCAACCGGTGGCGGCACCAGTGCTGCAGGGCGGCGTGACCGCCGGGCAGCCACTGGAGAACGTTTTTCTGACGTGCGGAGAGTATACGGCGTACTGGGACGGGAAGTATCGCGGGTCAAACCGCGATGCCGCGTCAGGCATTTACTCATATCGGCTCGAAGTCAACGGTTCGCCGATCACCAGGAAGATGACCATCCGGAAGTAGTCGGTCCGGTGCGATGAAACGAGCGGCGTCCAGACGGATGCCGTTTTTTTTACGGCGGTGAACTCGTCGATGGATTCTCGATGGCGCGCCAGATCGTGGCGGCGCGCGCGGGATCGTCGGCCAGCCGAACCGCCGTCGATTCCACCTGTGCCGCCGTCACCCCGAACGTCCGCAGGATGGAATCGCGCTGCCGGTCTCGAGTCGCCTGGTCTGCCGAACCGACCGGCAACTTCCGTAAAGCGACCATCGTCCGGACGAACGTCGAATCGGTCATTTCGACGAAGATGGCGTCTCTCGCGCACGCCGTCGCGATCAACAATGCTCCAGCCGCCAGAAAAAAAGTTCGAGAATTCAATGCCCGACGGGTGACGGGGGACGGGGGACGGGTGGCGAGCGCACAGCCTATCGAGTTCGGACTGGCTGAGCAAGCGACTGACGCCCGGGACTGCCATCGTTGATACTCCGGTCCGCCGTCCCGGCTCCAAACCTGTCAGTGCGCCGCAAACATCTGGTATTGTCATTGCCACACGTAGCCGACCTATTTCGCCGCTAAGAGGGGGACGGAGGCAGGAAAGCTCCCGTCACCCGTCTCCCGTCCCCCGTCTCTTGATCAATCCAGACCGCCTGACCGTCAAGTCGACCGAAGCGCTCAACGACGCGCTCGGCCACGCCCGCAAGAACGGGAATCCACTCGTCTACGACCTGCATCTCCTCCACGCGCTGTTGTCGCAGGAGGAAAGCATCGTCGTTCCGATTCTCCAGAAGCTTGGCGTGAACGTCCCACAGCTTCGCGAGGGGGTCGAGCGGGACGTGGCCCGGTACCCCAAACAGTCCGGCGCCACACCCAGTCTGTCGCGGGAGCTGAACCAGGTCATCGACCGGGCCGAAGAGGAAGCCCGGACGTTAGGCGACGACTACATCTCCACCGAGCACCTGCTGCTCGCCCTGGCCGACACGAAGGGCGCGGAGAGCAAAGCATTGCTTGCCGCGGTCGGCGCCGACCGGGCGGCGCTGATGGAGGCACTCAAGGCGGTTCGCGGAACGCACAAGGTCACCGACCAGTCGCCCGAAGATGCCTATCGAGCGCTGCAGCGCTTTACCCGGGACCTGACCGAGATGGCGCGGAAGGGGAAGCTGGATCCGGTCATCGGTCGCGACGAGGAAATCCGGCGCGTCATGCAGGTCCTGTCTCGCCGCACAAAGAACAATCCGGTAGTGATCGGTGAACCGGGAGTCGGCAAGACCGCCATTGCCGAAGGGTTAGCCCAGCGGATCGTCAACGGCGACGTTCCCGAGGGACTCAAGAACAAGCGGCTGATCCAGCTCGACCTCGGCGCCCTCATCGCCGGCGCCAAGTTCCGCGGTGAGTTCGAGGAGCGCCTCA
>CAZSNV010000239.1:0-7546 GCA_964608035.1 uncultured Gemmatimonadaceae bacterium | reverse complement strand
ACAACCAAGATGGACGTACATACGTTGCCACGCAAGGGGGCACCCCTCCGATATCAGTTAACTGCGCCGTCGGCGCGGTGCTGCCCGACCCACCATTCGTGGGTGGTGCCCGTCGTTGCGGGCCGGGCGGACATGGGTAGCGTGGATCAGGCGAAACCAAGTCAGGCCCGCGGGATTGAACGGCGAGATCGCCGGCGCGCGCAACCAGGCACAGCCGGTAGTGAGGCCGACTCGTGCGGCCCCAGCCGATTGCCAGCGCGCTGAAACAGACTCAGCCGCTGCCTAACGCGTGATCCACGTCGCAGCGCGTCGGGGCAACCATGTTAAACTGAATGTTCGATCTGCGCCGGTCCTTGCGGTCTCGCGAGCGGGCTCGTGCAATCACCCAGTCAGAGGAATCCATGAAAAGGCTACTTATCCCAGCGACGGCGCTGCTTCTCGCAGTGTTCGCTGCACCGGCGCTCAGCCAGGACACCGTTGTCTCCCGCGGCGACATCGCGAAAAAGCCCAGCTTCGAAGGCCTGATTGCGGCGATGACAAAAACCTCGGGCACGGTCGACGAACTGCTCAAGCGCCAGACGATCGCAGAGACCGAGCTCGAAGTCGTCGATTCCAAGCCACTGCTCGAAGGCAAGGGCGATGAGATGCTCAAGATCCAATTCGATCGCAACAAGGACGCCATCAAGCAGCTGCAGGAAATCCTGGAAAAGCACCCCGCGGTAAAGGCTCGCCTCAAGAAGGAATCGGCGGACCCCTCGATCTCGGAGATCATCGCCGCCGAGGTGCTCGCGAACGGGAAGGTGCAGCTGTACTATCGAAAGAGTTAAAGACGCCAGACAGGCAATGGGAGAACGGGAGATCGGGCGAGAGCTCGGTCTCCCGGTTTTGTCGTTACGTGTTGGCGCGTGTGTGTTGATGCACATGTAGGCGCGCTGTCGCCAGGACTCAAGCGTCCGCGCATCGCGTTTATCCGTTACCCTTTCGCCGAAGCGCCCCCGCCGCGACTCCCCGTGTCGACGGTGGGCGGCCGTTTCTGGAATCGCCGGTTGGAACGGAACCTCCGCAGTGCCCCCGGCGGAAGCTCTGCCTTGATCCCGCTTTGGAGCATGGCACCAGTAGGTCCATCCCGTTTCGACGCGGACGGGAATGGTAACGGCACCAATGTTCAGATGCCGCGAGGAAAGTTGCGGTTCAGGCCGGCGTACTGCCAATTAGCGCATCGTGCATGAGGCGCTGGGCGCCCTCGCGGCGTTAGGCGCAGTGCCAGCATGTCCGTGGCACGAATGGCGCCTCCGCGCACTTCTCTTCACGGTGAGGCACCATGTTCCAGGGGACCATTGATGTCGGCATCCGGGTGGATGCTACACTCGAACTCGATCCCAACGCGCGCGGCTCGGCGTTTCTCGTGGTAGCATGGAGCGCCGGCGCGGGCACGGGCGAGCAGAGTGCCGTCACCATTGCTTCGGGTGGCTCGGGAACGGTGTCCGTCACGCCGGATCAACCTGCGTTCCTTCATGTCTTCGTCGACATGAGTTCAGGAAGTGACACCGGAACACTGATCGTCAAGCCGAAGCCGACGAAGAGAATCAGCGGCGACACGTCCTGGACCTACAGCGTAGAGTGACATGAGACTGCCCACCGTTGCGGTTCTCGTCACCCTGCCGTTCGGTGCGACGGAAACTGCCGCGCAGGTCCTGGCAACGCGCGACTCTCTTTGCGTCAGCGCGGCGGCGTTACGACAACTGACCGACGTCCGAAGCTGTCGAGGGCTGGCCGCATCGGCAGTGGGTCACCTGACGGAGTCGCAATACGTTCGCCTCGATCCACGGGACCTGCAGAATACGAACGCGGGCGCGACGGCGAGCGGGTCGGGCGCGCAGGACGAAGCGGTGCCCACCGTGCAGCCGACTGCTGCCGGCGCGGCGAGCCTTTCCGCCGTTGGTGCCGATTCTGGGCTCGCATCCATCGCGACGATCAGCCTCAACCCCGCAATGTTCTTCGCGCCGTCAGGCGATGCAGAGACGATGGCAAGGTTGACGCGAATTGCCGATATCAGCCTCCTGGTTCCGGTTGGTGAGGCCGACAAGGACCAGAATGGGCGCCCGGATTATTTCGGCCTTCGGCTGCGCCTGAATGTGAATGGAGCACAGGCAGGGACGGCGGTCGCTGAAGCAGCCAAGGCCTTCCTCGCGCAAGTGCAGGACGAGGCCGCGCTGGCCAATCGCATCGCGTCCGCGCTGGGTAATGCCTCCGATCCGGCGGCTTGCATCTCAGCATTGTTCAATGAGAATCCGTCGCCTGACGTTATTCGCAGGGAATGCGGCGTCGATTTTCAACCGGACGAGCGGGCGTACGAAACGATGCGCCAGAGAATTGCCGTCGCGCGCGCCGAGGCGGACGCCAAGTACTTCGGGCTGGATCTCCGGGCGGACTTTGGCGATCCGACGCTGGGAGGCGTGGACAACGCCTCCGCCACGTCACTCAGCGCGGGGCTCGCGTTTGGCAAGCAAGTGAACGCTGCGCAAGCCAACGGCGCTTCAGTTGGCGTGCGGGGGCGCGCCGGTATGCGCTACACAGAACTGCGAAGCACCGGGGAAGGCTCGTACGCGTTCGATGGCGGATTTGGCCTGGAAGCGCGTCGATCTCTCGATGCGACGACGTCGATCCTGCTCACCGCTGGACTGGAGGCGCGCTACGGTGGCGATGACACGACGGAGAATGAACTGCAGACGAACTACACGGCGTTTCGCGCGACGCTCTCCCTCCCGGTTACCGGCGCGACGGCCCTGGCTATCGCGTACGGGACGCCAATCGCGGGAAAGATCTCGCCCACGTTCTCCGTGAACTTCAACTGGAAACTGCTTCTTCCCAAGGCAGGACTACCCTAGCCCTGCTGTCACTTTAGGCTGCCGGCACGTTGAAGATCAAACTGTTCATCGGGGAGGTGTCCCATGCTGGAGGAGCTGAAAAGCGCCGCCAAAGGTTCGGTCCTAGAAACCCATCCACATTACCGAACGGCCATTGGCGCACTTGGTGTCGCCCTGCCCATCCTCGTGATTGTCTCGTCGTTGGTGCAGAATCAGGAAATCCGCAACTCCATCAGCGCCTACTACCACACCTCCGCGCGTGACTGGTTTGTCGGACCGCTCTGGGTACTCGGCGTCTTCCTGTTCTTCTATCGATATCGTCCGCTACAGGAAGGAATGGCGAAGTCCCAGCTGGCATCGATCCAGACCGGTGCGGCGGATGCATGGCTCGGCAAAATTGCCGGCGTGTCCGCAGTCCTCGTTGCCCTCCTTCCCACTACGCCGCCGACCGGTTCCCCTTCGCAACCACCGGAAATCGGCATGGCTCACGGCATCGCTGCGGCAATCCTGTTCATCTGCCTGTCGCTGTTCCCGCTCCTTCTCTTCAGCCAGTCCCGCAAGCGTGGCCACGTGTACCGGCTGATTGGATGGACCATGATCGTATTGATGCTCCTGGTGGTTGCTTATGCGTTCGCCCCGCAAAGCATACGCGTGGCGATCGCGCCGTGGAAACCGGTCCTGGTTCTGGAATCTCTGCTGATCTGGGCTTTCGGCATCTCGTGGTTCGAGAAGGGCCGCGAACTGGCGACCGAGGAGAAAACCCACGAGCCCATTCCGGAGCTTACCCGGCGCGTCGCCTAACGCCGCAAGCGCCTGGGATGGGCAGCCAAACGATGAGCGGCGGCGGATACGAACGCATCTACGCGGTGGTAAGGCCGATCCCTCGCGGGCGTGTCGCCACCTACGGGCAAATCGCCAGGATCGCCGGCATTCCCGCTCACGCGCGCCAAGTCGGCTATGCGCTCAACGCACTGCCTGAATCACGGTCGATTCCGTGGCACCGGGTCATCAACGCGAAGGGGGAAATCAGTAAACGTTCAGAGGGGCAGTCCGAGAAGGTTCAACGCGCCTTGCTGGAGCGCGAGGGAGTGAGATTCGATGAGAAAGGGCGCGTCTCCTTCCGTCGGTTTCGTTGGAAGCGAGGAGTTTGAAAGTCATACCTCTTGACTTCTAGAGGAGACCGAACCACACTCCTCTCTACTTCTAGAGAAGTCGACCTCCACGAATGCCTCGCCACGCACTCGAACCAGATGCCCTGCGGGGCACCATCGACCTCCTGGTCCTCAAGGCGCTCGACCTCCAACCGATGCACGGGTGGGGAATCGGCCTGCGAATCGAACAGATGTCCAAGGGAAAGCTCGAAGTGAACCAGGGATCGCTCTACCCGGCACTGCAGCGTCTCGAGCACAAGGGACTCGTGCAGAGCGACTGGCAACTCACAGAGAACAACCGGCGTGCGCGCTACTATCGAATCACAGCGTCCGGCCGCAGTGCTCTTGGAGAAGAGGTCGCGAAGTGGAAGCGCTTCGCCACCGCCATCCAGGTCGTCCTCGCCTCGTCGTCTTGAGACAACGATGAGTCGCGTTCAGGGTCTGGTGGCACGACTGCGATCGCTCTTCGGGTCGTCGAGCGCCGAGCGGCGTATGGAGGAGGAGTTCGCCTTCCATGTCGACATGGAGACCGGGCGTCGCATGGCCGGTGGCGTTGAGGAAGCCGAGGCACGACGGAACGCGCTGGCGGCGTTTGGCGGATTGGATCACCATCGCGAAACGATGCGCGACGGGCGCGGCGCGCGATTCCTCGCCGACATGTCGGCCGATGTTCGTTATGCCTTACGTGGCATGCGGCGGAGCCCGGGGTTCGCGCTGGCGGTGGCGCTCACGCTCGGTCTTGGCGTCGGCGTCAATGGCATCACGTTCGGCATGGTCAACAGCCTCCTGCTGCGTCCTCTCCCCGCGACGCGGCCCGAGGAACTCGTTGGCCTGTTCACGCGCGACACGCGATCGGGCGACTACGGACAGCTGGCGTGGGACGACTACGTTGACCTCCGCCACAACAGCGGTGTCTTCGCCGGACTGGCCGGCCGCACCGATGGCCCGGTGAACCTGGTGCTGCCGTCGGCCGATGCCGCCAGCAATACAACCGGATCCGTCGCGGACCTCGTGTGGGGAGAGTTCGTGACGGAGAACTACTTCACCGTGATCGGGGTGAAGGCGTCGGTTGGCCGGCTTTTCACCGAGCAAGACGCGCCGCAAGGATCGAATGCGTTCGCCGTCATCAGCTACGACGCGTGGAAGCGGCGCTTTTCGGGCGACAGCGGCGTCGTCGGTCGCGTGGTGCGGATCAACGGCACGCCATTCACGATCACCGGCGTCGCCCCAAAAGGGTTTCGCGGCATCCGCACGTTCGGATTCTGGCCGGAGGTCTGGGCTCCCATCGGAATGCACCGCGTGCTCATGCCTGGTTCTGCGCAGCTCCTGTCGGGGCGGGGTGCGGGCTGGGTGATGCCGGTTGGGCGCTTGAACCCGGGTTGGACGCAACAGCGCACCCAGGAGGCGCTGACGCGGTTCGCGCGACAATTGGCGCAGTCGTTCCCGGCGAGCAACGAACGGGTGGGCATGACGCTGCTGCCCGCGGCATCCGGGTTCGACGATCCCTCGTTCGTGAAACCGGACGTGCTGCAACTGGCATCGGCGCTTGGCAATCTTCGCGTCACTCGTTATGCTGCTCATCATCTGCGCCAACCTTGCTAACCTGCAACTGGCGCGAGCGGCGGCCCGCACGCGCGAGTTCGCCATCCGGCTCTCGCTGGGCTGTTCGCGGGCGCGACTCGTCAGGCAGCTGGTGATCGAGGCTCTGCTGCTGGCTGTGCCCGGCGCCCTGCTCGCCGCGGCCGTCACGGCCATGGCGCCGGTGGTGGAGTCGTTGATGGTGCCGCGCCTGCAATTCCGGGTGGGTTTCAATCCTGCGATAGACGGACGGGTGATTGCCTTCACGGCGACCGTAGCGTTGCTCGCCGTGGCGCTGTTTGGACTCGCGCCGGCGCTCAAGGCGGCGCGCCCCGCGCTGGCGTCGTCACTCTCGGCGGTCGTGGGAACCCGGCGGCGGTCGCGAAGGACGTGGGGAACGCGCGGGATCCTGGTAGTGAGCCAGCTGGCGCTTTCCGTGGTGCTGCTCGTCGCGGGCACGCTGTTCGTGCGAAGCCTCGTACTCGCGCGCGCTATCGACGTCGGTTTCGATCCGTCGGATCGTGTGCTCATGTCTGCAAACGTGAGCCTGCAGGGGTACAATGCGGTGCGGGGCCAGCGGTTCTACGATGACGTGCTCGAACGGTTGCGGGCGAATCCCGCGGTGACATCGGCCAGCTGGGTATTCCCCGTGCCGTTCGATACCTATGGTCGCAGCCGAGCGCTGTATGTCGAGGGGATGGCCGGCAACACGCGCGACCAGACGACGAACTTCGACCTGACCGTGGCCGACGTAGGGTTTGTCGAGGCGCTTGGGCTGCGTCTCACCGCAGGGCGCACGTTCACCGCGTCCGATTCCAGCGGCGCCACACCCGTGATGGTGGTGAGTGCACAGCTGGCCGCGCGCTTGTGGCCGGGCAGGGATCCCATTGGGCAACGCGCGCGCGACGGCGGCGCATCGGGTCCCGAGATCACCGTGGTCGGCATCGTGCGCGACGCAAAGTTCGCGACGTTAGGTCCGGCAAGCCCGGCCCGCGTCTACCTGCCGCTGCGCCAGAACTATCGCGGCTGGCAGACGCTCGTGATCCATGCGCGCGGCAACGCTGCGGCCGTGACCCGCGACGCGCGGAACGTTGTTGCCTCGCTGGATCCCGCGCTGCCGACGTTTGGCGCGACGACGATGCGCGGGAGTGTCGCCTCCGGATTCTCTACGCAGCAAACCGCGGCGGCGCTCGGCGGATTCTTTGGCGTGCTCGCGCTGCTGATCGCGTCGATCGGTTTGTATGCCGTCGTTGCCGGGAGTGTCGCCGAGAAGACCCGCGAGATCGGTGTGCGCATGGCGCTCGGCGCAACGCCGCGTAGCGTGATGCGATTCGTTATGCAGAGTGGTGCTCGGTTGGGATTGGTCGGTTTCGTCCTCGGCCTCGTTGGCGCCGCGGCTGTGGCGACGACGATGCGCAGCCTGCTGGTCGGGTTGTCGCCCGGCGACCCCGTCACGTTCATTGTGGTCCCGGCGATCCTTGCCGCCGTAGTGTTTGCCGCGACGTACCTGCCGGCGCGTCGCGCGGTGCGACTGGATCCGGTGGTGGCGCTTCGAAACGACTGAAGGCGACGGCAAGCTGCGTGCTTCTTGCTTCTTGCTTCTTGCTATACTGCTTGCTGATGCTTGGAGCTGGATGCTCCAGGCCTAGCACGCTGTACCAGCACTAGAAAGCACCAAGAAGCACGAAGCCTGCATTTACCCGATTATTGCGGTCGCAGCTCCCAGAGCACGTTCACGATCACCCAGCGGCCGTTCCACTTGGCGACGTGCAGGTAGTCGACCCAAGGTCGACGCATCGACGCGCACGCTCGCCCCGGTGGTCACTAGCGCAAGCAACGCGGGACGGGAAATGTTCATGGCGCAACGGTGCTGTCGCCGTCCGCCGTGCGCTAGATGTAGATGACGAAGAGGTTGTTCACTGAGCCGTAGCAGGCCAAGCTGGAGTTGTC
>CAZSNV010000238.1:0-7578 GCA_964608035.1 uncultured Gemmatimonadaceae bacterium | reverse complement strand
CCGGATGGTTTGGCGATGACGCCGTCGCCGCGTGGGCAACAAACGGCGGCGAGACCGTTGCATCCCGGCAGGTCCTGCCGGCCGACGTCGCAAAGCGCATCGACGCCGGAAGCACGGTGATCGATGTTCGTTCCACGGCGGAATGGCGGACCGGTCATGTCGCCGGGTCACACCATGTCCCGCTGGGTCGCCTCATCGCGCACATGACCGACAAGCCGCGCTCGCAACCCGTGGTGCTGCTGTGTGAAAGCGGCAGCAGGTCGGCGATCGGCGCGAGCCTGCTGTCCGCGGCGGGATTCACTGACGTGACCAACGTCATTGGCGGGATCGTCGCCTGGCGACACGACGGTTTACCGCTCGACGTTGACACCGTCGTCTTTGCTTCCACGACCGCATGACACGACGACTGGTCGCGTACTTCTTCCGGGGGCTGGTCCTCCTCGCGCCGCTCGCCATCACCATCTACGTCTGCGTCGCCCTGTTCCGGGCGGTGGACGGTTGGCTCGGCATCTCCATCCCGGGCGTCGGTTTCGTCGCGACGCTGCTGTTGATCCTCCTCGTCGGGTTCCTGGGGTCGAACCTGCTGACGCGCGGCGCGGTGTCCGTGTTCGACGGTCTGCTCAACAAGCTGCCGTTCGTCAGCCTCGTCTACAATTCGACGCGTGACCTGGTGAAGGCCTTCGTCGGAGAGAAGCGGCGCTTTGACAAACCAGTGCTGGTCGAGCTGTTCCCCAACGGTCACGCGCACGTCATAGGCTTCGTGACGCAGGAGTCTCTTTCGAAGCTGGGACGGCCAGAGCTCGTTTCCGTGTACGTCCCGCAGTCATATCACTGGGCGGGACAGGTATTCGTTTTCCCGGCAAAGGTCGTTCAGCGGCTGGACGCGTCGAGCGCAGCCGTCATGGCGTTCATCGTATCAGGGGGCGTCACCGAGATCCGGGCCGACGGCGAGGTCGCGGCCACACTTCCGGCGGGGACGCCCAGCGCGTGATGCGCCTCGGCCGGTTACCGCTGCTGCTGTGGATTGGCGCGGTGCTCGGTGCGGCTCCGGCGATTGGCGCCCAGAGGGCGACGGCGCCTCCGGCACGCCCGATCCTGCTCCGTCCGGCACGTGTATTCGATGGAGTCGGCCCTGCGCTCCGCGAGGGCGTGGTCGTTCTCGTGCGCGGCGAACGGATCGAAGCGATCGGGCCCGCGGCGCAGGTTGCCGTACCACGCGACGCTGAGGTGATCGACCTGCCGGGCCTCACGCTGATCCCCGGGCTCATCGACGCGCACTCACATGTCCTGCTGCACCCCTACAACGAGACGTCGTGGGATGACCAGGTGCTCCGGGAGTCGTTAGGTGAGCGCGTGGCGCGTGCCACCATCCACCTGGCGCGCACGCTCGAGGCGGGCTTCACGACCTTGCGCGACCTGGGCACCGAAGGCGCCGCGTACACCGATGCGGGACTGAAGCAGGCGGTCGACAAGGGAATCATTCCCGGGCCGCGCCTGATCGTGACCACGCGCGCCATCGTGATGAAGGGGAGTTACGCGCCTAAGGGATTCGCGACCGAATGGGACATTCCCCAGGGTGCGGAGGAAGCCTCGGGCCTCGAGGACCTGTCGCGCATCGTGCGGGACCAGATCCGTCATGGCGCGGACTGGATCAAGGTCTACGCCGATTACCGGTGGGGGCCTAACGGAGAAGCGCGACCGGCGTTCACGGAAGACGAGTTGCGTCGCGTGGTGGAGATCGCTTCGAGCAGCGGGCGGCCCGTCGTCGCGCACTCGTCCACGCCGGAGGGTATGAGGCGCGCGACCGCGGCCGGCGTTGCGACAATTGAACACGGAGACTTCGGCACGCCGGAAGTCTTCAAACTGATGGCCGAGCGAGGCGTCGCATTGTGTCCCACGCTGGCCGCGGGCGATGCCACGGCTCAGTACGCCGGATGGAAAAAGGGGGTAGAACCCGAGCCGGCCCGGTTCGCGCAGAAGCGAGTCAGCTTCAAGGCGGCTGTCGCCGCCGGTGTGACGATCTGCAACGGAAGCGACGTTGGAGTGTTTACCCACGGTGACAACGCACGCGAGCTCGAGTTGCTCGTGGACTATGGAATGAGTCCTTTGGATGCGATGCGATCAGCGACGTCCGTGACTGCAAAAGTCCTGCACCTGGAGTCCAGGATTGGCCAGGTGAAGGTCGGCCTACTGGCGGATCTGGTTGCCGTTGAAGGAGACCCGATCGCAACCATCTCCGCAGTCCGCGCCGTGAGGTTCGTCATGAAGGGTGGAAGAGTGAGTTACGCAAAGGGCCTAACACCGAGGTGAGGAACGCAGCATGAACGAGAAGCAGATCAAGGCGTTGGCAAAGCGTAACGCGGCCAAGGCGGCCAAGGTCAAACCGCCCTCGCAACGGGCCTATGACGCGACAGTGGACAAGACCCGGCCTCCCGACCGCGACGACACTGACGCGAATCGCATCTTCAAGGAGATGAAGAAGCGGGAGTTCTGATTATTCGAGGGTCGAGGCTTGAGGCTTCAGGCTTGAGGGAAAGTTGAAGGCTTCAGGTGTCAGTCTCAGCCCTCGCCCCTGAGCACTGCTCTCGAGCCTCAAGCCTCGACCCTCCAAGCGAAGCCTGTTGACTCCGCGGCCACGGGCATCGCAGCTTCCGTTGATGATGCTAAAGCGCCGGATCCCCACTGCCACCGCACTGTTCGCGGCGGTCGTCTCGTGTTCGCAGGCCGATACGCCGCCGCAGCTGCCGCTCGAGGAAATCACTGCGATGGACGCTCCCGCGGGTCCACACAGCGGCGAGCCCAACCTCGCGGTCGACGCCGCTGGTCGAGTCCATCTCTCCTGGCTGGAACGCAACGCCGACTCGACCGTCGCCCTACGACTCGCCGTTCGCCATGACGGTAGTTGGTCGGCGCCGGTCACCGTCACCTCGCGGTCCGATCTCTTCGTCAATTGGGCGGACTTTCCTTCGGTTTTCGTCGCGCCCGACGGCCGCGTCGTCCTGCATTGGTTGCAGAAGCGGCCGGGCGGCAAGTACTCCTACGACGCCATGACACGGCAGAGTTCCGACGGTGGCGCCACCTGGTCGGAACCGCGCGTCCTCCACGATGACAACGTGGCCGCCGAACATGGGTTCGTGTCGTTCTTCGCGACGGATGGCGACTCGGTGGAGGCCATCTGGCTGGATGGCCGCGCGACAGCAGGCGGGGACCATGAAGGTCATCGGGGTTCAATGCAGCTGGGAAACGGCCGCATTGGTCCGGACGGGGGCGTCGCCCCCAGTGTCATGCTCGACGATCGCATCTGCGACTGCTGCCAGACCTCGGCGGCGATGACGTCGCGCGGTCCGGTCGTCGTGTATCGGGATCGGTCGCCTGACGAGATTCGCGACATTGCGATCCTGCGCCGCGTCAATGGGAAGTGGACCGAGCCGGCACGCGTTCACGCCGATGAGTGGCACATCGAGGGCTGTCCCGTGAACGGCCCCTCGATCGTGGCGAATGGGGAGAACGTCGCCGTCGCCTGGTTCACCGGGGCGCGCGATACGGCGCGCGTCAACGTCGCCTTCTCGACGGATGCGGGAGCGACCTTTGGGGCGCCGGTTCGCGTGGATGACGGCAAACCAGCGGGGCGGGTCGACGTCGAGTTCGACGGCGCCGGTCGCGCGCTCATCACGTGGCTGGAACGCGTCGGTGCAGAGGGTGCCGAGGTGCGCCTCCGAGCCGTCACCCGGGATGGCGCCAGCTCACCGGCGATGGTGGTCGCGAATTCGGCGGCCGCGCGCGCGAGCGGCTTCCCGCGCCTGGTGCGCTCCGGCGATGAGATCATCTTCGCCTGGACGCAACCCGGGGATACCGCGCGGGTGCGCCTGGCCACCGCCCGCTTGCCGCGCCCGGAGCGTTAGGCATGCGCCGTCTGCTGGCGTTGGCGGTCTTGCTGGGCTGCGCCGGAACGGGGGAACCGCCGAGCCGCGTGGAAGTCGGCATCGAGGCGCCGTCGTACGCCGCGCGAAACCTCAGCGGCGACAGCGTGTCACTCGCCCTGCTGCGCGGGAAACCGGTGCTGTTGAACGTCTGGGCCACCTGGTGCCTGCCCTGCAAGGAGGAGATCCCGTACCTCGAGTCGCTGCACGGCAAGCACGGCGCGCAGGGCCTGCAGATCGTCGGCGTGAGCGTGGACGCGCGTGGTGACGAATCCAAGATCACCGACTTCGCGCGTGACTTCCGGATGACGTATCCGATCTGGCGCGACCCCGACGAGCGCGTGAACACACGCTTCCTCGCCCTCGGCGTGCCGTCGACGTACCTCATCGATCGCGACGGGATCCTGCGCTGGAAGCACCTGGGCACGCTCAGGGCTACGAGTCCGGGATTTGTCGCCGCGCTCGAAGAAGTCCTCAAGGAGAAGGGGACGTCGAACTAGGCGCGGCACTCGTATGCGTTATCGAACCGCCATAGTGATCTTCGATGAAGTGGAAGTCCTCGACTTTGCCGGTCCGTTCGAGGTCTTCTCCGTCACGGGTCGTCGCAGCAAGCTTGAACCGTTCGACGTGTACACGGTCGCGGAGCGGCTCGCGCCGGTCGCCGCGAGGAATGGTCTCAGCATCAATCCTCGATTCTCCTTCGCCGACTGCCCGCCGCCCGATATCCTGGTCGTGCCCGGCGGATATGGGACGCGGCGGGAGATGAAGAATCCGGTGATGCTGGAATGGATCGCGCGCACAGCGCCGGCGTCTGAGCTCACCCTGAGCGTCTGTACCGGCGCCCTGGTGCTCGGCGCCGCGGGGTTGCTCGCCGGCCGCGAGGCCACCACGCACTTCATGGCGTTCGACGAGCTTCGCGCCGTGGCGCCGGATGCCGTCGTGCGCGAGGACCGCCGGATCGTCGACAACGGCAATATCATACTGTCCGCAGGTGTCAGCGCCGGCATCGACATGTCACTGCACGTCGTGGCTCGCCTGCTCGGCGCCGACGTCGCGCGCGAAACGGCCCGTTACATGGAATACGAGGGGAACTGGGAGCGATAAACGGAAAGGCAGGCTGCTTGCTGCTTACTCCTTGCTACCAGCTACTTGCTAGTCCTGCGCGCTGGTACTGGTGCTGTCCCACCATCCAGCACCAGTAAGAAGCAAGAAGCCCGGCCCTCACCGCCGTGCTCCCTCGACCTCGCGCGCGACAAGCATGCCCGCCGCCCCGCTCGAGCTCACGGGATGGGCGCCGGTGCCGCAGAGCCAGAAGCCGTGCAGCGGCGTCGCATAACGACTCGCTGAGGGGACGGGTCGCATGAACAGGAACTGATCGAGCGCCAGTTCACCGTGCGAGAGGTTCCCTTCGGTGCATCCGTACCGCGACTCGAGGTCCGCGGGCGTGAGCACCCAGCGATGCAGCATCCGCTCCCGGAGTTCCGGCACGACCGACGAAATCATCGATGTCACCTGGTCGCCCAGGGACTCGGCCGCGGCCGAGTCCCAGCCACCCTGCCGGGCGTACGGCACATGATGAACGCTGACGGAAAGGATGTGCCGGCGATCCGGCGCCAGCGACGGGTCCATCAGCGTGGGCACGGTCATGGTGAGCGCCGGTGCTGACGGCACGTCGCCGAACTTGGCCGCGTCGTACGCTCGTTCTATTGACGCGACCGAAGGCGCCAGCACCAGCGATCCGCCTAACGCGTCGCGCGGCACTTCGAGGCCGCCGGACAGGAACCTGGGTAACGCATCGAGCGCGTAGTGGACGCGAGCGGTCGAACCCCGCATCCGGATGTTGTCCACGGCACGGAGCAACTCCGGATCGAGCCACAGGGGATCGATCCACGAGAACGAGCGCTTGGGATCGGCGCTCGAGATGACCTGGGGTGCGCCCATTGCTTCGCCCGTGCCGAGCCGGACGCCGGTGACGCGTGCCCGCTCGACGATTACTTCACTCACTTCGGCGCCAAGCCGGATTTCGACGCCCGCTTCGCGTGCGGCCCCGGCGAAGGCGGACGCGAGGGCGCCGGTTCCGCCGCGCGGCACTCGACGGACGCCGATCGATCCCGCCACCTGTCCGACCTGCTGGTGCAGAAAGACGAGCGCCGTTCCGCCCGACATGGGCCCATGCATGACGTCGCGCGTTCCCACCACCGCCAGCATCGCGCGCATCGCTTCGTGCGAAAACCACTCTTCCGCGAGATCCGCGACGGGCATCGGCACGACCCGAAGCACTTCCATCATCTCGCGCTTGCCGAGCCGGCGCAGTCGTTGACCGAGCCTGGCGAGCGCGACGAGATCGCCGAATGCGCGCGACTGCACTTTGGGAGCGCGGACCGAATACATCGCCTGGAGGAATCCCGATACGCGTTCGATGAAGCCGGTGAATAATGCCCAGCGACCGGCGTCCGCGGGCGAAACCGCCTTGATGCTGTCGATCGTGCGTCCGACGTCCCGGTACGTCGCTACCGGCGCGCCATCGGGGGACAGCGAGACCAGTCCCGCGCTGGCGGGAAGCCACTCCAGGCCGTGCCTGACGAGTTGCAACTGCTTGGCGAGGGATTCAGGAACCCATCCGGCGTCGTCGCGGCACGCACTGACGCGGAAGCCTGGATGGAATTCCTCGGTCGCGTTGGTGCCGCCGGCCACATCGCGACGCTCGAGAACCAGCACGCGCTTGCCCTTCCTCGCCAGCAGTGCCGCGGTCGCCAGGCCGTTGGCTCCCGCTCCGATCACGATCGTGTCGTAGGGATTCACGAGGCGGCTCCGAGAATCTCCAGCGCGGCCAGACGGCCACCGGCGCCCATGATTCCGCCACCCGGGTGCGTCCCCGATCCACACTGCCAGAGGCCGCGCACGGGGGTGCGGTACTGCGCCCAGCCCGGCGACGGGCGCAGGAAGAACAGCTGGTGCAGCGCCAGCTCGCCCTGGAAGATGTTGCCTTCGGTAAGCCCCGTTATGCGCTCGATGTCCGCCGGCGTGAGCACCTGCTTGTCGATGATGATGTCGCGGATGTTCGGCGCGAACTGCGCGATCGCATCGATCACCGCGTTCCCGAACGCATCGCGCTTGAGATTGTCCCAGCCGCCGGTGATGGTCGATGGCGCGTATTGCACGAAGACGGACATGACGTGCTTGCCCGGCGGCGCCATGCCGGGGTCGATCATCGACGGCAGGATGATGTCGGCGTACGGGCGGCGCGAGAAGGACCCATACTTTGCGTCATCGTAGGCGCGCTCGACGTACTCGAGCGATGGCGATACCGATATGGCGCCGCGCAAATGCGGTCCGACGCCCGGCAGGCAGGTGAGGTCGGGCAAGCCCGACAGCGCGAGGTTCACCTTGCCTGACGAGCCGCGGATCTTGAATCGCTTGACGTCCCCGACGAAATCCGGAGGCAGGTCGGCTTCGCTCACGAGCTTGAGGAAGGTGCGTTTCGGGTCGAGCGACGAGACCACGATCGGCGCCTCGAGTTCATCGCCATTCACCAGGACGACGCCCGTCGCCCGTCCGTCTTTTGTGCGGACCCTGACGACTTCCGCCTCGAGCCTGATCTCGGCACCGAACGCGCGTGCGGCGCGAGCGATCGATTCCGAGATCGCGCCGGTGCCGC
>CAZSNV010000237.1:0-7589 GCA_964608035.1 uncultured Gemmatimonadaceae bacterium | reverse complement strand
GGGCCCCGCCTAACGTGCGTTGCAGCTGTCAGGGCTTTTTGCTGCTCGCGCTGCGCGCTCGCAATTATTAAGAGCCCTGCAGCTGAACGCGAGCGTTAGGCAGGACACCTGAGGAACGTGGAATGACCCACAAGCACCTGGCGCGTGTGTTCGCGTTCACTGTTCTCCTCGGCAGCTGTAAAGGTTCGGTGCCGGCCTCTAGTCCCGGCGACGCTGTGGCATCTGCGCCAAGGTTGGAACCGGCGCGTTTCGACTCCGGCGTCGTCAGAGCCGCCACCGATACGTTTCTCGTCACGAGTCGCGGCGGGGCCGTGGTCGATACGATTGCTTGGGCCGTACAAACCTATCGCCGTGTTGACGCGAACAACTCCGCGGTGTGGGAGCAAGTCTTCGTGTGGCGTGGAGCTGACGGAACCATCGCGATCGACAGCCTCTTGTTCGACGCGACGACGCTTCGGCCGATCACTCAGCGCCTATCAACTCCCAGTGGCCGCAAGGTCGTCCACTATCGGGAGGGGCGGGTTCGAGTGGAGGAGCTGCGTACGGGGCAGGCACCGGACGTCACCGAGGCATCGTTCGAAGTTCCGGTGTACTCCGCGGCCGAGATCGACGTCGTCACGCGCGCCCTGCCATTACCCATCGACGGAACTGTGCAACTAGCCTTGTTCTACGCTGGCGGGCCCGGCTTTCAATGGGCGACCATTCGTGCCGCTGGAGAGGAACGCATTCGAACCCGGGGTGGTCGAGATGCGGACTGTTGGCGCGTCGACGTGTCTGCCATGGGAGACACTCAGCGGTATTGGATCGCGAAAGACGGTCGCGACGTACTCAAGATTGTAGATGGGGACGTTACGAGCGGCTCACAGATTCTACGGTAATCGACGGTCACCGCGACAAGCAGTTGCGCGCAATCTGCCTAACGGTGCGTTGAAGCCGACGAGCACGTTATGGAAGCGGCTTCGCCGCGTTGGTTATAGGTGCTCGCGGCTTAACGCGGGCGTTGAGGCTGTAGGAAAAGCCGGGCGCCTCTGGGGACCTCGCGATCTTGGGGTACGTCGATGATGGACCGAGGGTCGATCGTCGATCTGGTGGCAAATGTGAGGGTCGGGTTTTCCACATCCGTCGCTCAAATCGTAGTCAGCGACTTTTCCTACAGCCTCGTTAGGCCGATGCAAACGGCTGCTACCGCGGCGTAGATTGCTAGGGCATGCCGCTCCGATTTTCCTGGGATCCTCGCAAGGCCGCTGGCAACGCACGCAAGCACGGCGTAAGCTTCCAGGAAGCCGCGACCGCGTTTGCGGACCCGTTGTCACTGACGGTGCCCGATCCGGATCACTCGCGTGCGGAAGCGCGGTTTCTCCTGGTCGGCCTGTCCGATCGGCACCGGCTCCTGGTTGTCACGCACGTCGAGCGCGACGACGACCTGGTTCGACTCCTCAGTGCTCGGCTCGCCACCCGTCGAGAACGGCGTCGGTATGAAGAAGGCGACTCCTAGTCGAACGAAGAAGGCTGCCAAGTCGGCGCCCCGCCGGCCCGCGCGCGACACGATGCGTGCGGAATATGACTTCTCGGGTGGCGTGCGCGGGAAGTACGCCAAACGCTACGCGGAGGGGACGAATCTCGTCCTCCTGGATCCGGATGTCGCGGCGGAGTTCGGCGATGCGAAAGCGGTGAATCGCGCACTTCGGGCGTATCTCAAGGAAAGATCGAAGCGCCGCACGGCCTAACGTACGTTGCAGCAGACAGGGCTACTGCGCTGCTCGCTGCGCTCGCAATTATTGGTAGCCCTGCCGCTGAACGTTGGCGTTGAGGCTGTAGAAAAAGCCCAGCCACCAAATGCGCGCTCACGATGTTGCAAATCCGACCTCGCCAGATCGCGTACAATCGACGATCGGCACATCGGAGAGGATCGAAGCACCCCTTGAATGCGGCGGTTCAGTGCCTCGAATAGTTATTCTACAACCTCGTTAGGCCGCACTGTTCCGTGCGTTGCCCAAGCTGGTGTCGAACAGTTCACGCTCCTGGGAGGCTCCCCTGATTCGCACCAGCCGCTGGCTCATGTTGGCGCTTCTCGCGACTGTTCCGGGGCGTAGCCTTGCCCAGACCGATCGTCCGGCCCCCTTTCTGTATGTCTGGGCCGGTGACGCCGACACGCTCGACAGCGATTTTCTCGCAGTCATCGACGTCCGTCGCGGATCGCGAACCTACGCCCGCATCCTGTCGACCGTACCGGTCGGCGCGCGCGCGACCAAGCCCCACCACACTGAGCATCAGCTCGAGCGCGACCGAGTGCTGTTCGCTAACGGGTTCGGAGCCGGCCGAACCTTCCGGTTCGACCTCGCGCGCCCCAACCGACCGCGGCTGCTTGGCTCCTTCACGGAGATCGGCGGATTCAGCTTCCCGCACTCGTTCGTGCAACTGGCGGGCGGTCACCTGTTGGCCACCTTTCAGGGACGGGGCCCGACGAATATCCCGCCGGGGGGTCTGGTGGAACTCGACCGCCAGGGCCACCTCGTCCGCGCTACCAGTGCCAGAGCGGAGGCGATCGACAGTCTCCAGATGCGCCCCTACAGTCTGGCCGTGCTGCCAGCGATCGACCGAGTCGTCTCCACAAGCACAGACATGCTGGCAAACTTCGGGGCTCATCTGCAAGTGTGGCGTCTGTCCGACCTCGCGCTGTTGCAGACCATCGAACTCCCGACGACGAAGGCCGGCGACGGCCATATCCACGATGCGTCAGCAAGTGCCAAGGGAGAGGACCATCACCTCTTCCCCGGTGAGCCACGAGTCTTGTCCGATGGCCGGACCGTACTTCTCGCCACCTTCACCTGCGGCTTCTACCGGGTGACGGGCATCGACGGCCCGGCTCCGCAGATCGATTTCCTCCGGGCCTTTGGTGGGGAGAACTGCGCCGTTCCGATACTCATCGGGTCGCTCTGGGTCCAAACCGTTCCCGATGAACATGCGCTGGTGACGCTCGACGTGTCCGATCCGACCCGTCCGCGCGAGGTGAGCCGAGTTGCCTTCGATTCGACTTTCAAGCCGCACTGGCTGGCATTCGACAAGGGCGGTTCGCGCCTCGTTGTCAACGATGGAAAGCGACGGCTCTACTTGGTGAGCTTGGACCAGCGCACCGGTGCGCTCGAGATCGATCAGTCCTTTCGAGACCCAGGGGCACCGGCGGGGGGCGTGAGTTTCGCGCGTGCCCGCTGGCCGCACGGGGCCAGCGGCGAAGCCGTGCCGCATGGTTCAGTCTTCTCTCGGCCGTAACGGGGAAGAGGACCTCGACGAGGTCGCCGCCGGCGGCACGCACTTTCGGCGTCGCAGTTGCGGACCCATGTACCCGGTCTGTACCGCTATGCGGCCTAACGTGCGCTGAAGCTGGCGAGCGTCCGGATGTCCGTCGAGCGCCATTCCGCCGTTGTCCCGGCGGGTCGCCAGACCTCTATCGCCCTGCCGCAATCAATGTGTACATCTGGATGTGCGCCTGGTTCTTCGCGTCTCGCAGGCGCCCGAGGATGTAATCGGTCCCGACTTCGAAGACGCGGAAACCTACGGGGACCTCGACGACACCCAGCATCTTTCCATTCGGATCGAACACCGTCCACTTCAGCGGCACGTGGTTGGCTCGAAGCTGGTCCTGGGCCCAGATGCGGCCCGAGGGGTCGACGACGATGCGCTGGAACGCCGGGATCGTCTTCGGAAAGACCGTCGTGCTGAGCCTGAGCTCGGCCGCGACGCGCGCCGCACCCTGCTTGCCCGTGAGCTCACCTTCACGGTAGCGCGCCTTGTCCACTTCGGTCACGCGCAGGTCCACGTCGCGGCGGATGATCCGGCGGAGCCGGCCGTTGGCGGAGTACTCGAGGATCTCGAAGGTCTTCCCGTCGCCCAACAGGAAGCCGTTCGGCAGGCCCGCGATGACAACCGAGGGGACAAACGGCGTTGCGGCGATGGTGACGCCGGGGACGTGGGCGCCCGCGGCGTGGAGACTCGTGTCTCGCGGGTCGTACACGGCGAGGCGGAGACCGGTGTCGGAGGGCGACGCGCCGCTCGCGGTGCGAGACACCCGGAAGACGCGTACCGAGTCCTTTCCCGTGCCTCGGCGGGAGATCCAATCGCCGTCCGCGAGGCGGGCGAGCGGCGTCATCCCTTGTACGCCCATGCTCTCGACCCGGATGAACCTTCCGTCGGGAGTGAACAGGTTGATGCGCCCATCTACTACGGCAATAGTATCTGCCGGAAGAATGAAGATGCGTCTGATCGCCGCCAGCTGGCCCGGGCCCGAGCCCATCGAGCCGAAGGTGCGCTGATGCCGGCCGTCGGCGCCGAAGACCCTGACGTTGAACGACCACTGGTCACCGACGACGATCCGTCCATCGGACAACCGGCCGGCCGCGGCGACGTTGGGCGAGAAGAGATACTCGAGAACATCGTTGCGTCCCGTGACCTGGACCGCCGGTGTGGCGGACAGGGTGAACGCCGTGCGCGGGACGGCGGCGCGGGAGTTCTCGACGATCGTGATCCCGGCGCTGTCGCGAACGGTCGTGCGCTGGGCGAGGGCCGGTGGCGCGAGGGTGAGGAGCAGGCCGGCGAGCGCCGGCATCAGCGGGATATGACGGAGCGCCATCCATGTCGGCTCCGAAAAGCGTACTTCCATCAGATTACCTCTGGGTCGTAGCTTGGCCGTGCGGCAGGCAGATGCTGCGTCGTTGGTGCGCGTCGCTCAACGCACCTCGGCGCTGCGGCGTACTGCTTCTATCCCCTCCCGGCTCTCGCCGACCTCCCTCCATCCCGACCACCACTACATGCGCAGCTCAGTTCCGCTCGCGCTGGTCGCGGGCGCGCTCCTGGCGAGCGCCTCCCCGGTCAGCGCCCAGCTCTCCACCCCGCTCGACTCCGCGACGCTCGCCGGCTTCCGCTGGCGGACGATCGGGCCGTCCAACATGGGTGGACGTTCGACCGACGTCGAAGGCGTCGGGTTTCCGTCGAAGACGTTCTACGTCGCATCAGCGGCTGGCGGCATCTGGAAGACGGTGAACAACGGGACGACCTTCTTTCCCGTCTTCCAGAACGAGAAGGTCATCTCGATGGGCGACATCGCGATCGCGCCCTCGGACACGAACGTCATCTGGGCAGGGACGGGTGAGGAGGACGCGCGCAACTCGATCTCGCCGGGCGGCGGCATCTACAAGTCCACGGATGGCGGCATCACCTGGCAGCTCATGGGATTGGAGAAGACCGAGAGCATCGGTCGCATCGTCATCCACCCCACCGATCCGAACATCGTCTACGTCGCCGCGGTCGGCGCGACCTGGCGCACCAACCCCGAACGCGGTCTCTACAAGACGATCGACGGCGGACGCACCTGGACGCTGAGCAAGTTCATCAGCGACAAGGCCGGCTTCGTCGACATCGCCATGGACCCGCGCGACCCGAACGTCCTCTGGGCGACGAGCTGGGACCGGCAGCGCGGCCCCTATTTCCTGCGCAGCGGCGGTCCCGGGAGCGCCCTCTGGAAGACGACCGACGCCGGTCGCACCTGGACCGAGATCAAGGGCAACGGCTTTCCGACCCAGATGAAGGGCCGGATCATGGTCGCGATCGCGCGGAGCAATCCCGACGTCATGTACACGGTGGTCGAAGCGGAGCCCACCGCGACGCAGCCCATCGCGAGCGGGCTCTATCGCTCCGCGGATGGTGGCCGCACGTGGACGCACATGTCGACCAAAAACACGCGTCCCTTCTATTACTCGCAGGTTCGCGTCGACCCGTCGAATCCCGATCGCGTGTACTGGAGCTCGACGCCGGTGGCGTTCTCCGAGGATGGGGGGAAGACGACCCGGACGACGGCGCTGAGCGTCCACGTCGATACCCACGGCATGTGGATCGACCCCAAGGACCCTGAGCACATGGTCATCGTGCACGATGGCGGCGCCGCGCAGACCTTCGACAAGGGCGGTACCTGGCAGGACCTCCGCTACATGGAGCTCGGGCAGTTCTACGCGGCGAGCTATGACATGGCCGTGCCGTACAACGTGTGCGGCGGTCTCCAGGACAACGGCAGCTGGTGCGGTCCGAGCCGGAAGCGGCAGGGCCCGATCCTCTTCGCCGACTGGAACCACGTCGGCGGCGGCGATGGCTTCGTCACGGCGCAGGACCCGCGCGACCCGGCGATCATCTACACCGAGTCGCAGGGCGGCAGCATGCGCCGGCTGAACCAGCGCACCGGCGCGTCGGCGAGCCTTCGTCCGGCGGGCTTCAACCGCGCGACATACACGGCGCAGATCCGTCAGATCTGGCCCGACACCACCAAGCCGGCGACGGTGGAGCAGGCTCGCCAGATCGGCGAGATCCGGACGCGACTCACGGCGGACTCGATCGCGAATCCCGCGGCTCGCTTCAACTGGAACACCCCGTTCTTTCTCTCGCCGCACAATCCATCGACCTTCTACACCGCCGGCAACCGCGTCTTCAAGTCGGTGGAGATGGGCGACAACCTGCGGCCGATCTCGCCCGACCTCTCGACCCAGGATGCGGTTCGGATCCGGGTGAGCACGGGCCGTAATCCGGATGGAACGCCGGCACGCGACCGCACCGGCGGCATCACCGGCGATGCGACGGGCGCCGAGACTCACAGCACGATCGTTTCGCTCAACGAGTCGCCGATGCGGCCAGGCATCCTCTACGCCGGCACCGACGACGGCAACGTCTGGCTGACGCGGAACGATGGCGCGACCTGGGAGAACCTCACCGGTCGCTTCCCCGGCGTCCCCGCGAAGAGCTGGGTGAGCCACGTCGAGCCGTCGCGCTTCGACTCGGCCACCGTGTACATCGCGTTCGAGAATCACCAGGAAGGCGACTTCACCCCGTACATCTACGTGTCGAACGATTGGGGGAAGACCTTCCGCTCGATCGTCAGCAACATCCCGAAGGACCGGCCAAACTACGTGCACGTCGTGACCGAGGATCCGGTGAACCGGAATCTTCTCTACGTCGGTACCGATGTCGGCGTGTGGATGACGCTCGACCGCGGCGCAACCTGGCAGCAGTTCATGACCGGGATGCCGACGGTGCCGGTGCACGATCTCAAGGTGCATCCGCGCGACCGCGAGCTCATCGCGGCGACGCATGGCCGGTCGATCTGGATCGTTCCGGTCGGCCCGCTCCAGCAGATGGCCGACAGCCTCATGCGCCGGCCGGTCGCGCTGTTCGCGATGCCGACCGCGTATCAGTACAACCAGCCGCGCTCCGGTGGTCTGTCGACCAACCTGAACGCCGACCAGTACTACCAGGGTACGAACGCTCCATATGGCGCGCCGATCACCTACCGGCTCGGCAGCCGTGCAGGCTCTCCGGTGAGCATCGTCATCACGGACGTGAAGGGTGACACGGTGAGCCGTCTCACGGGCCCGAACACGGAAGGCATGCATACCGTGGTGTGGGGCTTCACCCGTGGCGCGGCGAACACCTTCGCCGGGCGTGGCGGTGGCGGTGGTGGAGGTGGCGGTGGAGGCGGCGGGGGTGGTGGTGGTGGCGGCGGTGGTGGCGGTGGTGGCGGTGGTGCCGGTGGTGGACGCGGTGGCGCAGGC
>CAZSNV010000236.1:0-7615 GCA_964608035.1 uncultured Gemmatimonadaceae bacterium | reverse complement strand
GTCATGCCGCCGGCTGCGAAAGTCGACGATGCCGTCACGGATGGGGTAGCTGATTCCACACGTGCCGCAGTAGAAGCCTTCCGCTTGAGTCTGTAGCGGACCCGCGCAACGAGGGCAACGAAACGGAATGTCCTGGATGCTACTCATGTGGCTGTGAACGAGGAATTGAAAGTCGTGGCCTCTCGCCGATAGTCGGCGTGCTCGAAACGCGCAGCTCGCGACAGTCTGACGTCGACCGGCGAAGCACTCACGGCTGTGGGACCGGTGCCCGGGGGGCAACGGCGCTGATGGGTGTGCCCGCTGCCGCGGTCACCCAGTTGCCGGTGCCGACAAGCATCTCGACCAACGCGCGATCCGTCGACAGCCGAGCGTACAGGCGCTCGAACAACAATTGATGTCCCGCCGCGTTCGGGTGTCTGTCGCGCGGTCCGACCCTGAGCGACAAGATGTCGGTCCTGTTCCCGAAGGTGTCGAGCAAGTCGATGAACGGGATCCCGAGATCCCGTAGAATCTTCCGGACGCCTAGGAAATGTTCCTCGACCTCTTCCGGTGGGGCCACGTCGGGCACGAGCACCACGACGATGGACGCTCCTTCGCGCCTCGCGTGGGCAGCCATCTCGCCGAGCGCCCACCGAATCGTGGGTAGCCTGAACTTCGCGAGCTTCGCGTCGAAGACGCCGATCGGATCATCGGGCTGAAGGTCCGCATCGCGGACGAGCTGGCGAAGGTAGTCGTACTTGACGTCGGTGCCGGCGCGCGTGAGCAGCGCTATGTGCTGCCCCCAGCTCCGGTACACGCTCAACGGAGAAATGCCGAACATGTAGGCGTCCGGTTTGTACCGCACGGCCCGCTCGACCGCCATCCCGAGCTGTTGCGTGATGGTGTAGGACCCGACCGCGAAGTTGAGGATCTCGTAGCCACGTACCGCGTCGGACCGGTGCGACTCGTTTAACTGGTTCTCGAGAAGTGCTTCGTAGGTACCACCGAACGGCGCACCTTGCCCGCGCGTCAGCGAGTCGCCCATCAGGGCGATTCGTCGAAACCCCGCCGGCTTTTCCAGCGAATATTCCTTGTCCGCGAATCCCGCGCTGTTCGTCTTGAGGCGATACCGAGCCCGATCGTCCTGATAATCCGGGATGTCCGAGTTCGGGATGAGCTCGTAGAACAGGAAGTCGCCGCTTTCGCGGCGGTCGGGCTGGGTGCGTATCTCGAAGGTCGGTGGACGATTGTCGGTGACCAACCGGTTCATCCCGCTGAGCCTCGATCCCTCGTTCAGGAGCCCCTCGTAGTAGCCAGCGGTCAGCGACTCGCGGGCTTCCTTGTTGAGGGCGCGACTCGACACGGTCCTGACGAGCTCGTTGCCCCAGGCGCGCGCAGCGCCCTGCGGCCAACCGACGGCGGGCACAACGTCCTTGTAGCCGAGCAGCAGCGTCTTCAGCCCCATCAGGGCAATCAGCACCACGACCACTCGTACCGCTTCGCTCCGCGCGATTCGTCTCATGGAAATCCTCTGCGTTGCAGACTAACCGACCTGCCACCAAGTCACCAGATCGAGCCACTCCGGTACCGATGGCGAATTCCAGAGCGACCAGAGAGTGACAATCAAACCGAAGGTGCCAGCCACCTGGACAGGTTCGAGCCAGGGCTTCCGCGCAGCCCGGGCGGGCCGGCGGCGCTCGAGCAATAGGTTGATCGTGACGAGCGCGCCCAGGATGCCCCAGAACAGCGTGTCGGGCCAGGTCATCAACAACTCTCCCCGCAGCCAGAACCACTGGTACGAGTGTAGGAGCCACGTGACGAAGAAGACTACGACCGTAGCGACGACCTGGGCCCGCACCTCACCTGATCGCCGCAACCGGAAGTACACGGGGAAGTAGACCAGCTTCACCATGAAATCCTTCCAGTAGATGTTGATGCGACGCCAGAAGTCAGTGAGGCTTCGCGACAGCAGGTACTTGCGGTGCGTTTCAGGCAAGTCGTATCCGAAGAGGTGCAGGAACCCGATGATGATGTGGAACTGCCCGGACACCCTGAGGTAGAGCAGATACGTGAAGGTCATCGTCGCTAGTAGGCCTGCGAACGTCGTGACCGCATCGGGTGCGTTGGACGGGCCCTTCAAGTGATACACGAGTCGATACAAAAGGAGCTGGACGGCCCCTCGGCCAATCCACGAGATGCCTTGCTGCGCCACGTCGTGGATGTCCCGCCTGAAGTAGGACTGGCGCTGCGTCTGGTAGTCGATGACTGGAAACAACAGGAAGTAGTAGTTCGGCAAGACGAAGAAGTACGTCAGGAACTCCCCGAGCCGGGGCCTTGCTTTGGCGTGCGCCGCGTCGTACAGGTAGACCAGGAATCGAAACATGAAGATCGAGCCGAATACTGGCCAGAAGTCAAACGGGATGCCGAAGCCATTGGTCGCGCGGCCATAGGTCAGCATGGCCACGAGCGCGACGACGATCAGCAGGCGTGCCCGGAACGACAGTGGGCTCGACACGACGCCGAAGAAAAACACTCCCGCAAAGATGAGAAGCGCTGCGGTGCCGGGCGGGAGCATGACAAAGGTTCCGCCCAGCGACCATGCGATGTAGAAGCGCTCCTTCCACTGGAAGGGCAGCCAGTAGTGAATCGCGAACCCCGCCACCATGAGCAGCGAGAGCAAGCCGAAGGCCGCCTCCTCGATGTCGAAGTAGAAGAACGCCGCAAGAAGCACGCCCAACTGAGTCATGAGCCCCGCGAACTTGATCGGGTCCCGGCTCGCCATCGTGGCGCGCTTGTCGTGTTGGTGCACCGTGGGAGCCGCGGTGAGGCGGGAGGAAGAATCCTCGGGGGGAGTGCTAACGACGACCGACATCCTGCGTGCTCCCAACTAGAGACCGAGGCCCCTGGCGATGATGTTGCCCTGTATCTCGGACGTGCCCGCGCGCACGTGCTGCCGATCGCGTCCCGCAGGGCGCGTTCGACCTCTTGTTCGGCCATGTAGCGTACCCGCCAAACACCTGGGTGGCGGCGGTGCTTCGGACAAACCGTCTCCGATACGTCACCAGAATGCGGCGCACGCCTACGTGAGCGCCGATGATGTGCCAAGGTACAGCTGGACCAAACGATGTCGCTTGACGGACGCAGGCGCCAGGTCTTCGGCAACTTCACGTACGAGGATCCGCAACTCTGGGTGCGGCGCAAACAGCACAAACGCGCAGTAGAAAATCCCGGCAGCGATTGCTTGTACTCCGAGCAGCAGCCAAGGCGCGGGAGGGTGCCCGAGTGTACGAGCCAAGCCGAACTCCACGAGCATTACAGTCGTGCCGACCCCGCCAGCGCACAGCACTCCTGGCAGTTGTGGGCGGAGCACATCGATCCAGCGCAGGTGCGTCGACGACGTCAGCAAGACGTGCATGAGTACGGTCATCACTGCCGTCGCGAACAACACACCGGCGGCCGCGCCGACCGGCCCCCGGTTGCGGAGGAGCATCAAACCGCCGACGATCAACGTCACATACAATCCCTGCCGCCACACCTCAGACCAGACGCGGCCTACCGCCTGATTCGCTGAGCTCGCGTACATGTTCAGCAGCTTGAGACACGCGGCGACGCACAAGAGTTGAAACGGTGCCGCGGCCGGCCGCCAGCGCTCGCCGAACAGCACCACGATGAACTGTGGCGCGGCGGCGATCAAACCCGCAAAGATCGGGAATGCCAGCAGCGCGCTCGACATCACGACCTTGCCGTAGGCTCGGCGGAAGCGCGCCGGCTCGTCCTGGATGATCGCAAACGCCCGGAATGCAATGCCTGGCCCGCCGGTGTTGAGTCGCACGAGAAAGCGGTTCATTGTGCCGAACGCCTTGTCATAGAACCCGAGCGATGCCATCCCGAACAACTTCCCGACGACGAGGTTGTCGATGTTCTGCGCGGTAAAGTCCAACAAGCTCTTGACATGCACGCCGGCGCCAAAGGACAGAAGCTCGTACAGCGCTGCCTTGGAAAACGTGAACGACGGACGCCAGGGCACATACGCAATTCGGCTGATGGTCAGCACAGCCATCGACGCGAGCCTCCCGTACACCATGCTCATATAGCTGAAGCCAAGCCACGCCAGCAGTGTTGTGGTCCCCGCAAACGTCAGGGTGTAATACCAGTCGATGATCGCCGACTCCCGAAATCGCATCTCGCGTGTGAGCATTGCGGCCGGCACTGTGCCGAACGGCACGATCAGGAAAGCAACCGCCGCCACCGGGAGAATCGCGCCCGTTTCGGGCGTGTCGTAGAAACGGGCGACAAAGGGTGTGATGGCCGTGAGCACAGAAAAGGTGAGCACCCCCACGGCCAAATTCACGATGAATACCGTGGAGAGGTGCGTTGGCAGCACGACTTTGGCCCGAACCAGCGCCGCGTTGAAACCGAGTGCCGACAGGCGGCCCGCCAGCAGCGTGAAGAACCCGGCAGCCGCTGCGATGCCGAACTCACGAGGGGTGAGCAGCCGCGCCAAAATCATCGACGAGGGAAAGACCAGGATCTCAGTGACACCTTCCCGGAGAAATGACCATACGACTCCTCGTTTGGCCTTCTTTCCCAAAGCCTTGCCAGCAGAAACGTCAGTTGCCACGCCTGGCCCTTGCACGTGTCCAGCAATTGGACTGTGTCGTCGGAAGGTCGCTCGTAGTAACGCGATTGACGCACGCGATCTTTACCATTACGCCATACTCACGAAGACAGGAAGCGTTGTCAGGCCTGCTGCGGCTGGTGCGCCCGCGTCAGACTCTGGTAGTCAACCTTGTTGGTGGATGTCCTGGGCAGCGCGTCGACGAACACAAACGCATCTGGGTTCATGTACGACGGCAGAGCGCGGCTACAGAACGTCTTCAATTCAACGATCGAGGGACGCTCACCCGGCTGTGCGGTCACATACGCGATGATTCGGACGCCGGCGGAATTGTCGGGAATCGCGATCGCGGCGGCCTCGCGGATGCGCTCGTTCTGATACAACCCTCTCTCGATTTCTGCCAGCTCGATGCGGTATCCACGTCGCTTTACCATCCGGTCCCTGCGTCCCAGGTACACGAAGCCAACGTTCGACGTTTCGCGAACAACGTCTCCGGTGTTGTACCAGCGTCTCCCGTCCCGCTCGAAAAAGAGTCCTTCGTGGGACCGGCCCCAATAGCCCTGGAAGAGCGAGAGACCCGCTATGTGGAGCAGGCCCTCTTCGCCGCGGGCGACTTCGGTGCCTCCCGGCGAATCGAGGACGAGCGCCTCGCAATGAGGGCACACGAAACCGATTGGATACGGCTCCGTTCGGTCTGGCGGGATCGATGCTGGTACCCGGGCAAACGTGCACACGTTGGTTTCCGTGGGACCGTACAGGTTAAAGAAGACGGCCTGCGGCCACCGGTCGACGATGCTGCGAAGGTGCTTGACAGGAAACACTTCGCCGGCAAAGAAGACCGTACGGAGTGTTGAGCAGTCGTGCTTCTCCAATCCTCCGAACTGTGCCAGTAGACTGAGAATCGAGGGCGTGGAGTACCAGACCGTCAGCCGATTCGAAGCGATGAACGCGGCAAGCTCCTGCGGGTTCTTCCCAACGGCTTCGGAGATCAGATAGAGCGCCGCACCGTGTTTCAGCGAGAGGTACAAGTCCAGGACCGAGAGGTCGAAATGAAACGGCGCGTGACTACTGAATCGGTCGTCTTCCCGCGGTTCGAATTCGTCAGAGCACCAGTCGACAAAGCTGGTGGCATTCTCGTGCGTCAGCATGACGCCCTTCGGAATGCCCGTAGAGCCGGATGTGTAGAGAATGTAGGCGAGCCCAGTCGAGTCGACCAGGCGCTCGTCTTTCAGCGTGGCATGGCTGGAGGCGATTCGCCAGGACACCCCCGGCATTCCCCCCGCAGTCACGTCGTCCGCGCCGTCCAGCCAGATAACGGTCGGCACGTCAGGCGACGGCCAATCCTGGACGATGCCTTCACATTCAGTGTGCAGGAAGATCGCTTTCACGGCGCAGTCCGCGAGCAGCATTCTGTTGCGGGCCGCGGGCGCCGTGTAATCCGCCGGCACATAGGCAGCGCCGGCCTTCATGATGCCGAACAGGGTCGCGACCACCGACGCGCTCTTCGGTGCGATGACGCCAACACGATCACCCGGCTGCACGCCGCGCTCGACCAGAAATCCGGCCAGACAGTCGGACAATTCATCGAGCTCCCGATAGGTCACAGCCAACCCGGACGGATCCACGACCGCGCAGCGATCGCCAAATGCGACGGCACTTCGCCGGAGATACTGGCAGAGATTTGCGGTGCGAGACATTGATGTTTCCCCGGCCCGCCTTACACCGCCGCATCTTTCTTGCGAGCGACAAGTGCGGCGATGTCCTCGATGCGATCAAAGTCTTCAATGCCGGTCTCGTGAGCATCGACAGTAATGTTGAACGTCTTCTCGAGGAAGCCCACGAGGTTCAGCGTGGCCATCGAATCGAGAATGCCGCTGGTCCGCAGCGGCGTGTGGTCAGCGAGATTTGCCGCCGACTCCCCCGGGAGGTATTCAGCAAGGATGTAACTTCGAATGGTCTCTTTAATTGGGTCCATTGACTCGATGCTCCATTGCGTTCGGAGCTCCGTACGTTACTGCCGCACCATCCGTTAGCCGACTTTCCACCAGGTGACGAGGTCAATCCACTCGGGCACTGTTCGCTGCGACAGCCATCCGTCCTTCCACGCCTAGAGACCGAGAGACCGCGCGATGATGTTGCGCTGGATCTCGGAAGTACCGGAGTACAGGGTGCTGGCAATCGCGTCGCGCAAGTCCCGCTCGACTTCCTGCTCTGTCATGTAGCCGTAACCCCCGTAGATCTGCACGGCATCGAGCATCGATTGCACAAGTGCCTCCGAAACATAGAGCTTGGCGATTGAAGATTCCAGGACCGCTTTCCTGTTCTGCTCCTTCAACTCACCGATCCGGTAGACCACCGGACGCGACGTATCCAGCCGCACACGCATGTCGACGATGCGGTTGGCGACCGCCTGATACTTGCCGATCGGCTTTCCGAACTGCTTCCGGGTTCGCGCGTGCGCGATGCAGGCTTCCAATTGACGCCGCATGACGCCGAGGAAACTCCCCAGAATGCAGCCGCGCTCCCATTCCATGGAGCACTCGAAAATCTCGACGCCGCGGCCTTCGCGCCCGAGCCGGTTCCCGATGGGAACGGCACACTCGTCGAGAACGATCTCGGCCATTGGCGACGTTCGCAGGCCCATCTTCTCCATGTGCCTGCCGATGGTCAGGCCGGGCGTATCGCGCTCAATGATGAACGCCGTCACACCCATTGGTCCGAGCGCCGGATCGATGGTGGCGTAGACGACGAAGAGATCGGCGACCGGAGCGTTCGTCACGAAGGTCTTAGTGCCGGTAAGCACGTAACACTCGCCGCGTCGTGTCGCACGCGTGCGCATGGAGAAGATGTCGGACCCTGCGTCGGGCTCGCTCGCGCCGTTGGCCCCGATCAACGCTCCATTGCACAGGCCTGGAAGGTAACGCGTGCGCTGGTCATCCGTTCCATAAAGCAGAATCGGGATTGAGTTCGTCCAGAGGTGCGCATTCAGAGAGAAGAGCAGCCCTGAATCACGGCATC
>CAZSNV010000235.1:0-7635 GCA_964608035.1 uncultured Gemmatimonadaceae bacterium | reverse complement strand
GAAGCGCTGCCAGATGAGCTGGTAGAGCTTGAACTGCTCTTCCTTCAGGTATCGCCTCACGTCTTCGGGCTTGCGCGCCGGATCAGATGGGCGGATCGCCTCGTGAGCGTCCTGCGTGTTTGCGGCCTGCTTGCCGCCCACGTACAGCTGCGGACCGTTCGCGAGGTACTCGGCTCCGTAGTCGCGCTTCACGATTTCGCGGGCTGAAAGCGCCGCGCTTTCCGCCACACGAGTGCTGTCGGTGCGCATGTACGTGATGAGTCCCGTCGCGCCTTCTTCACCGAGGTCTGCCCCCTCGTACAGCGACTGCGCGATGCGCATGATTCGCTTCGAACCGAAGCCCAGCTTCTTCGCTGCTTCCTGTTGGAGCGTGCTGGTCGTAAAGGGTGCGGCGGGGTTCTTCCGGCGTTCGCGCCGCTTGACCTCGGTGAGCGGGAACGCGAACGACGCGCGCATGCCGGCCGCTTTCGCGGTCGCACGCGCCAGGCGCTCCACGTCGGACACTATGGAACGCGCCTGCGCCTCGTCGTGGATCTCGATCTTCTTCTCGTCCACCGAATGGAGGCGCGCCGAAAAGCGCTGGCCTTCCTTTTCCATGATGGCCGCGATCGTCCAGTACTCCTGCGGCTTGAAGGCGCGGATGTCCCGCTCCCGTTCCACCAGCATGCGCAATGCGACGGTCTGCACGCGGCCGGCGGACAGCCCTTTTTTCACCGTCTTCCAGAGAATGGGACTCGCCTTGTAGCCGACGAGCCGATCGAGCACACGGCGCGCCTGCTGCGCATCAACCAGCCTGGTATCGATGTCCCGCGGATGCTCCATCGCCGCACGGACCGCGTCCTTCGTGTACTCATGAAACAGCACGCGCTTGATGCGTGGTCCTGATTTGCGCTTGATCTGCTCCGCGACGTGCCATCCGATCGCCTCACCTTCGCGATCGGGGTCGGTCGCGATATAGACCTCGTCCGCGCTATGCGCGGCTTCCTTGATTTCGGCGAGCGTTTTTTCCTTGCCGGCGATCGTGACGTACTCCGGAGCAAAGCCCTTGTCGATATCGATCCCAAGCTTCTTCTCGGGGAGATCGCGGACATGTCCAACCGTGGCCTTCACACGATAGCCGCGGCCGAGGTACTTGCTCAGCGTCTTCGCCTTGCGGGGTGACTCGACGATGACGAGCGTTCCGCCGCCGCCACCGGCACCGTTGTTCGCGACCAGATCCTCCGTGACTTTCGAACGCCGTGAAGCCGACTTCGTCACAGCTTTCGAGCGCGAAATCGCCGCCGAAGCTTTCTTCTTTTTTGCAGCAGACGACGCGCGCGCTGAAGCTCCACGGCCGGCAATACGCCGGACGGTGGGCTTGGTCGCGTCATCAGAACTCTTCTTCTTCGCAGCCATTGCTCTCTCTGTTGGTTTACCTCAAGCCTCGAGCCTCAAGCCTCGAGCCTCGTAGTTCAATGCACATTCACCTGGTCGAGGCCTGACCCCGATTCATCGAAGCCTGCCCCGTCGATCAGCGAGCGCAGGTCCTCGAGGGCAATCCGCCCGTCGAAGTGCGCCAACGCCCGCTCGATCACCTGCTCGAGCTCAGGGCCATTCAGGGCCCCGCTATCTGACAACCGAAGTAGATGACCCCACGCTTCCGGAGCGAATCGCCCCCATTCGTGCGGTCCCATCACGCGAAACGTCATCCGTCATTCCCCTTGAGCGGCCGAACGTTCGCAAAGTTTGCGGCCCCTTCCCTGGAACGGCGCAATCCTGAGAACGCAGCCGCCAGTAATTCGACGACAGCCCAACACACTGGTCGGCAACAACTTCCGGGGGTTTCCGTGAGGCTTTGCGGCGGCCCGGAAACGGCCCGATGCTGGGTGGCGGGCTAACCTATCGGCCAGCCCCACGCCGAAGCAAGGCGGAGGCCAAAAGTCGCAACCTGTTGTGGCGTAAGGTTTTCCGTATTTATCGCCGCGTCGGCCCTACTATAGAGTGGCATTCTGGCAGCCGCGAGAGCCTCCATTCGCCCGTTCGCTGCCTCCCCGGCAAGAAGGGGCCGGCGGGATATGTCAGGTCCCAGTCTCGCCAGCGCGGTTGGTACGCTTACCTCGAGATGGATGATCCGAGCCGGGGGCCTGAGCAGCGCCACGTTGGCCTCATCGGCCATCCAGCCCCCGCCGGCAGAGACCACCGTTGCCGGTTCGCCAGTCAGCTCCTGGGTCAGCGTCCGCTCCAAGGCGCGGAAGGCGACTTCGCCGTGCTTTTCGAAAATCTCGCGAACGGTCAACCCTTCACGCCGCTCGATCTCCTCATCGAGGTCGATGAACGGCGCGCCAAGCGCTTCGGCGAGCAATGGCCCAACCGTGCTCTTGCCAGAACCGGGGAGACCGACGAGCACCAGGTGAGGCGGAGCACCCTCCGCCGGCGCGGGCGCCGCCATCACCCGCCGATGCGCTGGTCGATGCGCGCCAGGTAGCCGTCGACGTTGCGGCGCGTTTCGTCGAGCGAGTCGCCGCCGAACTTCTCGAGCCACGCCTGCGCCAGCACGAACGCCACCATTGCCTCGGCAATCACGCCCATCGCCGGAACCGCCGTCACATCGCTTCGTTCGGCAGTCGCCTTCGCCTCTTCGCCGGTGGCGACGTCGACCGTGCCTAACGGGCGCATCAATGTGCTGATCGGCTTCATGGCGACTCGCACCACCAGCGGCTCGCCCGTCGTCATCCCTCCCTCGGTACCGCCGGCGCGATTCGTCTTCCGGCGCACGTTGCCCGTTCGCGGATTCCCGGGAGCGGGAACGATCTCATCGTGCACCTCGGAGCCCATCCGGCGCGACGTCTCGAATCCCAACCCGATCTCCACGCCCTTCACGGCCGGAATGGACATGATGGCGGCAGCGAGTCGCCCGTCGAGCTTCCGGTCCCACGACACGTGCGAGCCGAGTCCGGCCGGCAAGCCGTCAGCGACGACTTCGCAGATGCCGCCGAGCGTGTTGCCCGCGGCCTTCGCCTCATCGATGCGCGCGACCACGGTCGATTCGGCGTCGCTGTCGAGCATGCGCACCTGGGACCCGTCGGCGGCGGCGTTGATGTCGTCAGGCATGGGATCGGGCCGCCGCGCCTCTATGCCCCCCAGGTGCACGACGTGGCTGCCGATGCGCACGCCGAAGTCCATCAGAAAACGGCGGCAGATCGCCGCTGCCGCGACCCGCGCGGTGGTTTCGCGCGCCGACGCGCGTTCCAGCACGTCGCGCGCATCGTCACGATCGTACTTGAGGAGCCCGGTCAGGTCGGCGTGACCCGGTCGCACGCGCGTGACCGCGCGGCGCCGTGGATCAGGGTCTCCTTCGCGCGGCGCGGGATCCATGATCTCCTGCCAGTTCTTCCAGTCGCGGTTCCTGATGAGCATCGCGATCGGTGATCCGATCGTCTGGCCGGCCCGAACTCCCGAGATGAACTCGATCTCGTCGCGCTCGATCTGCATGCGACGCCCGCGGCCATAGCCCTGCTGGCGGCGCGCCAGCTCGCGATTCACATCGTCGGCCGCCAGCGGCAGGCCGGCGACCATGCCTTCCAGCACGCTGACCAGCCCAGGACCGTGCGACTCACCCGCGGTGGTGAAGCGGAGCATCATCCCCCCAAAAAAACGCGAGCCCGACCAGTGAAGGCCGGGCTCGCGTTACTTGTGCGTGCCTTGCGCGACGCTACGGGCCTTGGCCCTACGGCGTTCGCGCGTTATCGATATCGACCCTGCGCACATCTATGATCACGATTCCTTCCGGGGTCAAGCCGAACAGCTTGACTAACACGGATGGATCGCTGCCCGGTGGAGGCAGGACGGCCCGCAGCGGACCATAGAGGTTTGTGCGGAGCGGAATCCGGCCGCGAAGCCGGTAGGAGTAACTGTCGACGATCTGGATCGAGAAGTCGCCGGAAGCCACGAAGGCAACGCGCGCCAGCGAGTCAGGGGTTTGTTCCTCGACGTTTCTCGGGTGGAAGGCGATGCCCGCGCCAGTGTTGAAGGTCGCGAACTTGCCCTGGAGTCTCAGCGACGAGTCGGCAAAAAACGTCTCGATGCCGTGCACGCCGATGTTGGTGCTGTTGCCATTGATGGAGATGCCGAAGACCTTGTCCGACCCGTTGTTCGTCAGGTCGGCGACCTCGATTGGCGCAGAGTACTGCTCCTGTCCAGCAGGCGTGCCCGACGGATCGTACAGGGCCAATACCCGACCGGCGCGACCACCAGTGTGCGCTTCGCCGAACGCGATACGGCGACGGTCACCGCCCGAGGCGACGAAGTTCGTGTCCGGCAGCGCCAGCGATTCAACGCTGAGGTCCTTGACTGCAATGACGTTGCCGTTGATCGGCGCTGCCTGCAGCAAGGCGATGATGTCCGGAACCTTGTTGCCGCTGAAGCAGGTCGCCGTTGACGGATTGTCGCCGGGGGTGTGATCACAGATCGTAATGATGTCCGGCGCGCCGTTGGCGCCTTTCAGTACCGACACCGCGTCGGAGTTGATGATGACGAACTTGTTTGCCATGAACGTCCCGTACTGCCAGATCTGGCGGGGTTCGGTGCGATCATCCAGGAAGTTGTCGATCCGGCGCAATGTGCCCGGCGTGGCCGTATTCGTTGGCCGTGTGCTGTAGTACAGCGCACCGCTGGCCGACTGCGCGATGTACTGCGGCCGGTCGGAGTAATCGATCGGCGGAGAAACGGTGTATTTGAAGTCGCCCGAGTTCTGGTCGATGCTGTACGAGACGTCGAATACGTATTCGTTCGCCGTCTTGATCCGGCCATCCTCACGGCGCTGGAGAAGGTTGACCTTTGACACGTTCGTACCGCCCGAATTCGCCACGAGGAGCAGCGAACCGGAGTTATCGATGGTCATGCCCCACGGCATCGCGCCGACCGAAACAGCGGGCAGCGGCGACAGCGAGGCACTGTAGGTCCAGGCTTCGAGCTGGTTCTTGTTGATGTTCGACACATAGACCGTGCGGCGCGCCGTGTCGACCGCGATATCCGCGCCCAGACTGTTAGGCGGCATCGCGTAGGTCAGGCCGTACGCGTACACAGCGGGGTCCCGCTTGCCGAGCGTGTCGGCGCTCACGGGAACGCTGGCACCGGTGGGCACGGCGTAGCCGGTGCGGCCCGCCACGTCGGTGGCGTACGCGGTGATGAACAGGGAACGGCCGCGGAGCGACGACGGTGCATTGAACGCTATGCGGCGCGACACCTGCTGGATCGGCACGGCGAGAGTATCCGCCGCGCGATGGACGATGGTTCCCGACTGATCCCTGGCGACGAATCCGATCACGCGCACAAACCCATCCGTGTCGCGAGCGAAGATGTCGATGGAATCCGGGGTTTCGAGCCGGGGCGGGACGGTCTGGAATACCAGCGGCGCCGATGCGTCGGCGCCGGCAGGCACGATGCGAACGGTGACAACCTGGCCGGAGGCGCGAAGGCCTTCGCGGTTTTCAGCGAACGGCGTGATGGTGAATGTCGAGCCGATCGTCGCGCTGGTGGGAACCGCAACCAGGAAGTTGACGGTGTCAGCTTGCGGCAGCGGCTCGCCGAACAACGTGCTGTCGGCGCGATTGAGCCCGGCGCCCGTTGCACGGTATCCGACCTTGGATATTCCGGTGCTGTCGGCGACCGAGAGGTTGAATGCGTACGTGCCACCGGCGAACACGGTCGATGCCGGATTGAGCACGAGCACACGGGGGACCTGCGGATCGAATGCGACGGCGGTGGCCTGGGCGAGGGCGCCGTTTCCAGCGCCGTCGGAGACCGTCGTCTCAACGGACACCCGCTGTCCCGAACGGACACCGGCGAGCGAGATATCAATGGTCTTGTCGAGTGTGCGGGCTCCGCCGAGTTCGACGCTGTCGACATCGATCAGCATGGTATCGGCAAAGATGCGCGTGACTGCGTAGAAGAGCGCGGCGTTGTCACTGGCCTGAATGCGCACCTGCAGTGGCAGGCGCACCGAGACCGAGTCGAATCCTTCCGGCCCGAAGGCGCTCTCGATACTGATCGAGACGGCAGGAATGACGCGATCATCACCGGTCGAGGCGACATCGGTCGCCCCGCACGCCGCCAGCCCGAGGGCGGCGAGCGTGCCAGTGGCCACAGAGGCCGCGCGATGCATGAAATGCCTCATCGTTTGGGACTCCGTGGTGGGTTAGCGCTGGTCGTTGTTAGGCGGGCGGATCGCTTCGCCTTCATCGATGATGTGCGGCGTGATGAGAATCAGCAGGTCGCGCTTCTCCTCACGCGTGTCCGTTTGCGAGAACAGCCGCCCGATCAGGGGCAGGTCGGACAGCAACGGAATGCCCGACTTGTTCTTGGTGATCTGGGTCTGCGTCAGGCCGCCAATCACCGCGGTCTCGCCGTCGTTGACCAGGAGCTGCGTCGTCGCGTTGCGCTTGGGAATGGTGAAGCCCAGGTCGCCGCCGATGATGCGGAGTTCCGATTGCTCGGCCGAGATCGACATGCGGATCTGGCGATTGCTCGTGATGTGCGGGGTCACAATGAGGATGATGCCCGTTTCCTTGAACTGCACGTTGGCGCGGGCGGGCACGGCGACCTGCGAAGCGGCGCCGGCGTCGATGACGCGCACCGGCGTCTCTTCACCGACCAGGATCTTGGCCTCGCGATTGTCGAGCGTCACGATGCTCGGCTCGGCCTGGATGTCCGACAGCTGCTGTTCACGGAGCGCATCGAGGAAGGCGGTCAGGCTGTATCTGCCCAGCGCCGTCGAGAACAGCAGGTTGAGGGCGGAACCGTTCTTGTACTTGCGTGAGGCATTGCCCATGCCGGCGAGCACTTCGCCGCCGAGCGTAACGCGGGCTTCACGATCGTCGGTGGCTTCCGTGCCGGGACGATTGCGGGGAATCAGATTGTTGAAGTAGGCGGCCGCGCTGCCCAGGTCGTAGCTGATACCCAGCTGCTCGATCGAGGTGCGGCTCACCGAAATGATCTTGGCCTTGAGCGCGACCTGCGGCGTGCGCACGTCGAGCTGGCGGATGTACTGGAGCAATCCCGCAATACGGGAGTTCACTTCCGTGATGATGAGCGAGTTCGTCCCGCTGTCGGCGGCGACGTTGCCTCGCGTTATGCAGACGGACTGTCCGGCGGGACCCTGCGCGGCCGCGGCGGCACCGCCGGCGGCGCAATCCTTCGACAGCAGGCCACTCACCGTTCCGACCAGCGACCCGGCTGAGGCGTAGTTGATGTTGACCATCTCGATCCGCAGCGGCTCACTGGCCTGCCGCGCGAGGATGTTCTCGTAGCTGTCGACGACGATGATGCCGGAGACCTCTTCGGTCGCCGCCAGACCATGCGCGTCGAGGATCGCCTTCATGGCGACGTCCCACGGCTGATCCTTGATCTCGGCCGAGATGGTTCCGGTGACGGCCTTGCCACGGACGATCGTCCGACCGCCGATTTCGGCAAAAGTCGCGAGGACGTCAGCGATTGGGGCGTCTTCCCACGTGATGCTGATGCGGCGCGCCTGCGACTGCTGGCCGCCGAACTGGAGAATCGGAATCACGCGCGCCGGCGCCGCGGGCACGATGACTTCGGGCTCAGGCGCGGAACGCTCCGCCGCGGGCGGCGGAGTGGCGGGCGGCGGAGTGACGG
>CAZSNV010000234.1:0-7664 GCA_964608035.1 uncultured Gemmatimonadaceae bacterium | reverse complement strand
TCGTCGATGACCGACAAGTCGAAGGGCACGAAGCTCGCTGAGGAGGCGGAGCGACTCGTGAGGGCCGCGTCGGAGTCTGCAGCCGCGGCCACCGCGGTTGTCGAAAAGAACATCGCTATTTGAGGTAGCGACGCAGGAGATCGTCGATCGCCGGAATTCCCGTGGGAAACGGAGAGACCTCTCGAGCGTCGGCACCCGCCTTCAACAGGACGTCCAGGACGGGCACATAGTCGACGCCCTTGTACGGAAAGTTGACAGCGAAATACGCGGTGGAGTCGACCACCGTTCCACCCCAGGTGTTGCGCACCTCCAGCGGTGCGCCGCGCGCGATCAGTTTCTTCATGATGTCGACCAGACCGGCCGCGGACGCCCAGTGGAGCGCGGTCATCTGGTCGTGGTCCGCCGACGCGGCGTCGACGCCTACGTCGAGCAGGAAGGTCGCGACGTCGGGATGCGCGAACCGGCACGCGACGACCAGCGACAGCGCGATCTGACCGGGCGCGTCCGGCGGAATGCGGATCCAGTACGGGACCTTGAGCGGTTCCTGGTGCGACAGGGTGTTTCGGTCAACGACCCACTCGCGCACCAGGTCGAGTCGCCCGACTGCAGCGGCGAGGGACACGTTGGTAATCTTTGCCCCGCGGCGCACGAGCGTGTCGGCGGACTCCTTGTATCCAAAGGCGAGCGCGGTGGCCAGCGGTGAGCTGTCGCCGGCGAGGCCGTCGATCGCCGCGCCGCGGTCCAGCAGGAGTTCCACCAGCGGCGCCTGCAATCCCGCCTCAGCGGGATGCGTGCTGGACACCAGCAGGTTCATCGTCGTCTGGTACACGTCACCGCCGTACGTATCGGCGAGCCCATCGACCGGTGCACCGGCATCGAGCAGCCGCTGAGCCACGGCCAGCGCGTTAGGCGGCGTCTTCTGGCGGAAGTCCTCCACACCATTGGCGGCGACGTAGTGCAGGAGCATGGCATGATGTTTTCGCGCCGAATGCGCCTGCACGAGTCCCGGGTCCTTCTGCAGCAGGGCGTCCAGCGTGCCGAGATCGCCGGAGACGACCGCGTCCGCGGCGCGCTCGAACTCGCTCGTCGGTGCGCCCGCGCGCAGCCCCTCGATCTCGCGCGCGAACAGCGCCCAGTCGTCAAAGCTGTGGGCGCGGGCGATCACGTGTTGGGCGTCAGCCAGCGCGAACACGGAGCCTTCGCTCGTCGCGTTCGCGACGCGGGCAGCGACTTCCTTCTCGAGGCCCTCTACGGCCCGATCGAAGCTGTGCCTGACGAACGGCGTGATCTCCACGCCGAGGAGTTTCGTCAGGCTCTCCAGCCAGCCGGTGGCCCAGCGCCTGACGGCGTCGAGGTCGCGCGAGTTGGCGGCGGCGGCGAGGGACTTGGCCCGCTTCCGGTACTGGTCGAGGTCCGGGCGCGGCGGGAGCGGCAGCGTGTCCATGGCGAATCTCCGTTCAGTGCTCGCCCGTGGTCCGCCGGCTTCGGGCTGAATGGAGGTTCGACGATCGATTGTCCTTCATTGGGTGGGCATGGCCCTTTCCGCGGACTGGATGCGCCCCGAGCGCTGGCTTGACACTACGGGGCTCGGCCCGCTGGACGCAAGCTCTTCGCTTTTGACGACAGGCTCGAGGCTTGAGGCTCGAGGGACGGTGAAAGTGAGAGGCGCCAGGGGTGACCCTAACGCCTCCGCCTCGACCCTTCCCTCGAGCCTCGAGCCTCAAGCCTCGACCCTATGTAAAATTCTCCCATGTCACCACACGAAACCTCGTCAGTCGCCGCTGCCCTCTATGCCTGCATCTCCGGCCCGGCGGGTGCGCCGCGTAACTGGGACCTGCACGATTCGCTCTTCGCACCCGGAGGGTGCTCGTACGTGCTCCACCGCGGTCCGGACGGTACACGACAGGCGGAAGTGCTGACACCGGCGCAGTACCGCGCGTCCCGCCAGCCTTACTTCGATTCCAACGACTTCTTTGAAGTCGAAACCGCCCATCATGTCACCGTGCGCGGCGACATCGCGCAGGCGTTCAGTGATTACGAGTCGCGACGGACGCCCGATGGCCCAGCGTTCGACCGCGGTGTCAATGCCATCATGTTCGTTCGCCTTGCCGGTCAGTGGCGAGTCACCAGCATCGCCTGGGAAGCGGGACCGATCGCGACGACTCTGTGGGCGCGTGACGGACGCTAGGTCCCTGCTCCCCGCGCGTCACTTCGTCCAGACGTAGATGTACGCGACCGTGGCCGGTTTGGGAGGACGATAGGTGCGAAGTTCCTTCCCGTTTTCTCCGAACGACACCCGGATTGGGCCCCCGCCGCAAGCCGAATTCCCGAGCACCTGGATGCCCTGGTCAACACGGTGGTTGTAGACCTCAACCAGTATTACGTCTTCGGCATAGATGTCCTTGGCCAACGCGCTGGTAGCCACGCCGTTCACATAGACGCACTCCAAGCCTTCGATCATCAGGCCCTTGACCAGGAAGGACGGCGAGTAACGGAGCGCGATATCCAGCGTCTGGCCGCGGTGCGTGGCGAATTCCTGCCCCGGCACAATCGCGGACGCATTCGACTGGCGGCGGTTGACTCTCATTTGCATGTCGAACACCCGGTTGTTCGCGTTGTGCTGCGCCCTGGTCCGTACGGTGTCGAGCGCGAGCGCGAGTTCCACGGCAGCGCTGTCCGGCAGCGCGACGGGAATCATCCTGGTTTCGAACCCACCGCGTTTCCCAATTACGACCCAGCCGCCTTCCCGCACTGCACCGAACGAAAACGCGCCGTCAGCCTCCGTCCACTTCCGGTGACGTGTTCCGAGTACCGTGACGTCGACACCTCCCAGTGTCCTTAGATCGGTTCGCTGAACGGTCGTGCCGAAGATGCCGGTGCGCCGGGCAACAATTGTCATCGTGTCGAGCCTGAACGGCACGGGAACGAGCGTAACGGTGACCTCGAGGCCACTTGCGGGCACTACAATGGTTCGCTCGTCAGGCACATAGCCGATCCACGTTGTACGCATGGTGTACCGCCCGGGGTTGATTCGGTCAAGGCGGAATCGACCTCCTGTAGTGGCCCGGGTTGCGTGAACGTTACCGGTGGGGTTCAGCGCGATGACCGCGTGTTCAAGCGGTCGACCCATCGAGTCCCGGACGAAACCCGAAACGGTTCGGGCGACGGCCTGTGATTCGATTGCTGCTCCTGGAGTCGCAACACACAGGACTGTCAGTAGCCATCTGAGCCCGGTACGCACGCACCCTCCGCACACAGTTGGCCGTGCTACCCAACCCATGCATACTCGTTCCGCAGAATTGCTCGGCGCACGAATGGGGCTGTACGGTCACGAGGGCCGTTAAGCGTCTTGGCGCCGGCCGGCAGGGAACCCCTCGCGAGCGACGAAACCGCCGAGCGAGTGACGGGCTTAGCGAGCCGCGGGAACCGGCAGCAGCGTCAGGACCCGCGGACCGGACGCCGTAATCGCCACCGTGTGCTCGAAGTGCGCCGAGCGTGAGCCATCGAGCGTCACGATCGTCCACTTGTCCTTGAGCGTCCGCGTTGCCGACTTCCCGATGTTCACCATGGGCTCGATCGCGATCGTCAGGCCCGTTAGCAGCTTAGGCCCGCGTTTCGGCGTTCCGTGATTGGGCACCTGCGGATCGCCATGGGGCTTGGACCCCACGTAGTGGCCCACCAGGTCGTCCGCGGTCGTGTATCCGGCGGTCTTCACGACGCCCTCGATAGCCGCGCCAATGTCGCCGACGTGGTTCCCCACCCTCGCCGCTTCGATCCCCGCGAACAGCGCTTGCTTCGTCACGTCCATCAACCGCTGCGACACCTCGTCGACCTGGCCAACCGCCACGGTGATGGCGGCGTCGGTGAAGTATTTCTCGAACTCCACCCCGACGTCGAGCTTCACGAGGTCGCCTTCCTTCAGTACACGCTTCGACGAGGGGATACCGTGCACGATCTCCTCGTTGATCGATGTGCACACCGACGCCGGGAAACCATACAGGCCCTTGAACGCCGGCTTGGCGCCCACGTGGGCGCGGATGAACTCATCGGCGACCGCGTCCAGGTCCCTGGTCGATACGCCAGGACGCACCTCGGCCGCCAGCCGCTCCAGCGTCGCGGCCAGGATCGCCCCGCCCCGGGCCATGATGTCGATCTCGCGCGGCGACTTGAGCGAGATCACCGGCTCTCTCCGAGTACCATCATCGCGCGACGCAGCACGTCGTCGGTGGAACCGACCGCGTCAATCGAGACCAGGCGCGCACCGTCCTTCCGGTACCAGTTGATCACCGGCGCCGTCTGCCGCTGGTACACCGCAAGCCGGTTCCGCACGGCCTCCGGCTCATCATCCTTCCGCCTGACGAGTCGTCCGCCGCACTTGTCGCACGTGGACCCGGGCTCGCGCCCCGTGTAGGGCGTCTGGCACGACTCACAGACCGTGCGCGCGCTGAGCCGCCGCACCAGCTCCTCGTCAGGCACCTCGAAGGTCAGGACGGCATCCAGCGGTCGCCCGAGCTCCGCGAGCACGCGCTCCAGCCCGGCCGCCTGGGGCTCCGTGCGCACCACACCGTCGAGAATCGCGCCTCTCGATGCCGCCGGAGCGCCTAACGCGTCCTTGATGATGCCCATGATGACGTCGTCAGGCACCAGGTCACCGCGATCCATGACGGCCTTGGCGGCCAGCCCCATCGGCGTGCCTTCGCGCACGGCGGACCGCAGCACGTCGCCTGTCGAAATTTTGGGAACCCCGAGCCTGGCTGCGAGCAAATCCGCTTGCGTGCCTTTGCCTGCTCCCGGTGGGCCCAGCAGCACAATCAGCATGAGCGCAAAGCGCAAAGCGCAAAGCACAAAGGGAGGAAAAGGCGAGAGCGCAGAGAGTAGGAGATCCTACCCTCTGCGCTTTGCGCTTTGCGCTCTGCGCTCATCAGAACCCGCCAGTGCCCTGTCGGCCCCGGAATCTCACGCGCCCCTTCTTCATGAAGCCGTCGTACTTCCGGAGCAGCAGGTGCTGCTGCATCTGCGCCATGGTGTCCAGCGCCACGCCGACCACGATGAGCAGCGAGGTGCCACCGAACTGGAACGGCACGTTCATCCAGTTGCCGATGATGACCGGCATGAGGGCGATCGCGGTCAGGAAGATGGCGCCGGGCAACGTGATGCGAGTGACAACCTGGTCGATGTACTCGGCAGTCTTCGAGCCGGGCTTCACGCCGGGGATGAACCCGCCCTGCTTGCGCAGGTTTTCGGCCAGGTCGATCGGGTTGAAGATGATCGACGTGTAGAAATACGTGAAAAACAGGATCAGCACGGCCAACAGCGTGATGTACAGCCACCCGCCCGGGATGAACAGCTCGGCCATTCGCTGCGCTGTGGGATTCTGGCTGAACTGCGCGACCGCGCCCGGCACGACGATCACCGACTGGGCGAACACGATCGGCATCACGCCTGACGAGTTGATGCGCAACGGGATGAAGTTGCGGGCCGCCTCGCGCATGCGCCCTCGTCCCACACTGCGCTGCGGTATCTGGATCAGCACTCGTCGCGCTGCCAGCGTGATGGCGACGACCCCCGCCACGACACCGACCATCATGATGCCGAGAATCAGCAGCGAGAAGAGACCGAGGGCGCCCGTGCGCACGAATCCGATCGTACCGAAGATGCTTGGCCAGAATCCGACGACGATGGAGAAGTAGATCATGAGGCTGGCGCCGTTGCCGAGCCCGCGCTCCGTGATCTGCTCGCCCATCCACATGACGAAGATCGCGCCGGCCGTCAGGAACAGCGCCATCTGCACCTTGAACATGAAACCGGGATTCGCCACGGCCCCCTGCAGCGACTCGGTGAAGATCGCGAAGCCCCACGCCTGGACGATGGCCAGCAGCACGGTTGCATAACGCGTGTACTGCGTCAGCTTTTTCCGGCCCTCCTCGTCCTTCTGCATTTTCTCGACGGTCGGAATCACCGCGCCGGCAATCTGCACGAAGATCGAGGCCGAGATGTACGGCATGATGCCAAGGGCGAACACGGTGGCCCGGGACAACTGGCCACCCACGAACAGATCGTAGAGCCCGAGGAGGCCCTGGCTCCCCTGGTTCTGGAAGAAGTCGGTGATCGCGACGACGTCAATTCCAGGCGCGGTCACCACCGAGCCGAGGCGATAAATCGCCAGGCACATGAAGGTGAACTTGATCTTCTCCCACAGCTCCGGCGTCTTGTAAATGTTCGCCAGAGCGGCAGCGGGGTTCGCCTGTGCCATGCGTTACTCCTCGATGCGGCCGCCGGCCGCTTCGATGCGGGACCGCGCGCCGGCGCTGACCTTCACGCCGCGCACGACGACGGCACGCGTCAGCTCGCCGTTGCCGAGGATCTTGGCCGGACCCTTGCGGAGCTTGATGAGGCCCGACTCTGCCAGCGATTCGCGCGTGACTTCGGCGCCTTCCGGCATCGCCGCGAGCTGCTCGAGCGATATCACCTGGGATTCAACGCGGAACGGATTGGTGAAGCCGCGCTTCGGAATGCGGCGCGTGAGCTTCATCTGGCCGCCCTCGAAGCCCGGCTTGCCGCCGCCCGGCCCGCCGTGTCCCGCGCGCGCCATCGCGCCCTTGTGTCCCTTGCCGGCCGTTTTTCCCTGTCCCGTTCCCGGCCCGCGTCCCAGCCGCTTGCGATTGCGATGCGATCCGGGCGCAGGCGAGAGGTTATGCAGTCCGATCTTCTGGTCCTTGTCCTTAGCCACGATCATCACTCCTTCACCGGCGTCATTGTGACCAGGTGGCGCACTTTGTTGACCTGTCCGCGCAGCGCGGCCGAGTCGTTATGGACAACCGATGCCTGATGGTGCCGCAGTCCGAGCGACTTGAGCACGAGGCGCATGCGCCACGAGTGCCCGATGCCGCTTCGAACCTGCGTGATCTTCACCTTGCCGTCGGTAGGCGCCTCACGCTTGGGCGTGGTCTTCGGACCCCGCGTGGGATGCCAGACGAATGTTCTAGGCATGCGCCGTCTCCTTGCCGCGGGCGCGTGAACGGTACGGAATCGTGGCCGGGTCCAGGCCGCGCTCGCGCGCGATCTGGTCGACCGTCGTCAGGTGTGCGAGGCCGTGGAACGTGGCGCGCACGAGGTTGAACGGGTTGGTGGAGCCGAGACTCTTCGTAAGGATGTCGGTGACGCCGGCACATTCGAGCACCGCGCGCACTGCGCCACCGGCGATGACGCCGGCGCCTGGAGCGGCGGGCTTCATGAAGACCTTGCCCGCGCCATGATGTCCAACGATCTCGTGCGGGATCGTCGAGCCGGTAAGGGGCACGGACACCATGTTGCGACGCGCGCCGTCGACCGCCTTGCGAACGGCCTCGGACACTTCGTTCGCCTTGCCCGTCGCGAAGCCGACACGGCCCTTGCCGTCGCCGACCGCCACGAGCGCATTGAACGAGAAGCGCCGGCCACCCTTTACGACCTTGGCGACGCGGTTGATCGCAACGACGTTCTCCATCAGATCCGAGCCTTCGCGTGGCGAATCGCCACCGCGTCCACCGCGGCCTCCATCACGACCACCCTCGCGGCCACCGCGCCCCGGGGCGCCTGCCTCGCCACCACGGCCCGGTCCACGGCCACCTGGTCCACCCGGTCCACGGCCACCTGGACCACCCGGTCCGCCGCGACCACGCCCA
>CAZSNV010000233.1:0-7738 GCA_964608035.1 uncultured Gemmatimonadaceae bacterium | reverse complement strand
CGTCATTGTTGACGACGGCCGCGATCTCACCGGCGGCGGCGCACGGACTACCGAGTTCCCCGCGGTCGATCAGTTCGCGCTGCAGTGCGATCGTTTCGCCGACGCCATACGAGGCCAGGGTGACGCCCTGATCGGATTGGAGGATGGCGTGGCGAACATGGAGGTGATCGACGCGCTCTTTCGCTCGGCCGAATCGCGGCGCGTCAAGGCTCCGCATCGCGCCTAGGATCTTTGCCCCCTCAGTCGGTGGCGCCGCTCAGGTTACCTCGCCGATAGTCTAGCCGCCGGAATGCCGGTCGTCCAATAGCGATCAGCGATCAGCGATCGGCCAATCGGTGCGAGCCGTCATTGCTCGCTGCTGATCGCTTGTCGCTGATCGCTGCTCGCTGCTCACGCCATATCCGCCGGTCGGGAAATCTTCTCCAGCACGTCGACCATCTCTTTGTGAGTGGGTTCCTGCTTTCGCTTCGCGGCCCGGGCCAGGTCGGCCTGAGCGATGATCCCCACGCATTCGCCCGTGGCGTCAACCACGACGACGCGGCGGATCTGGCGGTCGGCCATCAACCGTTCCACATGCGAGAGATCATCGTCGGGTCCGACGGTGTCGGGATTCGACGTCATGATCTCGCCGATGGGCGTGGTCAAGGGGCGACCCTCGGCCACCGCGCGAACCGCGATGTCCCGATCCGTCACGACACCAACCAGTGAACGCTGATCGGCGCCAAGCACGACCGGGATGCATCCACAGTCATGCTCAGCCATCAGCTGCGAGACGCGCTGCAGCGAATCACTGGGAGTGACCTGGGCCGGATCCGGCGTCATGAGGTCGCGTACCTTCATCAGGAATCCTCCTCACATCGGAGCCGCATCGCCCGCTGGACCGCAACGCCGCGACCATCTCGATCACGGGTGACGACGGCAGTTTTTTCGTTCATCCTCGACATACCCGCCACGCAACAGTGCGTGCCGATTATCCGTCGATTTGAGCGTATCCGCCGAGCCCGCTCCTGTGTCGCGGTCGTGCCCGGCGTACATTCTCGGACCGGGCTCTTCCTGGCCGACGTGCGGGATCAGATCAGGAACATCCTGGACCCGAAATAGCGCAGAGCGCAAAGCGCAAAGCGCAGAGGGGGTGCTCGTTCACCTCTCTGCGCTTTGTCTTGTCTTCGTGGAGCGCGTTTGTGTGCCGTCTACGCTTTGCGCTTTGCGCTTTGCGCTAATTACACCCAGTGCTCTTCGGCTCCACGCAACTGAACACCATTTTCACTCCCGCCACCGTCTGGCTCGGCGCGATCAGCCGGCGCTGGGGCGCCGATGCGTCAAGTTCGCGGGAATCGCGACTCCGCGTGCGGGTCAGCAGCACGTTGAGTGACACTCCGAACAGCGTGCGCTGACAGGTCACCCCGTCGGGCCGGGTCGCGTCGTTAGGCGACGGGCACAGCGAGGGCTGCGGGTGTTCAGCGATCTTGGCCATGCCGCTGACACCAATCCACGACGTGTTACCAAGGCCGCGCTCGAAATACGCCGCGGTCGCTCCCGCGACGGGGGAAGCGGCCGGCACGCCCGGAGACGCTGGACGCAGCGAATAGGGATGCAGCACCGGCGCTGAATCCGTGAACATCCCCACCAGCAGCACCTGCAGCACATCACCCGTGCGACGCCAGGCGACCAGCGACCGGTGCAGCGGGGGCCGCATCGACTGGGTCAGCGACGCCCACGTGACGGCATGGACGAACGCGTCGTACACCTCGGTTTGCCCGTTATTCGTCACCTGCAACACCGAAGGCGCGACGCCGGCGCGCAGCGCAAGCGCCGCCCAGCGGAATTCCTCGCTCCGCTCGACGTCGTTCGCCGCCAGTTGATCCTGCGCCAGCGCCTCGAAGCTCGTTGCCAGCGGGTTGTTTTCGCTCGCGGCCATGGTCGGCTCGCTCGGCGCGTCGACACACGCGGCGAGCAGGCCCGTGAGCACGAGCACCTTTATCACGAGATTCAGTTTGATCGATCGCATCCTTCGCCTCCGCAACATCGCAACCCAGCCGGCAACGGGGCCCGCCGCCTGTGCGCAGCGGACCGGCCCCGTCGCCCCCAACCACCCTTCCCCACGCCGAACTGACACGGAACGGGCCTCCGCCCCCCTACTTCCCCCACCGGATGGGAGATGTGTGATGTGAGATGTGACGACACCGTCATTCCCGGAAATGCTGAAGTGACGAGCGGAGCGATTTCAGCGCGCGGCCCATCTGGGTCTCTACCGTCTTCACCGAGATCTCCAGCGAACGCGCGATCTCCGCGTACGTGAGCCCGCCATCGCGACTTAACAGGAAGATCTCCCGGCAGCGCGGCGGCAGCTTGTTGATGGCTTCCTGTACCGCGACCGCGACTTCCTGCTCCACGGTTTCCTCATCGGCCGCGAAGGTCGTGGGCGGGTCGTCATCCACTCCCTGCTCCTCGCGCCAGCGCCGCTCCAGCTTCGCGCGCCGGAGGTAGTTCAACGCCGTATTGCGCGCGGCCCTGAACAGGTACGTCCGGAATGTCTCGATCTCGGCGAGCTGTTCGCGCTTGCTCCACAGCTTCAGGAAGACGTCCTGGACAAGTTCTTCCGCCAGGTCCGGCGAACGAACGAAACGCTGGACAAACGACGCCATTCCCGCGTAGTGCGCCTTGAATACCAGCTCCAGGGCGCGTTCGTCTCCCGCTCGTATCCGGCGAACCAGCTCGGCGTCACCTGCCGGCATCGCTGCTGTTTCGTCCATTTCGAGTGCGGGGGCGGGGAAATGAAGCGCGCGTCTGTCAGCTTGGAGAATGACTGGCACCGGAAGGGGTCGAAGTAACCGTGTCGGACTGTCCCTTTCCGGACACGTCCGCCGGTCGGTCCCCTCACGGTCCTACCGATTGATCACACCGCCCATCAACGTAGGGGGTCGCCGTCGAGTAGGGGGAGGTGTGGCTGGCGGGTGTCTTTGGTGACGAAAGCGGAAATTCTTGTCTGGAGCCATGTTGCTGCAATGACTGACCACTTGGACTGGGATCGCCTGGCACGTTACGTCTCCGGGGAATCGGGGGCGACCGAGCGCGCGGATATCGAGCGCTGGGCCGCCGGTAACGACGCCAATCGGGCGATGCTCGAATCCCTCAAGCGGCGCTGGAATGCCGCCAGCGACGGTGCATCGTGGAATATCGATGCGGCGTGGTCGAAGGTCGCTCCGCGACTGCGGCACGTGAAGCCGGAGCCTGGAGTGATCGACTTCGAATCGCGACGTTTTCCGGCGAGACGCTCCTGGATCCCGCTCACTCGTGTCGGTCTCGTGGCGGCAGCCGCGGTGCTGTTGATCGCGGTAGCCGTGCGGATGACAACCGTAGACACGGCACCCGCCACGATGGCGGTGAACAGCGCCGAAATGCGGACCGGTATCGGCGAGCAACGCACCATCGAGCTCACTGACGGATCCCAGGTCGTGCTGGGCGCCACGAGTACGATGCGCCTCGCCGAGGGCTTCGGTGCGTCGAATCGTGAACTCTTCCTCGAGGGGCAGGCGTTCCTTCGCGTCAGGCACGATTCCACGCGCCCATTTGTGGTCAATGCGGGAGGAACGCGCGCTATCGACCTGGGTACGGCCTTCGAGGTACGGGCTTATCCGAATGAAGGGGTTCGCGTGGCAGTGACCGAAGGTATGGTCGAAGTGCGTCGGGACACTGGAATGACGGACAGCACAGTTCTGCAGCCGGGAGACGTGGCCGAGGTTCCGACTTCAGGAGCGACAGTGGTGAAACGGCAACAGGATGTCGAGCGGTTGCTCGGATGGACGCGCGGCGAGCTTGTGTTCGACGACGCGGAATTGAGCGATGTCGCGCACGACCTGGAACGGTGGTTCGACGTCCAGGTCCGCATCGACGACGCCGCGTTGCGTTCCCTGCATCTCACGGCGAAGCTGCGGATCGGTGAATCGCTCGATGTGATTCTGGAGGTCATCGAGTCGACGCTGTCGTCCAAGGGCGTTCGCGCTGAGCGCATTGGAAACGTGGTCACCTTTCGCAGCGGGCCACCGGTAACGCCGACCACAAGCCCGTCGGCGACGCGAGGCCGGGCGGAGGCGGGTGCGTGACGTCGCTCCGTGCGGCACGCCGCCGAATGGCGTGCCGCGAGTCGACGCCGCCATCCGCAACAAGCGCTGTGCGCGCTCTCCTGATCATTGCGCTGCTGACCAGCATTGCGCCGGCTTCACCGGGCCTGGCGCAAGGCTCACGGGTCGTCGCCGCCGTCGATAGCGTGCCGCGCGCCGAGGGGCGTGAAGGAGACGTCCTGGCGCGCCTGGTCACGGTCCAATTCGACGACCTGCCGCTCGGCCTCGCGCTGCACCTGATCGCGCAGGAAGGAAATCTCCGGCTCTCTTACAGCAGTGACGTCGTTCCCCTCATGCGGCGCGTTTCGGTGTCCCGGCAGCGCACGCCAGTGCGCGACGTCCTTCGCGACGCGCTGGCCAGCACCAACGTCGACCCCGTCGTCACCCCTTCGGGCTACGTCGTTCTCGTAAGGAATCCGCGGGCCTCGCTCATCACGGCCCCGCCAGCAGTTCCCGACCTGTCATTGATGGAACGGACGCCAATCCGCCCGCAGATAATGGATCGCGTGCTCATCATGGGTACGCCTGCCGCGGGCGCGCCGGAGCGGGAACTCGCGTCCGCCGTCACCGTGCTGACCGCCAGTCACATCGCAACCTACGGTCCGGCGTCGATGCAGGACCTGCTGCGCTCCGGCATTCCCGGGATCGTGGCGTGGGACCTGGGGATCTCGGGTCCGTTCGCGCAGATCGGTTCAGTGCGCGGCTCCAGTTCGTTCACGTCGAACTACCTGAAGACGTACGTGGATGGCGTCGAGCTGGCCAGCCCGTACCTGCTGTTCGCCGTCGATCCGTACAGCATCGAGCGTATCGAGATCATTCGCGGTCCACAGGGTTCCGCGCTGTATGGGTCTGACGCCATCAGCGGCGTGGTGCACGTGATCACGCGGCGCGGGTCGCCGTCGTCGGAGTGGCGTCCAACGGTGGATGCCCAGCTCTCGGGCGGCCTGGTGGCCAGCCGGTACGTCGAAGGCGCCATCACGTCGCAGCGCCACTCGGCCATGGTGTCGAGCGGCGGCGGCAGGAGCTCGTTAGGCCTTGGTGGCACGTGGTCTGAGACCGGCGGGATCGTGCCCGGCGGCGAGTCCGGGTACCGGGCCACCTACGGCGGATTCCGGCACATGGCCGGGTTCCTGCGTATCGAAGGCATCCTGCGTTACGCAGACGTGCGATTCACGGCGCCCGAGAATCCGCTGCTGCGCGCCGACACGCTGCTGTCGCAGGTGCGGTCGGTGCTTCGCGATCAACGGATCGAGAACGAGACGTACGGGCTCACGCTGGACGCCAATCCGGTCGAGGGCATCCGGCACACGCTCGTCATCGGCATGGACCGGCACGACGGAGCGATCCCGCCGCAGCGCGAACCGGCGACGGTCGCCGACGCGCTCCTGGGCGCCACCAGCGAGCGCGCCGCCAAGACGTCGATCCGGTTCAGCACCTCGCTCCGCGTGGTCGATAGTCCGGCCGGTGGCGCGACGCTCACCCTGGGCTCAGACCACACGAACCTGACGCGCGAGCGGCTGGGAGCGAACGCGGGAGTTGGCGGTGACTCGAGCAACGCCCTTGCCGCACTGTACCAGGACAACATCTCGAACCAGGGCGTGTTCGGTCAGCTCAAGGTGGACGTGTCGCGCTCGTTCTTCCTCACGGCGGGCATTCGCGGAGACCGGAACAGCACGTTCGGCGAAAGCATCGGCGCCGCCTGGTCGCCCATGCTCGGATTCGCCGTGACGCGCGATGCCAGCTTCGGCACCCTCAAGCTTCGCGGCGCCTATGGAAAAGGGATTCGTCCTCCGCCACCCAGCGCGCGCCTCTCGATCGCCACGCTGAAATTCCGTCAGGTGGGCAACCCCGGACTCGAGCCCGAGACGCAGTCGGGAGTCGAGGGCGGTGTCGAGTGGTTCGCGGGCGATCGCGCGACGCTGTCCGTTACGGGCTACAGTCAGACGGCGAAGGGATTGATCCAGCAAGTGATCCAGGATCGCCGCACGATTCAGTACCAGAACGTGGGGCAGATCGCCAATCGCGGCGCGGAAATCGAGGCCCAGCTGAGGCACGGGAACCTGCGCGCCAACGGAACGCTCAGCCTGACCGACAGCCGCGTGCGCGCGCTGGCGAGCACCTACTCCGGTGACCTCGCCGTCGGCGATCGCGTGCCGGAAGTACCAGCTTCTTCCGGCAGTGCGTCGTTCAGCTGGGACATCGGACGCACCACGCTGACGATGGGCAGCGTGTTTATCGGGTCGTGGACCGGATACGACTGGAGCCGGTACGTCGGAGACGAGGCCCAACAGAGCGAAGAGATCAACACCCTCCGCGACTATTGGCGCAACTATCCCGGCATCATCAGGCCGTACCTGTCGGTGAGCCACATCCTCAATCGTGATGTCGAGTGGTTCGGCCGGATCGACAACCTGACCAACGTGCAGCGCTTCGAGCGCGACAATCTGCAGGTCACTGCCGGTCGCACGATGACGGTCGGACTGAGAATCGGACGAAACTAGTAGCAGTCCGCGGACGGGGGACGGGAGACGGGGGACGGGAGAGAGCGCGGCACCTCCATTCCCGCTTGCTGTCTGCTTGATTGCTTCACCCGTCCCCCGTCCCCCGTCCCGCTTGACCCCCCTCCGCTGGCTCCTGGTCCTCGTTTCGTTCGCCGTGGCCGCCGGGGTCGCGTTGTGGGTCATCAGGTCGCATTGGCCGGAAGGTGGCGTCCCGCTCGGCCTGTCGTGGTGGACGCACCTGCTCGCGTTAGGCGCGGTGGCGTTCGAGTTGACGCTGCGCAGCGCCAAGATTGCGCTGTCGGCGCGCGCCTGCGGCATTCCCCTGCAGTTCGGGACCGCGGCGCGGGCGACCCTGGGCGGCGACTTCGCCACCGCCATCACGCCGGCCCGCATCGGCGCCGAGCCGGCGAGGTTTCTCGTGCTGCGCGAGGCTGGTGTGCCGGCGTCGCGGGCGCTGCTGGTGCTCTTTCTCGAACTCTTCATCGAGCTGCTGTCGCTGGTGATCATCGCCGGCCTGCTGCTGGCGTTTCTTCCGGCCACCGGCGCGCTCAAGGGCGTCGCCGCGATGGTCGGCGGGTACGCCACCGTGATCCTCGGCCTTGGATTGGGTGGATGGTTGCTCTCGCAGCGACGCGCCCATGGGCCGCCACCAGGCTGGGCGCGGGCGATGGGAATCGGCGCCGGGTTCTGGCGCCGGATACAACTCGCGCTCCGCAACCTTCGGGGCAGCGTCCACGCGCTGCGTCACGCGCGGTGGTCGATGATGGCGGGTTCGCTGGCCTGCTCGGTCGCCCATATCTGCGGCCGGCTGCTGACGCTGCCGATCATCATCGCGTCGTTAGGTGCGGACGTGGACCTGACATCGCTGGTGCTCTGGCCGCTGGTGCTGCTCTATGGCGGGGCGCTGATCCCCGCGCCAGCCGGCGGCGGGGCGATGGAGTTCGGCTTCAGCGCGATCATGCGAGACGTTCTTCCACCGGACGTCCTGGCCGCCTCGCTCATCTGGTGGCGCTTCTACTCCTACTACATCTACGTGCTGCTCGGCGCCTTGGCGGCGGGAAGGACAGTCATGCGGGCGCTCAAACGGTGAGAAATGCTGCAAAATGCAAAATGCAG
>CAZSNV010000232.1:0-7784 GCA_964608035.1 uncultured Gemmatimonadaceae bacterium | reverse complement strand
GCGCCACTCAGGAAGGCGGTTCGCTGACACAAATGGGCACGTCGCTGGGCACGCCGGCCTATATGTCGCCCGAGCAGGCCGCTGGTGATCCGAACGTTGATCACCGGGCCGACATCTACTCGCTGGGGTGCATGGCCTACGAACTGCTGACCGGACGGCCGCCGTTCCATGATCGCGCCCCCGCGCGCATTCTTGCCGCGCACATCACGGAGATACCGGCACCGGTGAGCGCGCTCCGCCCGGACACGCCGCCTGCGCTCGACCAGCTCGTTATGCAGTGCCTCGACAAGGACCCGGCACTGCGGCCACAGTCGGGCGAAGAGATCGTTCAGACGCTCGATTCGATTCTGAGCGGAAGCACGGCCTCGATGCCCGGCGTGCGGCTCGAGGCGCCCCGGTCGCTGCCTCGAGCGCTTGGCATCTATGCCGGCGCGGCGCTGGCGGTCGCGATCATCGCTCGCGCTTCGGTCATCGCCATCGGTGTGCCCGGTTGGGTGTTTCCGGGTGCGCTCATCGTCATGGCCTTTGGTCTCCCGGTCATTCTCTTTGCCTGGTACGTCGACAAGACCATGCGGAAAGTCGCCGCCGACACACCGCGCACCGGAGCCCTGCCGAAAACGCATGGGACGATGGCGACGCTCGCGCTGAAAGCCGGCCCCCGCCTGACGTGGCGCCGGGCCTGGATGGGTGGCGCGCTCGCGTTAGGCAGTTTCGTGCTGATTGTCGTCGGCTTCATGATCCTGCGGTCGCTGGGGATCGGGCCGGCAGGATCGCTGCTTGCCGCGGGACGGCTCGAGGATCGGGGGCGGCTCATCGTCACGTCATTCCCCTCCCCGGATTCCTCGCTGTCCTTGCTCGTCACCGAGGCCGTCCGCACCCACCTTGGGCAGTCGAAAGTCGTGTCGGTCATGCCGCCCGTGGCCATTGCCGCGGCGCTGGATCGTATGCAGCGCCCGCGGACGAGCGAACTCACGCTCGACCTGGCCCGTGAGATCGCACAGCGCGAGGGCGTGAAGGCCATCGTCGATGGCTCCGTTCGCGAGCTCGCCGGCGGATACGTCCTCTCGCTGCGCCTGGTGACGGCTGATTCCGTGCGCGAGCTCGCGTTGTATCAGGAAACCGCGAACGGACCGCAGGAGCTCATCCAGGCGATTGACAGGGCGACGCGAAAGCTGCGCGAGCGGATCGGTGAGTCGCTCCGCGATGTCCGTGACAGTCCGCCGCTGGAGCAGGTGACCACGCCATCGCTCGAAGCGCTGCGCATCTACGCCGAAGCCGCGCGGTCGATCGACATGGGCGGCAGCCCCATTGCGGCATCAGAGCGGCTGCGTGAGGCCGTGCGACTCGACACCGCATTCGCCATGGCCTGGCGGAAGCTTGGCGTCGCGTTGAACAACGCCGGGATGCCTCGCGCGCAGATCGACAGCGCGTTGGAACGCGCCTACCAGTTCCGCGACCGGCTCACCGAACGCGAGCGATTGCTTGCCGAGGGGACTTACTTCCAGTTGGGACCCGGCCGCGATCGCGGTCGGGCTGTCCGCGCCTATGAGGCCCTGCTCGCGCTTGATCCGAGCGAGACTGGCGCGGCGAACAATCTGGCGAACATCCTCTCGGGCCGCCGGGAGTTTGCCCGAGCCGAGTCGCTGTTCCAGAGCCAGATCGACGCCGGGCGCGCGACGGCGCAGCAGTACACCAACCTGGTCGCGGTCCTGTTCAACCAGGGCAAGATCGACGAGGCGGAGCAGATGAGCGCGGCCTACGCCCAGCGTTTTCCAGGAACGACGTTCACGCTGACGGCGCCGCTCAGTTTCCTGTACCAGCGCGGCCAGCTGGACTCGATGGAGAAACAACTCAAGACCTTGTCGGCCAGCACGAACCCGATCCTCCGCATCAATGGACTCAGCGGCCTCACGAACTTCGCATTGATGCGGGGGAGGATGGACGACTTCCGTCGCTATGGAACGCAAACACAGGCCGCCGCGGCGGCGTTTGCGCAGCCGCCCAATGCGCTCACCGATTCACTGCAACGGTCGCTCCTCGAACTCGGCTTCTTCGACGACACTGCAGGCGCCGTCCGGCGCGTGAACGCCATGGTCGCGAAGACCGATCTCCGCGCCATGCCTTTCGACCAGCGGCCGTACCTCGGACTCGCGGCGTTCTATGCCGCCGCCGGCGAAGCGGCGCCCGCGCGGAGCATGCTGTCCCGGTGGGAAGCGGAGATTCCCGACACCGTGGTGCGCCGCGTGCGTGACGCGGACCGGCGCGCCATCCAGGGTGCAATCCTGCTGGCGGAGAAGCGCTATGACGAGGCTCTCCGGAGCCTGTGGAGCGCGGACACCACATACGATGGGCCTAACGGGAACTGCGCCATCTGTATCTACGACGACATCGGGCTCGTGTGGAGCCGTGCCGGTGAGCCTGACTCGGCGATCTACTACTTCGAGAAGTACCTCGAGACGCCGTTTTTCGGGCGGCAGTCGTTCGACGTGGCAGGGAAACCGCTAATCCTGAAGCGACTGGGCGAGATGTACGAGGCGGCCGGGAACGCGGAGAAGGCGGCTTTGCGCTACCGGGAGTTCCTGGCACTGTGGGACAAGGCGGATGCGCGCCTGCAGCCCAAGGTGGCTGACGTGCGCCAACGACTATCGAAGCTGGCGGACATCGAGCGGAAGTAAGCGCGTCGATGCGCAAGTCACGGCTCGCGTGACACCTTGATCCGCACCGGCAGGACCGTTTCGCCCCAGTGGAATCGCAGCACCGTGGAATCGCGCGCAACGACGGGGAAGTAGTACGCCAGCACCTCCATGTGCGCACCCTTCTCCGGCGCGATGTCTACCCGAAGCACATCGTGTTGCGCGCCGGGATACGGCGAGTGGAACACGCGGCTCGCCGAGCTGAGGATAAGCGTCCACGGCGCCTGTGCGCGCGGAATCAGCCAGATCGAGTACTCACCGCGCCCGAGCGGCTTTCCTTCAAAGACTACGTCCTTGTCGAAGCTGATCCAGGTAGCGGAGTCGGCACCCGGGTGCCAGACGCTGTCCCACTTGACGAGCGCGCCGAACAACGCTCGCCCCCGCGCCACGGGCCGGTTGTACTCGATGGCGATGTTGGTGTGACTCACCCGTTGCGCGACGGTGCCGTGCTGGCTGAAAGGCACTCCCTGAGCTCCAACCACGCCCGCAACTAAGACAAGCAATAACACGAAGGATCGGCGCATAAGCTTAGGCTCCAGTCACGATTCACGATTCACGATTCACCTGTCATGATTCCAACATTGCAGCGAGCTTGGAAAGAACCTTCGCCAGCTTCGGCTTCTCCTCCAATACGGGCAGCACCGGATCGGTTCCCAGTGACTCCATTCTCGCCACCGCGTTCCTGATCGTGTAGTTCTTCGGATCGAGGTCGTCATTGACCTCGTCCCAGGTAAGTGGCATCGAGACCGTCGCGCCCGGAAGTGGTCGGACGCTGAACGGCGCAACGATCAGTTGCCCGTGCCGGTTCTGCAGGAAGTCGATGTAGACCTTCTCGCCCCGCTTGTTGATCGTCCGCATGATCGTCGCAATCGGGCCCAGTTCCCTGATCACCAGTCGCGCCAGCAGTTCACCGATGTGCCGCGACTGCTCGTACGTGCACTGCTTGCCGAGGGGGATCATGATGTGCAGGCCGGTTTTGCCGGTGGTCTTCACGTAGTCAGGCAGGCCGATCTCGCCGCAGATACGGTGCAGCACGGTGGCGCACTTGATGACGGCGGCGAAGGTGGCGTCCTTGGGATCGAGGTCGATCACGCACCAGTCGGGTTGCTCCAGCGATCCGACGCGACTCATCCAGATGTGCAGGGGAATCGTCCCGAGGTTGGCGATGTAGACGAGCGAGTCCACGTCGTCACCGATGAAGTAGTTGATGTCCCGCTGCGTGTCGTTGCTCCAGATTGGGACCGTGCGGATCCAGTCGGGCGCGAATTCCGGCGCATCCTTCTGGTAGAACGACTTGCCATCGATTCCATCGGGGAACCGCGTCAGCACCAGCGGCCGGTCGCGGAGGTACGGCAGAAGCCACGGCGAGATGCTCCTGTAGTATTCGATCAGGTCGCCCTTCGTGTACGTCTCTTCTTTCCAGAAGATCTTCTTGAGGTTCGATAGCTGGATTTCGCGCTTGGGGGCTTCATCACTCGTGACTCGTGACTCGTGACTCGGCGGAACCGACTCGTGACTCGTGACTCGTGACTCGTGACTCGGCGGCTCGCCCTCTGCGCTTTGCGCCTTGCGCTTTGCGCCAAAGTCCTGCCGCTCGACCTGATCAACGCGCTTGTCGTCTCGCTCGCGAATGAACGCGGGGTGTCGCAGGACCCCCTCGTGCGTCCATTCCGTGTACTGCACCTCGACGACGTACTTCGGCTCTACCCACGTCGTGGTTTTCACCTCCGGAATGGCTTCCGAAGGAGGCGGTTCCTCGTCAGGCGATTTCACTGGCCCATAACACGGCGGTTCCGCACGCACGTCAGGCAACAACCGCTCGTGCCACTCGTTGAGCATCTTCTCGGTGAATCCCGTCCCGGCCCGCCCAGCATAGACCAGGCGTCCGCCGACAAGGTCCGCCAATTGCAGCGCGCCAAAACCGACGCGGTTGCCCTTTGGCTCGGTGAATCCAACCACCGCAAATTCGGCCGTCCGCTCGGCCTTCATTTTCAGCCAGTGCGGTGAGCGCCCAGCGCGATACGGCTGGTCCGCCTTCTTGGCGATGATCCCCTCCAGCCCCATCGTGCTCACCTGCTTGTGGAACGCCTCGCCCTGTGTCTCGATGTGATCCAGGTAGCGCACGGCGCCAACCTTGGGAACGGCGGATGCGAGGAGCTCCTTGCGCTTGCTCAGCGGCAGAGGCCGCGCGTCGTATCCTTCGGCCGCGAGCAAGTCGAACGCGAAGAACGTCGACGGCAGCTCGACCGCAGCCCGCTTGACGTCGTGCGCGTTATGCAGTCCGCCTCGTCGTTGCAGCAGCGAGAAACTCGGCTTCCCTTCGGCGTCGAGAATGACGACTTCACCGTCGATGATGAAGTTGTCGAGCGGGATCGCCTTGACCGCCCGAGCGACTTCGGGGAAGACCTCAGTGTAGTCGTTGCCGTTGCGCGAGACGAGCTTCGCGTCGTTGCCGCGCTTGGCCGCCAGCAGGCGATAGCCGTCGAGCTTGAGCTCGAAGAACCACCCGTCTTTCGTGAAGGGTTCGTCGCGGGTTTCGGCCAGCATCAATCCCGCCTTGTCGACATCGACGCGCTCCTTCACCGCGCCGGCCGCCGCAAGCGCCTCGCGCAGCTCCGACACGTGCCGCGTGCCCGCCTTCACTTCCTCGACCGTGAGCCCGGAGAGAACAGACTCTTCGGGGAAGACATCGCCCGGCGACTTGACGTAGGCGTCTCGCTCCTTGATCAGGAGCCATTCCTTCTCCGCTTTCTTGATCTTCACCAGCGTCCAGCGGCCACGAAGCTTATAGCCCTTCAACTCGAAGAGGAGCTTCCCTTTTTCGAGACCCTCTTTCCACGGCTCGAGCGGCACCCACTCACCGCGATCCCAGACGATGATGCCGCCCGCGCCGTAGTTCCCCTCGGGGATGATGCCCTCGAAGTCGCCGTATTCGAGCGGGTGATCCTCAACGCGCACGGCCAATCGTTTGTCGTTCGTGTCGTACGATGGGCCCTTGGGCACCGCCCACGACCGCAGCACACCCTCCATCTCGATGCGCAGGTCCCAGTGGAGTCGCGTCGCGGCGTGCTTGTGGACGACGAAGAGCCGACCTTCATCGCTTGCAACGCGACCAACCGGTTCCGGTGATGTGTCTGCCGAACGCTTGGCGCGGTACTTACTGAGGTGATCGGTGTCGGGCGGCGATGTCGCCGGCTTGTCCTCGCTCATGACTGCAAACTGGGGAGAAGACCGGGCGGTCGGGAGGTTCCCGCGTCCCGCCGGGCGCAGTCCGGCGATGCCACGCAACCCTTTGCCGGGTTCCCATGTCAGACTACAGGCAAACTGCCTATAGTCTCCACGCCCCGACCAATGCGCCCTCCTCAGGAACTGCTTCCCCTCCGGCCGGTCGACTTCCTCGTGCTGCTCATGCTGGCGCCGAAGGAACGGCACGGGTACGGCATCATGCAGGATGTGCTCGAGCATACCGGCGGACATATCGAACTCGAGGCCGGTTCACTGTACCGCACCATTCGACGACTGGGCGGCGAGGGACTCCTCGAGGAATCCGCCCGGCGGCCCGCCGCGGACCTGGATGACGAGCGGAGGCGTTACTACCGCCTCACCGCGTTAGGGCGCCGGGTGGTCGCTGCCGAGGCGGCGCGCTTGCGAAATCTTGTTCGCATCGCCGAATCAGCCAGGCTGCTGGAACCTCTCCCCTCGCGATAGTCGCATCGTGCCCGAATACTCGAGGACCACCGCCCGCACGTGGTCGGAGCGCATCTACCGCGCTCTGCTGCGCCTCTATCCGCGGGCGCTGCGCGACGAGTTCGGGGACGCGATGACAGAGTTCTTCCGGGACCGGATGGCTCGCGCCAGCCTCGATCCGAGCCCTCTGTCGCGCCTCAACGTCTGGCTACGCGTTGCCGCTGATATCGCGCGCAATGTCGTACCATCGCATCTCGACACCGCGCGTCATGCGCGGCGCACACGGCGCGAGCATCGACTCGCACCGATCACCGCACCTTCGCTCAACACTTCTCGCCGCGAGGACCACGTGCTCTCCTCGATCCTGCAGGACCTTCGCTTCGCCCTTCGCGGCATTCAGCGCGCGCCGGCGTTTGCCCTCACCGTGTTCGCAACGCTGGCCATCGGCATCGGCGCCAGCGTTGCCGTTTTTTCCGTGGTCAATGGCGTGCTGCTCAAGGCGCTGCCGTACCCGGAGCCGGAACGGATTGTCCGGGTCCAGCACTTCGATCCCTACAGCACCGTCTCGGAACCGGAGTTCGTCGACTACAAGCGGGAAGCCAGAGCCCTCGCGCTCCTCGCGGCCTACTTCAGCGGGAACGCCACGCTGGCTTCGTCGGATGGCGAGCCGGAACGCGTGCGTGTGACGTCCATGAGCGAGGACTTCTTTGGCGCGCTCGGCGCGCGCATGTGGCTCGGCCGTTCATTCACGGCGGACGAGAATCGTCGGGGGGGCCCTTTCGCCATCGTGATGAGTCACGGCCTCTGGCAGCGGCGCTATGGGAGTGACTCCAGCATCATCGGGAGTACGATCGTCATGAACGATCGGCCCCGAACCGTGGTTGGCGTGCTCCCGCCGGGGGTCGAGTTCCCGGCGCCGGACATCGCCCTGTGGGCTCCGCTGCGGCTCAACTACGACACGCTCTGGACGCGCAACAACCACTACCTCCAGTTGATCGGGCGACTCGCGCCTGACGCGAGCGTCGAGCGTACACAACTTCAGATCGCGGAGCTCGCACGACGCTTCACGCGGGACTTTCCGGATATCTACTTCCCTGGCAAGCCTCTCCTGACTGACGTTGCGCCGCTGTCCAACGTCCTGGTCGCAGACACGCGTCCATACATCGTCACCCTGTTCGTGGCCGTTACGTTCGTGCTGATGATCGCCTGCGTGAATGTGGCGAACCTCATGTTGTCGCGCGGCGAATCGCGGCGCAGAGAAGTTGCCATCCGCACCGCAATGGGCGCCTCGCGATTCCGCGTCGTTCGTCAGGCGCTGACCGAGAGCCTGTTGTTCGCGCTGGTGGGCGGAGCCGCCGGCCTGGCGGTTGCCGCTGCCACGGTGCAGGCGCTGCGAGGCGCTCT
>CAZSNV010000231.1:0-7788 GCA_964608035.1 uncultured Gemmatimonadaceae bacterium | reverse complement strand
CCGCCTTCGACTCGGCGACGGCTCCCATTTGCGGGCGCTTGCCGCGATCCCTGTCTCCACCACACCCGAAGACGACGATCAGTCGTCCCGTGACAAACGGGCGCACGGCGTCGAGCGCACGATCGAGCGCATCCGGCGTGTGCGCATAGTCCCGCAATACCACCGGTCGGTCGAGCAGACGTTCGAAACGCCCCGGCACCTGCGGCAACGAAGACAGCCGGTCCGCCACCTGGCGTAACGAGTGACCCAGGCCCCACGCCGCCGCGGCCGCGCCTAACGCGTTGGCCACGTTGAACGCGCCGAGCAGCGGGAGCGAGACAGCAGCGCTATCGTTGCCTGCCGACAGCGTCCACTCGCTTCCCTGCGAGGTCCAGCGGATTCCGGTGGCGGTGACGTCCGCGGGCGAGTTCATGCTGAAGCGGATGCGCCGCCGCTTCACCGGCAGCACATCCCAGTCGCGACTGTCTGCATTGACGACGTCGAGGCCGTCGGCGGCGACGTAGTCGAGCAACCGCGCCTTGGCCGCGATGTACGCCTCCATCGTCTGGTGATAGTCGAGGTGGTCCCTGCTGACGTTCGTGAAAACAGCCGCCGCGAACGTCACGCCCTCCACACGCCGTTGATCCAGGCTGTGCGAGGACACCTCCATCGCCACGCGGCTGACGCCGGAGTCTGCCAGTTGGCGAAGCACGCGCTGCAACTCGACAACGCCAGGCGTCGTGAGGCCGCCGCCGCCCGGGACAACGTCGCCGGCGCTTCCCCGCAGAACGCCGAGCGTTCCGATGGACGCCGTCCTCGCACCGGCGTCGTCCAACAAGTGCCGGAGCAGCCCGACGGTGGTGGTCTTTCCGTTGGTGCCGGTCACGGCCACCATCGTCAGGCCCGCCGCGGGATCCCCGAACGCCACGCGGGCCGCAACGGCCGCGGCCCGGCGCGCATCGCGCACGACGAAGGCCGGAAGCGTGGTCCGCGACGGATCCTCGACTATGGCGCCAGTGGCACCGGCGGCAGCCGCCGCGCCGAGGTAGTCATGGCCATCGAATGCGGCGCCGCGCATGGCCACGAACAGCGCGCCCGGGGTGACTCGCCGGCTGTCGTCCGTGATGTCAGTGAAGGCGCCAGGCATACTGCCTGACGAGAGTAGTTCCGCGCTCCGCGACAAGGCGTCCTCGATGAGCCGGACAGCGATGGAGGTCACCGCCGCGCCACCCGGACCAGCGTGCCGCCGGCGACCATGGTGCCAGGCGGTGGTGAGACCTCGAACGGCACGCTGGAGACGAACGCAACCCGCAGGCCGGCGCGATGGAGCTCCCGCGCCGCGACGCGCACCGGCAGGCCCCGAACATCGGGAACGGCCACCTGCTCCCGCGCGGCGGGCCGGCTGGTTTCGGCGCGCAAGTCGAAACTCACGCGAGCCGCCGGCGCCGCCGGAGTCGAGTCCACGAGTGCATAACGAGGCACCGCTTCGGGAGCATCGGCGCCCACCCGTCCGCTCGCGACGACACGGCGGCGACCGGCCGATTCGGCGTCTGGTGGCACGTACAGCGCGCGCTGCAGCGCGAGGTCACCGCGATCCAGCGAGGCATCACGCGCCGCGATCGCCGCCTGCAGTACGGCCTTGGCCACCGGGGCGGCCGTCTTTCCTCCGTAGTACGCGCCGCGCGGGTTGTCGAGCTTCACGAGCACGACATACTGGGGATTCTTTGCGGGAAAAAGCCCGACGAAAGTCGAGGTGTAGCTCCCCTGCACGTACCGTCCGCCGGACACGCGTCGTGCCGTGCCGCTCTTGCCACCGAGGTCGAACGTGGCGAGTCCGGCGTCGGTTGCGGTGCCACTGTCCACCACGCTCGCCAGCACCTCGCGAAGGGCGCGCGCAGTCCGTGATTTGAGGACACGCCGCACGACCTGCGGCTTGTGCTCGTACACCACCGCGCCATCGGCATCGCGAATCGACTTCACCAGGGTCGGAACGAGCAGCAAGCCATCGTTGGCGATGGCACCATAGGCAGCAGCCAGCTGCATTGCGGTGACGGAAATCTCATACCCCATGGCGATCGACGCCTGACTCGGACAGCTCCAGTTCCGTGGCTCCTTGAGTACACCGCTCGCCTCAGACGGGTACGTGATGCCCGTGGGCGTGCCGAACCCGAAGTCGCGCAGGGTCTCGTAGACGTCGCGCTTCGACAGCCGCTCCGTGAAGCGCGCGATGCCGATGTTGCTGGAGAACCTGATCACATCACTCAACGACAGGCGATCGGCCTTGTGGACGTCGACAATCGTTCGGGTGCAGCTCTTGTAGGTTCCATTGAACGTCTCGATCACCTCGTCCAGGCGCGCGCGTTCAGTTTCCACCATGCGGCCGGCGAGGAATGGTTTCAGCGTGGAGCCTGGTTCGAAGGGTTCGGTCAGCGCCATGCTGCCGGTGGTCACACCTGACTCACGCCGGCTGGCGAGGCAGCGGATCTCGCCGCGCGTTGGTTCGAGCACGACGATGTCGCCACCCGAAATACCCAGCCGCGCGGCCGCATCGGCGAGCGCGCGATCACAGATGTCCTGCATCACGTAACTCACCGTCAGCGTCACCGAGTGGCCCGGGCGAGGCGGCTGCGTCATGGCATCGAGCGACTCGTAGCGCTGGCCGCGCACGTCGCGCAGCGCCTTGGTGGAGCCGCGTTCACCGCGCAGGAGTGAATCGAGCACCAGCTCGAGTCCGTCCTGTCCACCTCCATCGGGCGCTGTCCGTCCAACAATCCGGCGCAATCCGTCCAGCGGCACGTAATCACGTTGCACCGAGGGTACCGCAAACACGCCCTTCAGGGCGCTCACCACGGTCACTTCGGACGGCATGAAGGCCTTGGACAACTCAACCCACTTCCGTTTGGGATCGGTCGCGCGCCGGATGGTGGCTGCATCGATGCCGAGGCGTCTGAGTTCGCGCGCCAGCCGCCTGGGTTCCCTGACTTCATGCGGCGCGACATTGATGCGGACGCGCACTTCGCTCTGCGCCAGCGGCACGCCCGTCACATCGAGGATCTCGCCTCGCGGGGCGGGCAGCGCATTCCGCGAATAGTGCTGTCGCGTCGCCATACGCTCCCAGCGTTCACCCTGCCAGAGCTGCACCCAGGCCGACCGGACGACCAGCGCGCCGGCGAACGCCACCAGGACAATCTGGACGACTCGGAGCCGGGTGGCCTGGAGCATTGCCTAACGCCTCACCGGGTCGGGGAGATCGACGACCTGGCTATCGCTCGGGAATCGCATACCGAGGCGCTGCACGCGGGGCACGAGGTCCATCTGGCTGGAGGCACGGCGCACCTCGCCCTCGAGCCGCGCGCGCTGCGCCTGCAGCTCGTCCACCTGCGCGCCGAGCTGGTGCAGCCTCGATGCCGCTTCGGTGCCACGCGCGCGACGCCAGACCACGCCCGTGGATACGACCAGGAACGCCGCCAGACCGATCGCGATGGCCGTGCGACCCCGGACGGCGCCACGGCTTACGCGGCGCGACGCCATGCCCGGAGCAGGGCGCTGCGCGCCCGCGGGTTGTGTTGCGATTCAGCGGACGATGGACGTATCGGCTTGCGGGTGACGGTTGAGCCGAGCGCCTTGCCGCGACAGGTACACATGGGCTGCTTCGGCGGGCAGATGCACGACGCGCTCCACTCGACGAAGGCGCGCTTCACCAGCCGGTCCTCACCCGAGTGATACGAAATCACCGCGATGATGCCGTCGGGGGTGAGGCGCTCGCGCAGGGCGGGAAGCGCGCGCTCGAGCACACCAAGTTCGTCGTTCACGGCAATGCGAACGGCCTGGAAGAGCGGCGCAAACTGTGGCGGGCCGCTTCGTGGGCCCATCACCGCGCGAATGGCGTCCACCAGGTCGTCGCTGGTGCGCAGCGGGCGATTGGCGCGCCGGCGCACGATTTCCCGGGCGAGTCGCCCCGATCGTGGTTCGTCCGCATACTCGCGGAAGATCCGGATCAGCTCGTGCTCGTCGCTCTGGTTGAGTACGCTCGCGCCGTCGGTCTCCGCATCGGGCCGCATGCGCATGTCGAGTGGCGCGCCGGGCCGGAACGTGAAGCCGCGTCCTTCCTCGTCGATCTGGTGCGACGAGACGCCGAGGTCGAGCAGGATGCCGTCCCAGTGTTCGCCGTCGAACTCGGGACGTTCATCGATCTCGGAAAAGTTCGCGCGGATTGCGTTGAATGCGCCGCTCCGCTCGTGCGATTCGAGGGCGCGCGCTGCGGCGGCAATCGCGGCGGGATCCTGGTCGATGCCAGTTACGCGGGCACTCTGTTCGAGGAGAGCGAGAGCGTGCCCGCCTCCTCCGAGCGTACAGTCCAGGACGTGCCGAGCGTTGCCGAGCAGCTGGGCGACCTCGCGGGCGAGAACCGGCTCGTGAAAGGCTGGGAAAGCGGCTGATTGGGTCACCGAACGCGGTCATACTAGTGTCGAGGCGCCCCGCGCGTCAAGTGTTTGGGAAATTGAGAGTTGTGCAGTCCGCTTAAAGCAATGTGGAAAGTCCGCGATGCTGCCAGAAATGCGACCACAAAAAAAGAACCGCCGCCCGGCGAGGGGCGGCGGCTCGAAATGTCTGTGAGAACCGCTACGACCTACCGGTCCTGCAAAACGCTCTCACCGCTCTATCTGCGTACTCCTGAAGTTGGATTGCACCCTGCATTGCCTGGCCGGCCGAAGCACCGAAGGGCCGTCCATTCTTTCGGATGAGGTCCTGCGCGCTGATGAGCAGTTCATTGGTTCGCTTCGCATCATCGCAACTTCTGGCCTCGGATGCGCGCGTAAGTAGCGCCTGCCCAAGGTTGAGCTGCGTCGCGGCCATGAGGAAACCGGTCGTCTCAGTCGGATTCAGCGAATCGGCAAACGCGATCATGCCCAGAACACGTTCCCCTTCCGCGACCGTTTTAGCCGTGTCCTTCTGGTAGGCCTGCAGGAGTGCATTTCCCTTCTGCAAGAACATGTTGCCGGCGACGTTCTTGTCCTCGCCGGCGGCGACCGCCGCGCGCAGCGTCTCACGCAGGCTGTCGAGATTGTTCTGCTCGGAGAAGATCGCCGCCTTCTGAAGGATCACGCCCGGAAACTTCGGATTGATGGCGAGCACCTTGTTGATGGCTTCGAGCGCTTGCGGGATCTGCCCGTTCTGACGTGCGAGCTGAGCGACGCTGATCCAGAGCGTCGCATTGTTCTGGAACTTCGCCGCACCGCGAGCCGCCGCTTCCTGCGCCTTCTGCGGCTGGCTGTCTGAGAGATAAGCCGCCACCAGCTCCAGGAAAAACGCCGTGTCCGCAGCGGCGGTGTCGTGTTTGATCATCTCCTCGCCGATCGGGATCGCGCCCTTAAAGTCGTTCATCGCGCGATACACGCGCCACTGCAGCTTGATCAGCTCTGGATCGCCGGGGCTCTGCTTCACCGCCTCGTCGATGATCGGCTTGGCCATCGCGAACTTACCGGCAACTGCCAGCGCGCGAACGATCGAGGCCTGCAGCGACGTGTTGGTCGGATCGGCAGCGAGCAGCTTCTGCAGCGCAGCGATGTACTTGTCTTCGAACGCCTTGTCGGTCGTCGCCTGCTCGCGGTACTTGTCGACGACAATCGCCAGCGCGCGGTCGTTCTCAGGGGCGATTGCGAGGATTTCCTCCGCGGTCTTGATCATCTCGGCTGCAGGACTTTTCTGGGCGATCGCGACCTCGAGAAGGCAGATGCGCCCGAACACCGACTGCGGGAAATCTTTGATGGCCTTCGCCGCATGCGCCTTTGCATCGTCATACAGGCGCTGGCGATTGGCCTGCATGCAATCGGTGGCGCCCTTGATCTGCTTGCGCGCCTTTTCCAGCTCGACGGACATCCGTGCCGCGACGTCGGCAGCCTTGGCTCCACTGACCGCCGGAATCGGCTGCTCCATGCCCTCACCGCGGGGCAGGTTCAACGATGCGGTCAGGGTGATGGTGCCGTCGGCACCACGCGTCACCGTGCCATCGACATACTCCTCGGCGCGAATGAACTGCGCGAGTTGCTTGAGGTCACTGGGCGAGAGCGCGTCGGTACCGGAGTAGCCGGAGAGTTCGAGATTCGCGTTCAGGTCCTTTTTCGACACGACCCACATCGACGTCATGAGGTTGTCGCTCATGAGGCGATCGCGAACCTTGTCCGCGACCTCAAGGCCGAGTCCTTTCTCCGACGATCGGAAAACCGGGACCATGAATGTCGGCCCCTTGTTCTGTCCGGGCCGCAGGGGACGCTGCGTGTTGGCCATGCTCTGGGCATACAGCGGGCCCGCCGCGACCAGCATCAGCGTCGCGATCGTCACGCGCATCAAGACTTGCCGTTCCTTCACTGTCCTCTCCTCCGCGGCAGTATGAAAGATCGGTACCCTGCCAAAACCGACCGGGTCCGTCTCTATTGTCTCCGGTGATTCACGTCCCTCTCATGGGCGAAGAGGGACTCGAACCCCCGACTTCCTGCGTGTAAGGCAGGCGCTCTAACCAACTGAGCTATTCGCCCCGAATGCCGGTGCCGCCCTCCCGCATCGGCCAAAGCGACCTGTCTCCCCGCTGGATTATTTCAGAATCGCGATCGGTACCAGAACGCAGTATCCGAGCACGAGCAATATCGGACCAATCGTTATGCCGCCGCGAGCCAAATCGAAAAACCCAGCCACGATTGTCAGGAGGGCAATTCCCCAAAACAAAAGCGGCCGCACTCGCGGCGACATGCGGTCAGTTACCATGTCGTAGGAGTATGCGATTTCGAGAAAAACGTGTCAAGTGCCGGTCGTTCTTAACGTTACGATTCGGTTAAACCTCGACGCCCGTCGCTGGAGTCCTCTTGCGGACTAACACTCTTCAGTAGCGTCTCGATCGCATCGGCCCGCTCCTTCGCTTCGGAGGCCGCCTCGAGCAGCGCCATCCTCGTCAGCCGCTCACGATCCCGCCTCCGACGACCGATGTGCAGGGGCACGAGCACAATAAGCAGAATGAGCGCGCCAATCGTGAGATCGGCGAAGATTGCCAAGGCGCCGTAGCGGCGCCGCGTCTGCCGCTTCCAGCGCTCCTCGAACTGGCTCTGGGTCATGTTGAACGCCTGGCGAACGGCGAGATTGAAGTCGCGCCTGTCGCGCCAGTACGGGAAGAACAGTGTCAGTCCGCGATCCGGGTCCAACGCCGCCAGTTCCACGACCGCCCGGTATGCCAGCGCGTACGCCCCACCGGCGCGCGCGGAGCCACCAGCGAATGCGGAATCGAGCGCTTCCAACGACGGAAACCCACGCCACGCCAGGGCCAGGTTGGTCACGATGACTTCCTCCCTGCCCCACTCGCCGGCGGCGAGCGAGGCGTAGCCCTCGTCGAACCAGCGAGGCGGCAAGTCACCCAGCGCTTCGTGCAAGGCCAGGTGGGCGAGTTCGTGACGCAGCACCTGCACCGGATCCCCGGCATCCGAGCCGGCGCGACTTCCCTGCATAACGATGCGCTGCTCGCTCGGCACCGCGATGGCGGCGCCATATTCGGGAGCGTGCGGCCCGATCAGCTCCGCGAAACGGCGCCGGTCCGGCGCAACCACGATCAGGACACGAGCCGACGGACGAGGCAACCAGGGGAACGTGTCGCGCGCGACCGCCGCTGACAGGAGCGAACGGGCGAGCACGGCGTCGTGCGGAGCCGCGGCGATGGTGAACCGGCCCTCCTGCGTGGCAATGGCCGCGTGCAGCACCACCTGAAGCAGCACATCTCCCAGCTCACCAGCGAGTTCGTCGTCATCGCCGGCCCCGATCGCCTCC
>CAZSNV010000230.1:0-7826 GCA_964608035.1 uncultured Gemmatimonadaceae bacterium | reverse complement strand
GAAGACGCGCGTCTTGGTGGCGGCGTCCATGCCGATGCCGGAATCCGAGACCGAAAGCACCGCATAGTCGCCGATGGCGGCGTCGCGATGCCCGTCGCGGATGTACGCCTCGTCCAGTGTGGCCTGCGACGTGGTGATCGTCAGCTGGCCGCCGTTAGGCATCGCGTCGCGCGAGTTGACCACCAGGTTGACGAGGATCTGCTCGATCTGCACCGGGTCGGCCCGCACCGACCAGAGGTCGGGATCGAGGAAGCTGTGCAGCGCCACGCTTTCGGGAATGAGCCGGCGCAGCATCGGGACGAGGTTCCGTATCACGTCACTCAGGTTCAGCACGATCGGCTGCATGACCTGCTGCCGGCTGAAGGCGAGCAGCTGGCGAATCAGGCCGGCGGCGCGCATCACCGCTTGGCGCACCTGCTCGAGGTCATCGCGGGCCGCATGTTCGGCCGGGAGGGCGCGGAATGCGAACTCGGTGAAGCTCGCGATCGCGGTGAGAATGTTGTTGAAGTCGTGGGCGATGCCGCCGGCAAGGCGCCCGACTGCATCCATTCTCTGCGCCTGGAGGAACTGGCGTTCCAGTCCCTTGTAGGCGCTCATGTCGACCAGCACGGATCCAACGCCGACGAGATCCCACTCGCGCGTGCGGACCGGGAACATCGTGGCCAGCCATTCACGGGGCGCCTCGCCGCGCTGCGTGCTCGGACCGGCCAGCTCGAGATCGAGCACGGCCTGGTCGGTGGCCAGCGCGCGGGACAACCCTTCCTCGATTTCGGCGCCGATACCGGGCAATACGTCGCTGGGCCGGCGGCCAATGATCTCTGACGGGCTCCGGCCGATGGCGGCGGCGAGGCGTTCGTTGACGCGGAGGTAGCGCAGCTCGCGGTCGTGGAAGGCAAATCCAACCGGGGCGCTCGACAACACGGCATCGAGTTCCGCCATGGTCCGCGCGTTCTCGCGCAGGGCGTCGGCAATTTCCGTCGTGCGCTGTTCCATGTCCTTGGCGTGCGATTGCAGCTTCACCCGCGCTTCGGCGATGGAATCGGCCATCGTGTTGAACGTCAGCGCCAGGTTTCCGATCTCGTCGCTCCGTCCATTCGGCGCCCGGCGGGAGTAATCGCCGGCGCGAAGGCCCTCAGCGGCGCTGGCAAGGTCTGCGATGGGACGAGTGAGGGACCGTGCAATGGCCATGGCGACAATGGCGCCCAGCAGGAGCAGGAAGACGCCAAAGTAGGCCAGTCGCCGCGAGAGGCCAACGATCGGCCCAACGACCTCGGCGTACGGAAACTCGATCGCGACCGTCCATGGAGCGCCGGCAATCGGTGCCCGGCTGCCGATGACGCGCTCTCCGTCGGCCGCGACCCCCAGGAACGTCGAATCGGTGACGCCAACTGGAGGAGCCGCCGGCGGGGCGGTCGTGGAACTCAGGTTGGTCCAGAGATCTCCGGTGGCGTTACCTAACGTCAGCCGCGCGTGCGTTCCGATCAAGTCGGTCAGCGAGCGGGAGTCGTTCGCCGAGGAGAGGCGGCGCCAGACGACCGCATACGAGATGACCGGTCCTCCCTGACGAATAGGCCCGAACGCGGCGAAGCGCACCGTGTCGTCGTCGACACGAAATGGGCTGACCGCGGCACTATCACCGGGGCTCAACGTGGCGAGCATCGCCCGGCGCCCGTTGTCGTCCATTGCTACATGGAGCGCGCTCGAGGAGTAGACGACGGCGCCGGTGGAGTCCCAGATCTGGATGGCGTGGATTGCCGTGGAGGCCGAGTCGGCGCGCCGCAGACGGGAAATGGCGCTGTCGAGTGCGGGCCCCTGTTCGCCGCGCGCGACCAGTTGCACGCCCCGGTCCCGCGCCACGCCGGCCAGTTGCGACTTCTGGGAGGTGACGGAATTGGTAAGGAGGTCGGCTGTGCGTCGAGTCACGACTTCCAGGCGCGCCTGCGACGCCTCGACGGCGGAGGTCCTGACCTCGTTCCAGGCCACGACGCCAAACACGGCGATTCCGACCGCCAGGAAACCACAAATGGCAAACGCAAGGCGCTGCCGCAATGACAACTGCCACCACGCCACCAGTCACCTCCGGAAGCCGCGGACGCTACCAGCTCAGTGCCTGACGAGTCATCAACTGCGCCCGCCTAACACCCGCCTAACAGAAGGAAGAAGGGAAGGGCGAAAGGCAACAGACATTATACCTAAGGTCAGTGAGCAGACCCATCCATACCGCGGTAAGGCAGCGCGCCGGTTGGCACGAGAAAACACGCGTTAGGACGCGTGTTTTTCTCGAAGGACCAATTATGGAACCGCCGCCCGCGCGCGGGGCTTACTCGACGCGAGTGATCCGGAGCCACGCCGAATAGGCGTCAGGCTTGATGGTCGATTGCGAACTGGGATACGGCAGCAGAGCGCGCAACTCGACCCGGTTTCCGTACGCGACGCCGCTTTTGGGTTCCAGGAACGTGTGCAGCTTGAGCAGGAACGCCGGCGAATTGCAGTCGCAGTTCTGCTCGACGACGAGGTTGGCTACGGCATCTCCGGCCCAGATGCACACGACATCCATCGGACAACGGCTGTCGGACTCGACGGCTTCGAACCTGACGCGGATGCCGCCGACGACGATGGTCTGGCCAACCCGAATTCTGACCGAATCGGCCGCTTCGGACTGCGAATAGACCACTGGCTCGGTCGGCACCATGGCCGAGGAGCAGGCAGCGAGGGCCAGACCGGTTATGAAGGCAAGGCGGTGGAGTCGCATCTGAGAGCGAATTTAGTCTTTTGGTGGTTGCTAAGGGGACACGCGAGACTGGAAGGCCCTGTACGCGCGCAAAGCGCAAAGCGCAAAGCGCATAGGGGTGCGGGTCCCCCCTTGGCGCTCTGCGCTCTACGCTTTGCGCTCACGGGCAGCGTTTCATACCCCCGGGGTGTCCAACCGGCACTTCCTGGCCTCACCGTCCGTAGGCTCATCAACCTCGACACGGGCACCGCTTTTATGGGAAATCTGCGAAGGGACGTCGGATTCGCGATCCGCACGCTGATCAAGTCGCCGGTCTTCTCGATCACGGCACTCGTCACGATTGCGCTCGGCATTGGGGCGACGACCGCGATCTTCAGCGTCGTCAACACCGTTCTGCTGCAGCCGCTTCCCTACGACAACCGGGATCGCCTCGCGTTTGTGACGGGCGACATGGTGGCCCGCAATGTTCGCGACTTCCCCATGGCGCCCGCCGACTTTGCGGATCTGCGCACGACGGTCAAAGCCTTCGACGAAGTCGCTGGACTGTTCACGTTCCAGCAGCCGATGTTCGACGATCGGGGTGAAGCCCGCATGATCAAGGTGGCCGGGGTGACCCCGAACATTTTCCGCACGCTGGGGGCACGGGTGGCGCTTGGTCGCGACTTCGTGGCCGAGGATGGTGCCCCGTTCGGTCCACCACCGGGGCAGGGTGGCCCGGGGGCACAACAGCCGCCGCCGCAGGGTCCGCCGCCGCCGCAGACCGTCATTCTCACCCACGAGTTCTGGCAGGAACGCTTCGGCGGAGATTCGAGTGCTGTCGGCAAGACATTCCCGTTCGGGGGCGGCAACGGAAGTGTGGAGGTGGTTGGCGTGCTGGAGCCATCGGTCGAACTGCTCTGGTACGAGAATTCGAACATCGAGCGTCGTCCCGAGATGTTCGTCACCATGCGGCAGGACTTTGCGGCCGGTTCGCGCGTGAACGTCTTTCTCCGCGCCGTCGGGCGCCTCCGCGCCGGGTCGACCATGACCGCGGCCCAGCAGGAGGTCAACGCGCTGGTGAAGGACCTTCGCGTGCGGTTCCCGATCAAGGAGACGGCGGGCATCGCCTGGCGCGTGGAGCCGATGCACAGCTACCTGGTGGCGAACACGAAGCAATCGCTGTGGACGCTGATGGGCGCCGTGGCCTTCGTGCTGCTGATCGCGTGCGCCAATGTGGCCAACCTGCTGCTCGTGCGCACCAGCCAACGTGAACGCGAACTGGCGGTGCGGTCGGCGTTAGGTGGGAATCGCGCCGCCCTGTTGCGCCAGATGCTGGTGGAGAGCCTGGTGCTGGCGCTGACCGGCGCCGCGTTAGGCATCGGCCTGGCATGGGCGGGTATCAAGGTACTGAAAACGATCGGTCCGGCCAACCTGCCGCGGCTCGACCAGGTCGGCCTCGATCCGATCGTCCTTGGCTTCACCGCGGCGGCGGCGATTGCGTCGGCGTTGTTGTTCGGCATCGTGCCCGCCCTGCGTGCGTCGCGAGTCGACGTGGCCGACATGCTGAGAGCAAGCGGCCGCAGTTCGTCGCTGTCCGGAGCGGGGAAGTGGTTGCGCGCCGGTGTCGTGACGGCGGAGGTGGCGCTGGCGTTCGTGCTGCTGGTGGGATCGGGGCTGATGATCCGGAGTTTCGTCGCGTTACAGCGCGCTGAGCCGGGGTTTGACCCGAATGGTGTGCTGACCTTCGGACTGGTGAACATACAGCAGCCAACGGATGAAGCCATGGCCGCGGTGATGCGAAATATCGATGAGCGACTGGGCGCGCTGCCCGGTGTCGTCGGCGTAACGGCGTCGAACCCGATCCCGCTCGATGGCCAGGCGTCGAACGTGCGGTGGGGTCTCGAGGCCGCGCTGACGAATCCGGCGCTGTACCAGCAGGCTGATCTCCGCCAGATCCGCCCCGATTACTTCAGGGTCATGAAGACGCCGTTGATCGACGGACGCGTCTTTGAGGACGCCGACAACGTGCCGGGGCTGAACCGGACCGTGATCGACCATGTCTTCGCGGCCAAGGCGTTCCCGGGAGAGAAGGCCGTCGGCAAGCGTTTCCTGGCGCGTACCGGCGGCCCCGATCCGGAGTGGTTCGAGGTGATCGGTGTCGTCAGGCACCAGCGCAGCGCGTCCCTGGCTGTTGACGGGCGTGAAACGATGTACCTCGCCGACGGGCAGTTCGGGTTCGGCAACGCGAACCAGTGGATCGTTCGCACGAACGGGAATCCGACGAGCCTGATCCCGTCGATCCGGGCGGCGATCCGGGAGATCAACCCGCGCTACGTCATCAACAACATGCGCACGCTCGATGTCCTGACTGACCGGGCCCGGGCGCCGACGCGTTTCGCTTTTGTCTGCATCGGGGTGTTTGCCGTCGTGGCGGCCCTGCTGGCCGGGATCGGGCTGTACGGAGTGCTGTCGACACTCGTCAGGCAGCGGACGGCGGAGATCGGCGTTCGGATGGCGTTCGGCGCCAGCAGCGGGAGCATTCTGCAGCTGGTGGCCGGCCAGGGACTCAAGCTGTCGGCGCTGGGTATCGGGGTGGGGTTACTGGCCGCCTTCGCGGTGACGCGGGTGATGTCGACGATGCTGGTGGGGGTAAGTCCGACCGATCCGCTCACCTTCGCGGCAATCGCGGCATTCTTCATGGCGGTGACAGCGTTGGCGTGCTGGATTCCGGCGCGTCGGGCGTCGCGGCTGGATCCCGTTCAGGCGCTACGGGAAGAATAGGCTCGAGGCTCGAGGCTTGAGGCTCGAGGGCAGGTATCAGGGGGCGGAGCTGGTTTTCCGCTCCGCCACCCTGATCACGAGTTTGAGGCCGGACCAGACTTCACTTACCGCGCACACCTTGATATCGACGAAGCCAAGAGGCAGCGCGACCTCGCGTATGACGTCCTCGGTGATGTTCGTCGGCACCTTCGACGCTTTCTTGGGCCACGAGATCCAGACGTAGCCATCGGGCACGAGCGTTTTGCGCAGATGCGCGAGGTGCCGGGCGAGGTCCGCGCGTTTCGTGGCGAAGACGTGAACGGCGGACAGGGGCGGCTTGCTGCGTCCGGAGATGGTCGCGCCCTCGGGGAGCGGGCCGAGCCACTTCTTGTACTCGTCAGGCACATCGCCAACGACAACCAGTTTAGTGCCGGGTTTGATGCCTAACTTCTTGACGAGGGGAGTGCCTGAATAACCGATCATATCAAACAGGCTGAAGGCTGAAGGCCAGAGGCTGGAGGGTCGCGGGTTTACCTCTGGCCTTCAGCCTCTGGCCTTCAGCCTTATTTCCGATAGTCCAGCGCCGGCTTCCGATCGCCAAGCCGAGTGCGATACACGAAGTCCTTCCCCCGCCTCTGCTCCATCTCTGCTTTGGCGGCTGGAATTGTCGCAGGGTTGACGAAGAGATCCGCCGCGGTGAGCGCGATGGTCTTGGCCGCCACCATCATCCCCTTGGCGCCGATGCTCATGCCGGAGGCAGCGACCGCCTGCCACGAGTGCGCCGCCGTGCCGGGTACCCACGTCGCCGCGCCGATCTGCACGGTGGGCACGACCCAGCTCACGTCGGCGACGTCGGTCGATCCGGTGCTGTTCCCGCCGAACGCCCAGGGAGCGATGGTCCAGGCGGTTTCGAGCGACCGGGCTTGGGCACCTAACGACTCCTGCAGCTCCCGTGCAAAGCGTTCCTCCTCAGGCGTGTACTTGACGCCACCCACGCGCTGCAGGTGCTTGTACATCACCTTGCCCAGCGCCTCGTTCAACAGAACGGGATACACGGACCCTGTAATTTCGAAGTCGACGGTGGTGCCTGTCCCCATGGCCGCCCCCTGGGCAACCTTCAGGATGCGGTCCCACACATCGTCCAGGATCTTCATGTCGTTCTGCCGGGCATAGTAATACACCTCGGCGAAATCCGGCACGACGTTAGGCGCGCGGCCGCCATTCGTGATGACGTAGTGGATGCGCGTCTCCTGCGGCACATGCTCGCGCATCATGTTCACCATCACGTTCATCGCTTCCACGCCGTCCAGCGCCGACCGGCCGCGCTCGGGCGCGCCGGCGGCGTGGGCGCTCACGCCGCGGAACCGGAACTTGCCGGTGATGTTCGCCTGCGAGCTCGTTCCGTTGATGTCGTTCATGTCGCCGGGATGCCAGGCGATCACGGCGTCGACGTCCTTGAACAGCCCATCGCGCACCATGTAGACCTTGCCGGAACCACCCTCTTCGGCCGGCGTGCCATAGAAGCGGAGCGTTCCCGTTATGCGGTTTGCCGTCATCCAGTCCTTGAGCGCTATCGCAGCGGCCGCGGACCCGACGCCGAACAGGTTGTGGCCGCAGCCGTGTCCCGCCGCGCCGGCCGCAATGGCCTTCTGGAGCGGACTCGCGTCCTGCGAGAGACCGGGTAACGCGTCGAATTCGCCGAGGATGCCGATGACCGGTTTGCCGCTGCCGAATTCGGCGACGAACGCGGTGGGGATTCCAACAACGCCGCGCGTGACCTTGAATCCTGCCGTTTCGAGTTCGGAGGCGAGCAGCGCGCTGCTCTTCACCTCCTGATACCCGACTTCGGCAAACGACCAGATCTGCTTCGCCAGGTCGGCGTAGTGCGGGCCCTTGGCCTCGATAGCGGCGATGAGTCGCGCGCCCGGATCGACGGGGGCGTCCTGGGCGAGGAACGCGAGCGGCAGAGCGATGGCCGTGACGGCGAGGAATGCGCGCATATGAAGTGAGTCGTGAATCGTGAATCGTAAACTGCTCGAGGCCCCGAAGACGTTTCAGGGCCGAGAAGGCGTGGCGGGCTTGGGCGGAATCCGCTTGGTGAGGAGGATGAAATCGGCACGGTCCTTGTGATCCGCAAGGTTTGCGGCCGTCTGGTCGACTACTGGAACCGCGGTAAGCACGGTCAGGCGAAGGCTCGGCGCCCGACGGCGCACGCGCTCAACGGTGCCTTGTCGGTAGTCGCTGTGGAACGCGCCGTCGTAATGCACTACGATCGCGTCTTTGAGTGCGCGCTCCCTGGCTGCAACGATAGCTTCGGCCATTGTCTCGTCCTTGATGCACTGGGCGAGATAGAAGC
>CAZSNV010000229.1:0-7854 GCA_964608035.1 uncultured Gemmatimonadaceae bacterium | reverse complement strand
GCGCTGCGGCGGCTCTTCCAGGATCTTGAGCAGCGCATTCCACGCCTCGCGCGTGAGCATGTGTGCTTCGTCAATGATGTAGACCTTCCAGCGCGACTCGCCGGACGGCGCATACATCGCGCGCTCACGAAGTTCGCGCGCGTCGTCGACGCCTCGATTGGAGGCGGCGTCAATCTCAACCACGTCGAGGCTTGAGGCGCCGGACCAGATGCGTGTGCACGAAATGCACACACCGCACGGTTCCCCGGACTCATTCCGCTGCTCGCAATTGAGGGCCATGGCGAGCACGCGGGCGAGCGTGGTCTTTCCCGTGCCGCGCGGCCCGCACAGCAGGTACCCGTGTGCGACGCGCCCTCTCGCGATCGCGCCGCGCAGCGTGTTCGAGACGTGCGTCTGGACGGCGACGTCGGCGAAGGACTTTGGGCGGTACTTGCGGGCGAGAGATATCACAGGGAGTGGTAACGCACTGCAAGCTGCTTACTGCTTACTGCATGCTGCTTGCTTCACGCGGGGGCTGGGTTGCACGATGCAAGAAGCAAGCAGTAAGCAGTAAGCAGTAAGCAGCATTCTGTGTCAGTAGAAAGCCGCGGGATCCAATAGCCTGATAGGCAAGGATTCCCGCGGCAATACTCCAGGCCTGACGAAGCGACGAAAGACACCGCGTGCCGCTGCTACCTTCGGGGTCCTGACGGAGTTGGCGGGCTCGCGCCCTTCGGGACCTGGAGCACCGAGAAAACTAAGCCGGTTCGCGACCAGTCGCGAGCGTCGCGACGCGGTTGGGAAGCGGCTGGGATCGTCATCCGATGTCCGCCATTTGACTTCCGCCATCCGGATTTCACCGAGGCACCGAGGTCACCACTGGCCAGTCCGAGGTATCGCCAAGCTCGCGCCAAGCCTCGTCGAGTGCGTCCAGCAGCGCCAGCGCGGCCGTGCGCGCGTCGTCCTCAGAGACATCCAGGTGAAGCACGACACGGAGCCGTGACGGAGTCCATACCGAGACGAGGACGCCTTCTCGCGCCACTTTCCGCGCCACATTCGCCGCGTCCAGACCGGGCGCCAGGTCCACCATCACGATGTTTGTCTCCGGCGGCATCACTGTCGCCGCGATCGCGCGATCAACGACGTGCGCGAAATCCGCGGCACGGGCATGATCCTCGGCCAACCGGGTCAGATGGTGCTCGATCCCGTACAGGGCCGCGGACGACAGGATCCCGCTTTGCCGCATCACCCCGCCCAGCCGCTTTCGCACCTCGTTGGCGCGATGAATCACTTCGTCGTCGCCCGCCAGGACGGCGCCCGCCGGAGCGCCAAGGCCCTTGGAGAACGAGACCATCGCCGCATCACACCACTCGGTGAATGCCGACAGAGGGTCACCCGTCGCAATCGACGCATTCCACAGCCGCGCGCCATCGAGATGAATGCGACATCCGCGCTCGCGCGCCACGTCATGCATGGCGCGAATCCCGGCGACCGGCGTGACGAGTCCTCCAGCGCTGTTGTGCGTGTTCTCGAGGCAGACCAGCGTTGCGCGCGGCAGATAGGGATCGAACGGCCGGAACGCGAGTGAAAGGCCCGCGGCGTCCATCATGGGGCCTTCACTGCGCACGGTCCTGATCTGTACGCCCGACAGCGCGGCCGCTCCCGCCATTTCACGCTCGACGATGTGCGCGTACAGATCGGCGTAGATCTCGGTCCCTGGCTCGCTCAACACCGCGATGGCGCACTGATTCGCCATCGTCCCGCTCGGAAAGAAGAGCGCGCGGTCCTTTCCCAGCAGATGTGCGACCTGTTCCTCGAGCCGTCGCGTCGTCGGATCGCCGTCGAGGACGTCGTCGCCAACCTCCGCGCTCGCGATCGCGCGGCGCATGCCGGCCGTGGGCCGGGTGACTGTGTCGCTTCGGAGGTCAATCTGCATGCTGGAAATGTGAAAGGACGCGTCGCCCGCGGACAGATGGCCGTTACGCCGGACGGGTTACGTTGCGAATCTCATACACGCGTGCCACCTCAGCGCCGAGCAGGAAGATGATGGCGACGTAATACACCCAGAATACGATGGACACGATGGTGTACAGCGTCCCGGTATAAATAGTGGCCGGCGATAGCACCCCAGTCAGTGCCTCATACGCCACGCGCGTCAGCTCGAAGATGATCGATGCGATGACTGCACCCACGAGCGCGGCGCGAGTCGGGATTCCGCGCACCGGGATGAACCGGTACAAGAGGAAGATCAGCGTAACGACAAGAATGAAGGCGAGCACGCGACCAATCGCGTACTCCAGTCCAGTCATCACGTCACTCCGGAGACCGAGGTTCACCAGAAACGACGCACCGCGCGAGGTGGCGATGGCGACGTACGCGGTCAGGGCGAGGTACGCGGTGATGAGAGCTGTCGCGACGACCGTCAGGCGGAAGTCGAAAAGCTTTCCTGCCACGACGCCGCGATGCGTACCGAAATCGAGCACCTTTCCGAGCGCGCTGCGCAGCGCGCCAAAGAGACGCGCGGTAAACCAGAAATAGCCCACGGCGCCCCAGATGCCCAGCGCGCCACTCGACTTCAGCACGCTATCGATCAACCCGTGCACCGACGCCTCCGTGGCGCCGGAATGCCTGGGCAACAGTGTGTCGAGGAGTTGGTGGACCGTAAGCGCCGTCCGCTCCGGCGTCTCCTTCAACAGCGTCGCCAGGCCGGACATCACCAGGAGCACAAACGGAAGCGCCGCCAGCAGGATTCCAAAGGCCACACCGCTGGCGAGGAATAGCAGGTCGTCGTCAGCGGCGTGATGCCAGATACGCCTTGTGTAGTCCGCCGCGGCGGCGCGGAGTGCCACGAGCCGCGGCGGCGTTGGCACCGCCGCAGCTGGCGCTTCCACACCCGGTCGGGAGATGCTGCTCAGTCGCCGCCGGCCTCGGGTTCAGGTCGATTGGAACGCGCTTCAGCCAGGCGGCGTTCGAAGGCCGACCGGGCGTCCTTGGCCGCAGCGCGGCCACTGCGCATGGCGTCATTCACGTCCTGGCGGCGTTCTTTCAGCACCGTGCGAGCGTCCTTGACGCGCGTGTCGAATTCCTCGCGCGCCTCGGTGATCGCCTCATTGGCGCGTTCGCGTACATCGCGGGCGATATGCCCCGCGGTGCGCTGCGCCCGTCGGGCGGTCCGGCGCATGTTGCGACGCAACTCGGCGCCGCTGGATGGAGCAAGCAACAGGGCAAGGCCGGCGCCGAGTGCCAATCCGGCGAGGAACACTCCGGAGCTACCCCCGTTGCGACGTTCGACGATCACCGTCGGCTCTTCTTCGAAGTTGCGAGACATGGCATCACGGGGCTAAGGGGAAAACTGCTGCGTGCTGATTGCTGCTTACTAGTACTGGGACTGGTTGCTGGTGCTGGTGCTTGGTGAACCCTTTGCGCTTTGCGCTCAACGCTAATCACTAAGGTCCGCGTCATCGGGTGCGGGTTCGACAACCACGTGACCCGCCGATCCTGGCGCGGGCCGGTGAATCGCCATCGGCTTCACATGACGGCGCACGGCTTCCTTCGTGCCGCCGACCGCCAACTGCGTGAATAAGAAAGTGAACTTTTCGTCGTACGCCCTTGCGAGACGCTCGCGCGCCTCGCGGTCGAGATCCCAGAACGCGCTTTTGAACGGACCGAGCGCCTTTTTGCGCGTCTTGTAGAAGAACTGCTCATCAGAGTCACCGGCCTTCCGTTCCTCCTTCGCGTTCTCACCGAGCCAGGCGTAGACCTCGTTACGCAACCCCGGCGGCAGCGCGTCGTACAGCATGTTCTGGAAATTTGTCGCCAGGTGGATCTCAGACGTTTCCGTCCTGGGAAAGTTGTTGAATGCCTCGTCAGGCAGCGTGGACGCGCCGTGCTGCACGGCGCCGGCCAGGCCGTATTTCTCGCGTGCCACCCGTGACAGCCGTTCCAGGGTCATGAGATCGAGCTTGACGTCGGCCATCGTGCCATCAGCCAGGACGACACCTCCATGCGACGTGCCGGACTGAACACTGATCTTCGACAACCCCGCCATCCCCGGGGCCCTAGCCCCCAGTGTGTCGTTGTAACCGTCCATGAAGGCTTCGAGTTCCTCGACCGTGCTGTTATTCGTGCCGACCTCACCGATTTCACCGCCCACGGAAATGGTCACTCCTTTTGGCTCCAGGGCGCGAATGGCCAGCGTGATATCGACACATTCCTCGTAGTTGCGGCGCTGTTGCTCAGCGAGCGTCGGCCTGGACAGGTCGACCAGGGTCGAGGTGTCGACGTCGATGTTGTAGAACCCCGCGTCGATGGCCTCGCGGGCCAACTGCTTTACGGCGTTCACTTCGGGGTCACGGTCCGCGGCGTACTTCTTCGCGTTCACCTGGAAGTGATCGCCCTGGATGAAGACCGGACCGCGGAATCCTTCGCGCAGGGCAGCGGCCAGCATGACCGCGACGTACTCGACCGGTCGCTGGTCCGTGTACGCAATTTCGGATCGCGCGATTTCGAGAATGAATGCGCCGGCCTCGAGTTTATTCGCCACGCGGAAAATGGACCGCGCGGTATCGTAGGCCATCCCGCGAACGTTCATGGCAGGCACGGTGAAGCCACCGACCGCGCCGCGACCGCGCGCGAGGTACAACTCATGAATCGACGAAGGCCGCACACCGACGGCCTGACCAAGCTCCCAGATCAGCCAACGCGCCTGGTCGCGGGAGTCACCCGGCCCGAAGACCGCATCGCGGACCAACGCATCCATCGCCGGTCCGGCCAGCACCGCCGGATCGTGTACCGTCACGGTTCCATTCGACCGTGAAACGGCACTGCCAAGGGCGGGATGAGCTGGGACGGTGGCCTCTTCGATCATCTCCTGCTGCTCTCCTCGAGAACGCGGTGATTCCATCAACCCCAAGCGCCGAGTCTGCTGACTGGGAGCGTGAGGCGGTTGTGTCCGGAAACTGGGCCCGGCTTCAAGCCGGGGCAACCCGGCTCAACACCTACACGAAGCGCCGTGGATCACGCTTCGGCAGTGCCTCCCACGCCGCAAGGTCGCGTTCGAATTCGGGGCGACCGAACATGCCGTACGTGAAGCGCTTCCCGAGTTCCACGCCCGGCTGATCGAACGCGTTGATGCCGTACAGTTCTCCCGCAAACGCGGTCGCGATCTCGAGCAACATGATCAGCCCCCCGACATGCCAGGCGTCGAGTCGGGCGAGGCCGATCAGCATGTTCATGCGACCGCGCGCCGCCAGCGCTCCCGCCGTGGCGAGTTGCTCGGCACCAAGCAACTCACTGAGTTGGTGGCCGCCCAGATACCCGAGATCGGCCTGATCCGCGTGCAAGTGGGGGATATGCAGATCGTGGTCTCTCTCCGCCACGGTAACGAAGGTGACAGTCTTGTCGTTCGGCCCTTCCATGAAGAGCTGCACCTGGCTGTGCTGGTCGGTGGCCCCGAGTGCGGCGATCGGCGTCGGGCCCACGGGTGTGCCGTCGGCGCGAATCTTCCCCAGGCTCTCCGCCCACAACTGCACGAACCATGCGGCCATGTCGCGCAAGCCGTCACTGTAGGGCATGAACACATGGCCATGGCGGCCGTAGCTCGTGTCGGAGAGCCACTGCAACACCGCAAATGCCCCGGCCGGATTCGCCTTCCAGTCTGCGGCATCGCAGCGCGCGCGCATCTCGGCGGCGCCGCGCAGCAGGTCCGCGATGTCGACACCGGTCAGTGCCGTGGGCAACAACCCGACGGAGGACAGCACGCTGAAGCGCCCGCCGACGTTAGGCGGCACGCTGGCGGCGGGAATGCCCTCGTCCCGCGCGATGCGCCGCAACGCCCCCTTCTCCGGATCGGTGATGAAAAGGATGTGCTCGCGCGCCGGACGTCCGGCGGCGTCGAGACGGCCGCGGACGATGAGGTACTGGGCCATGGTCTCCGCCGTGCCGCCGGACTTGGACGTCACGATGAACAGCGTCGCACCGAGCTCGAGCCGGTCCAACAGCGATGCCATGGTGGCCGGATCGATGTTGTCGAGCACGTGGAGGCGCGGGCGCCCATCGCGATTCGCGGCGGAGAGCACATTCCACGCCGGTGACAGCAGCGCCGTGCGGAGCGCGATCGGGCCCAGCGCCGACCCGCCGATGCCCAGGACGACGACATCGCGGATTCCCCGGTCCGAAACCCATTTGGCGAGATCGAGGCAATACCGCACCTGCTGCTCGTCGTCAGGCAGGTCGAGAAATCCCAGCTCGCCGCTCTTCCACCGCCGGTTGACCGCTGCCCGTGCCGCCGCGAAGGGCTCCTGAGCCGCCGAAAGCGCCGCGTCGGGGATTGCCCCCGGCACGGCGATCTCCGTCATGAAGGTGTAGTCGAGGCTGATCACGGGGAATGCAGAATGCAAAATGCAAAATGCAAAATGCAAAATGAAGATCGCCTGGTGCGGGTCCTATGCAAATCGCAGATCGCACATTCTGCATTTTGCATTCTGCATTCTGCATTCTGCATTATCAGTCGACCTTGACGACCAGGCCGTCGAACGCCGGGCTGATACCGCGCGGCAGCTCCGCCTCGAGATCGGCGTGAAAGCTTTCATGCGTGAGGTGTGTGAGGTATGTCCGGTCTGCACCGACCTGCTGGGCCACCTTGATCGCCTCGGGGATCGACAGATGAGTGGGATGCTCGGTATGAAGGAGCGCATTTATTACCAGCACCTTTGAGCCTCGCAACTGTTCCATCGCAGCCGGCGGAATACTCTTCGCGTCGGTGACGTATGCCAGGTCACCGATCCGGTACGCAAAGACGTTCACGGCGCCGTGCGGCACTTCGATGGCATGCACCTCGATGTCACCGATTTCGCGCGTCTCGCCCGGCGCGAGCACCCGCAGTTGCCCTTCCGGCTTCGACGTCCCCGGCAACGGCCTCACACGCTCGTCGAAGATGTAGGGGAATCGCTTCGAGATGCGATCGAGCGTTCCCTCGGAGCCGTACATCGCCAGTGGCGCATCGCGCCGCATCGTGAAGGCGCGCACATCGTCGAGCCCCTGCACGTGGTCGGCGTGATCGTGTGTGAACAGCACGGCGTCGATGCGGTCGATGCCGGAGGCGATCAGTTGGAGACGCAGTTCCGGTGGCGTATCGATCAGCAACCTCGTGCCGCGATCCGTCTCCACCACCGCGCCGACGCGGTTGCGACGATCGCGCGGGTCGGGCGATCGGCACACCAGGCAATGACACCCGATTTGCGGAACACCAAAACTGGTTCCGGTGCCGAGGAAGGTCAGCTTCATACGACTTCAACCTTCAACAGGTTGGTGGTTCCCGGAACGTCGAACGGAACCCCTGCCGTGACCAGGACGCGATCGCCCTGCTTTGCCAGTCCGCGCCGGAGAATTTCGCCCCGCGCGTACTCGAACATCTGGGAGTACGTATCGATCGGCGGAGCAAGGGCCGGGATGACACCCCAGATCAGCGCCAGCTGGTTGTATGTCCGCTCCACCGGTGTGAGCCCGAGAATGGGCACCTCGGGACGCTGTGAGGCCACGATGCGCGCCGAGAAACCACTCTTGGTGAAGACGACCACCAGCGGCGCGCCAAGGAGCACGGCAGCGGCGCGGGTGGCGGCGGCAATCGTTTCTTCTGTCGACGCGCCGCTCACGCCCCCTCGTCTCTCTTCGCGTCGCGGCATCACACCATTCCGCTCGATCTCGGCGATGATGCGGCGCATGGCACGCACCGCTAGTTCCGGATAGTGGCCCGTCGCTGTCTCGGCCGACAGCATCACCGCGTCGGTGCCATCCAGGATCGCGTTGGCGACGTCGCTCGCTTCGGCTCGGGTGGGACGCGGGTTTAGGGTCATCGACTCGAGCATTTCCGTCGCC
>CAZSNV010000228.1:0-7941 GCA_964608035.1 uncultured Gemmatimonadaceae bacterium | reverse complement strand
AGATCTGATTGATTGAGTTCTGGTCCAGCTCCTGCCGAGCGATGCTGGATAGATGATAGGTAACGATCAGTCGCCAAGTATTTAGCGACGAAGGATTTCTTGACGTGTCCGTCACGTGCGCTTGTAGCTCCGTTGGATAGAGGTCCCGTGATCACCGAGCTTCTAAGTTGGGGGTCGCAGGTTCGAGTGCGGTCCTCAGGCGCTGCGACGAATCCTGGTTGCGTCCATTCGACAAGTGACGCTGAACGGTCACTTGCGGAGCGTGTTCTTGATTGAAGCCCACTCCTCGAGCGTGCACTCGTAGGGATTGATCGCTTCGCCCGGATTCCAGACGAAATACGCGTTCCAGACGAACGGCTTGACGAGCGATGCGGGTTCATTCACGGTCATCACGTATTCGAGCCGGCTGCCGTCCTGGACAACTGTAAAACGTTCGTTGATCGTGACGTTCTGGGTCTGCGGTGCGCCCGAGCGGTCGAAGTACGGCCAGTTGATCCTGGAGGTATCGACGACGAGTGTCTTGCCTTCCCAACGTCCGACCGAGTAGCCAAGGGGCGATAGCGGTACGTCGGTCGGACGAGCGACACCCGCGCCCATGTGAATCTTCCGCAGCGCATCGAACTCCTCGAATCGCAGCTCGATGTCGCGACCGACCTGCACGAACTCCATCGGATAGGGGTTGCCCATGAGTGCCGGCATGCCTGGGACCACGCATCTGGTCAACGGGTTGTCCGTGATGTCGTCCCATTTGGCCGCCGCCGCCGCCGCCGATCTGTTCAGTTGGTAGTTCGAGCGCCCCGCGAAGAACCACGCGGGAGTACCCTGGCTCCAGACTCGAAATATGCTGTCTCCCAAGGCAGCGGGGGGTTTCTTGGTCCCGGCAACCACTGCACCGCCAGCGGTCCTCCCAGACCATCGCGGCTCCCGGACGCCACCCACGAGCAGCTCGACGCCATCCGGCAAGAGCACATGATTGACCTGGAGGTATCGGTCTCTGCGAGTCGACGGCCAGCCGGCCACGCGAACCATGTCGCCAATGGCGAGCCGATCGCCCGTCAGCCCTCGGCGGCGTTGCGCGCTTACCGCGCCGCCCTCGAGATGCCACACAGATTTCACGCCGTTCTTGTCGGTGCTCGTCACTTCCAACAGGATGTGCGGGTTCTTCCACGAGACCCTCGAAACCACGCCTTCCACTTCCGTGACGACGTCGCGATTGAATTCGGACATCGAATGATGGGCGGTGGCTGAGAAAGGTACGGCCGCCAGCATGCCCGCGACTATTGCGCTGGCGAGTCTGTGATGCCGATTAATGGCTTCCTCCCAGATTCCGTCTTTCGTGTTTGATCGGGTCCCGATGCACCTGCCGGGCCCCGCCGGCGCCGATCGGCGCGGTGACCTCGTAGACGCCGCGGCGGGTACCGAGATCAAGGCCAAGCGGCTGAGAGTATAGCGGGTAGGGTCACGCGGACGCGATACGGACAGCCTTCTCAAGCCCATGACCACCGAGCAACCTGGCTGATGGTCACTCGGACAGCGGGCCTTCTAACCTCGGGGCCGCTGGTTCGAGTCCAGCCGGGCGCGCCACTTACAGCGGGTGTCCATCCCGATCGGTACGCCGTCGAACAAGGGAGACAGACGTGCAGCGGTTCAGGTCGTGGTCTACCAATGGGGCTCCGAAAGCGAACTTCGTCACCCGTCTTGTGGCAACGTGTCCTCCAACTGGAACGTCGGTGAGCAGCGAATTAGGTCGACGCTGCGGCGTCACGCGGGAGTAATCCCGCCCGCGCTGTCGCGCCGCCCGTATAATCCACGCAAATACCTGTGGCCCTCACCCCCGGCACGCGCCTCGGCCCGTATGAAGTGACCGCCCAGATCGGCGTCGGCGGGATGGGGGACGTGTACCGAGCGACGGACACGAACCTCGGCCGACAGGTCGCGATTAAGGTCCTTCCAGGGGCGTTCGCGCAGGACGCGGACAGACTCGCCCGATTTGAGCTGTTGTACCGTCCGGGTGCCAGAAGGTCGGTCGGTGGGCTGTATGATGCGGGCAACTAGTCCATGAGTGCTTCCTGGCCTGTTTCCGGGCCAGCAGCTCTCACCAAGGCCGACCAAAGGAGACCGTCAGATGCACCGACTGTTTGGATGGGTTTCGGTCGTGGTTTGTCTCGGACTGCTCCTAACCGCCTGCGGCAGTAATGAGCCGTTGACGTCCGCGAGTCCCGTCGCGCCCACGCCCGTCGCGCCTACGGCTCCGGTGGCACCAGTCGTTTCGAATGCGACATTGTCGGGGGTCGTGACCGAAAACGGCCGTCCGATCGAGAGCGCTTATGTGGATGTCCAGTGGTCGTGCGGCCGCGGTTGCAGCTCTGCAATCGGGGGGATGACCGACGTTGCGGGCCGATACGTAATTGCTCGACTGCCTGATGGCGCGCCCGTATGGGTGACGGCGCACAAGGACGGATTCGTCCAGCAGTGCGCTGCGACCGCTGTGATGCGGGCTGGCGTCAGCTTCGATCTGCGGCTGACCTCGATAGCGAGCCTCTCAACGGCGCAGCCGCTATCGGGTGCGGGCTCCCGTACTGTCTCCGGCACGGTGTTCGAGTCGACGCCAGCGGGGAGACGACCCGTGGCGGACGCAGCGGTGTCAGCGTACTCAGAAGCGTTGTACTACGCCGATGCAGTCGCCTTCACGAGGAGCGACGCTGCGGGTCGCTACTGGCTGTGCGGGCTCTCGGAGGGACGGATCCCCTACTTGGTTGCTGAAAAAGAAGGATACAACGTCTCAAACGTATCTGTGGCACCTGGAACCGAGACCACCGTTGACATCCAGATCCGCCGATGAGGGATCTACGTCCACAGAATCTCACTGTCGTCCTGAACTGGCACGAGGAGCTGAGGCGCCTCGTGCCGACCAACTGACCAACCGCCACGCCGTCGCCAGGGGCTGGGGCGCATCGGATTACTCCGCCCTTGTCGCCAAGGGTTTACTCGCCGTTGCCTGTGCGGCAATGGGCACTGGCAGGCGTGTCGGGATGCGGACGCGTGCGCACGTCGGGTCGCTGTGCGACCCGACTAGCCAGCGCTGCCTCGTCGGTCCGCGTTCCGCGGACCGACCCCTCACCGCGCAGCCGGAAAGCGGCCGGAGCGACTGCACCCCAGCGCGCAAGCGTGCGCGCTGGGGTGGCGAGCGCCCGCGTCCGCAGGCCGACATGCCTGCCAGGGCCGGGCCGGCTCAAGCCGGCCCCTACGTACGAAATCAAGACCGCCGCCGGTCAACGCATCGGAGATTCAAAACACGGCAATTGGATTGACTGGTGAGCCAGTCCCGCGAGGGATCGGCAACGGCGCAATCGTCAACATGAATTCCCACCGGTTGCGCGCCGCGGCCGCCTCGCTCAGGGCGTCGAAATCGGCGCGGTCGATGAGGTGGATGCCGAGGATGGTCAGCGCGAAATTGTGAACCACGTACCCGGGAATATCGCCCGCTGGTTGCGGCGCATAGCCAGGCGTTTCCCACCCGAGGATCGCAATATCCCGCTTTTTCAGCCACGGCAGGACGGAATTATCGAGGCCTGCCATCGCATCGTTGATTGGCCATGGCCCGAGCTTGTCCCGCCGCGTCCAACGCCCCCAGCGAAGGAGGAGGGCATCGCCGGGAGTCACTCTTACCCCTGCCTTCTTTTCCCAGGCTTCCAGATCCTCGGCGTAGATGCGGGTTCCCGGTTCGAGATACGGGACACCCTTGAGCCTCGGGATGTCATACAGAACCCCCCGGGTCACGATCCCGTTCTTCATGGTCAGGATCGAGTTCTTTGCTGCGCCGCGGTCCTTCGTCACCAGCTCTGAGACCGGATATCCATTCCACATCTTGCCGCCGAAAAATACGTGAGCGAATGAATCAAGGTGGGTCGTGCCCGCGCCGTGGATGCAGGGGTAGGCAATCCGATCCGTCGCGCCCGATTGGGACGCCGTCAGCATCGCCCACTCGACCGGGCAGGGGACGTCGACGCCCTTTTCCGTGGCCGCATCGGAGGCGAGAGACACCGTGAACCCATCCCTCACCAGCGCCGCCGCCTGTTTGCGTTTCGCAGGGGTAATCAGGTTCAGGGTCCCCAGCTCATCGTCCTTGCCCCATCGGCCCCAGTTCGAGAGCTCCGTCTGCCATCGGTCGTACTCTGCCTGAGTGACGAGAGGGCGGGTTCCTGGTGCGTCGGAACTGCGCCCCTGAGAGAGCGCTGCACCGGTCATCGCGCCCACGAGAGTGAGCGCTGACGCACCCGTTACCAGCGTTCTGATTCTCATACTCCCTCCTCACCAACACCAAGCGGCCGTCGCAGTGTAGCGCGACGGTAGAGCTGGATTCAATTTGTTGTGAAGTGCTCGCACCGCCGTCGCTTGCGAGGCCGCGCTTCGGGGCCCCCGGGTCAGGCGGCTTGTGCCGTGGCTCTGACGCGCTCCAGGATTCGGATCAGCTCATCCACCTGCCTGGAGGTAAACAGCCCATCGGGCCCGCGCGGGGTGAGGTCCGTGAACGGCGATTCGTAGAGCAGCTTCGCGTCCATCACCCCGTGCTCGGTCAGATGGTTCACCACGAGGTTGACGAACTCAATCTGGTTCGCCGTCAGCGTCTTACCGGTGAGAAAGCCTGCCATGGCCTCCTTGGCGGCCTCGCGGTCCAGCCCGACGAGTGAGCGCACGAACAGGCCGAGCCCCTGGGACTCGACCTTCGCACGATTGATCTGGTCGGCGCCCCCCACTCCTCCCTCAGCCAGCATCCGTTCAAGTTCCCCGAGGTCGGCGGCCGTCAGGGCTCTATTGGTGCGCAATTTGTGGATGGCGATGTGGTCCTGGTGAGCGCGGAGGAATGCCTGCGCCTTCGCCCGGAACTTTTCGAAATCTCGGTCGGGGCCGAAGCCAAACAGCTCGTGGCCGGTCTCCGCGCCCATCTCATCCTCGAAGTCGGTGTAGATGGGCTTCCGCTGCTGCTTGTCGATCAGCCTGACCAGGTCTCGCAGGCGCCGCCGGACCACTTCGAGCATCGGCGTCGTGACGTCCTGCCACCACTCGTCGGCCTGGACATCCTGGATCAATGACATCTGTGCGTGAACCATCGGAATCGCCGACTTCTCCTCCAACAGCCCGGCGATGGCCTTGACCTGATCTCGCAGCCTCTCGAAGCCAGGCTCGTGCCGCAGGATCGCAAGCTGAAGGTTCAGCAGGAGCAAATCGAAGCGCTTCGCTTCCTCCGCCTCGGCCTCCAATTCCGACGGCAGCCCGGCCACCTCATTGGACAGCTCCAGTCTCTCGTCTGGGGTCACGACGACCCACGCCTCGGCCTTCGCAAATTTCTCCACCACACGCCGCTTCGGCCGGACGACGAAGTTGTCGAGATTCATGGCCGCGACTTCGCCGTGGAGTTACTCCCCGATCCCCAGACGAACGTCGGCCTCCGTGGCTGGATCTCCGAACGTCGAGCCTCGTTCTCGCACCAACTCGCGGCTCGCCTGGGCGCTGAGCACGTGGTCCAGCTCGCCGAGCATCTCCAGCCGCCGTGTGAACAGGCGCTTGCCGAGCGACTGGCCAGCTGCCCCTTCTGTGCCGGCCGGGTTCTGCCCGAAGAACTCGAGGTTCTGGCAGTAGTCGAAGATGTAGAAGCACTGCTTGTGCTGCCCGGGGCCGAAGAGGTCCGGGCACAGACGGGTGCCGCGCCCGACCATCTGCCAGAACTTCGTCTTCGACCGCACCAGCTTGAAGAACACCAGGTTGACGACCTCCGGCACGTCGATGCCGGTGTCCAGCATGTCCACGGAAATAGCGATGTGAGGGGACTTGTCCTTGTTCGAGAAGCTCTCGATCAGGCTCTGCGCGTACTCGACCTTGAAAGTAATGGCCCTTGCAAACGCACCCCTGAAGTGCGGGTAGTTCACGTTGAAGCGTTCGGCGATGAAATCGGCGTGCGCCTGGTTCTTGGCAAACAGGATCGTCTTGCCCAGCCGGTCGCCACCGGCCACGGTAAGGCCCCTCGTCATCACGTGCGCGAGCACCTTATCGACGGTGTCCTCATTGAACAGCCACTTGTTGACGGCAGCAGCCTCCACCCGGTCCGGCACGTTGCCGTCCTCGTCCCACTCCAGCGCATCCCACTGGTCCTTGTCCTCTTCCGACAGGTCGTCGTACTTGATCCCCTCGCGCTGGAACTTCAGCGGCACCGATACGGCCTTCGCCGGGACGAGGAACCCGTCTCTCACGGCCTCCTCGAGTCCGTACGCATCGGTCGGCACGCCCTTCTCGAGATCGAAGAGGCGGTAGGTATCGCGATCGACCTCGTCCTTCGGCGTGGCGGTGAGGCCCACCAGCAGCGAGTCGAAGTAATCAAGAATCGCCCGGTACTTCTGGAACACAGACCGGTGCGCCTCGTCGATGATGACCAGGTCGAAGTGCCCCACGCCGAAGCGGCGCTGGCCGTCGCCGGTCTCATCGATCAGACCCATCATGGTTGGGTAGGTCGAGACGAAGACTCGTCCTTCGGTGTTGTTCTCCGTCACCAGGTTCACAGGCGCAGCATCAGGCAGATGCCGCTTGAAGGCATTCACGGCCTGATTCACCAACGCCACGCGGTCGGCCAGGAACAGGACCCGCTTGGCCCAGTTGCACCGCATCAGCAGATCGCAGAGCGCGATCACGGTGCGCGTCTTGCCCGCGCCGGTGGCCATCACGAGCAGCGCCTTGCGGTCGTGGTCCTGCTCGAAGGCCTCCGCAATGCGCCGAATGCCACGAGTCTGGTAATAGCGCTCGACGATCTGCGGGTTGATCTCGGCCGCCGCGAGCGGCTTCCGGCTGGCGCGCCGCTGGATGGCCAGCTCCAGCTCGGCCTTCTTGTAGAACCCCTGCACAGACCGGGGCGGATAGTTCGCGTCGTCCCAGAGCCAATGGTCGTACCCGTTGGAATAGAAGATCAGCGGGCGCTGGCCGAACTGCTGCTCCAGGCAATCGGCGTAGAGCTTCGCCTGCTGCTGGCCGGCACGGGGGTCGCGCCGCGTCCGCTTGGCCTCGACAAGCCCGAGCGGTCTGCCGTTGTCACCCCACAGCACGTAGTCCACGAAGCCCTTGCCCTGGTTGTTGGGCATGCCGGCCACTTCGAGCTCACGATCGCGCGGCTGGTCGAGCGCCCAGCCCGCCTCCTTCAGCAGCAGATCGATGAAGTAATCGCGGGTCTCGGCTTCGGAGTAGTCATGCGTGTCCGGCTGCGCGGCGGCCGCCTGCTTCGCGATGGCGACTTCGGCCCTCAGCCGCTTCAGCTCCTCGTCCAGTAAGGTCTTGTCGGCCAGCAGCGCCGAGAGCTTCTCGTCCCGCTCGCGCAGCCCGGCCTCGAGGTTCTGGAGTTGGTCGATGGTCTGTTTCGGAAGCGGAGTAGTCCTGGGCAGTGCACTTGGATCGAACGCCACTCCCGGAGCCGGCTTCGCGCCGCGCGCGTACGAACGCGCCAGCCAGTAGCTCACGTGGAACAGTTCGCGCACCGCCGTGAGCGCGTCCGACGGCTGGATGGGGCGATGGCTGTGGACGGCCTGATTGCCCAGCGTGTTGATCACCCGCGCCTTGCTGAACACCGCCTCGCCCGCCGCGGCCTTGAACGTCGGCTCGTGAATCAGCGCGCTCAGGTTGTCCTGATATGGCAGACGGAGCGCGGGGTCGTGCTTGTAGGCCCACGCCACCGACAGCTCGAGCGCGCGCCGGGCGTAGAAGCAGGCTGTTCGCGGATCGGGATGCACGGCCGCTGCGGCCCTGGTGGCCGCCTCGTGGACCGCGGGCCATTCGGCCTGGAGGAAGAAGAAGGGGTCGGCCATCAGGTGGTGCCTACAGCACGGGGTGGTACACGCTTCGCGCCCTATCCGCTTTAGCCGAGGTCGAGGAGGCCGTCAGCGCACTCGCGAATCTCAAAGA
>CAZSNV010000227.1:0-7947 GCA_964608035.1 uncultured Gemmatimonadaceae bacterium | reverse complement strand
GCCGAAGTGATCCGGGCACGCGCCGGCGCCGACCGAAAGGCAGTGCTCGGACTCGCCACGGGGTCAACGCCGTTAGGCGTCTACCGTGAGCTGGTGCGCCTGCACCGGGAGGAAGGCCTCAGCTTCCGCAATGTGGTGACGTTCAATCTGGATGAGTATTTCCCGATGAATCCGGAGAATCCGCATTCGTATCACCGGTTCATGTGGGAGCAGCTCTTTTCGCTCGTCGACATCGATCGCGCGAACGTCCACATCCCGCGGGGTGACGTCCCCCGGGCGCAGGTGGCGGCGGAGTGCGCGGCCTACGAGCGGGCCATCGTCCGCGCCGGCGGGATCGACCTCCAGATCCTCGGCATCGGCAAGACGGGACACATCGGCTTCAACGAGCCGGGATCCGGCGCGACCAGCCGGACGAGGCTCGTCACGCTCGACACGATCACGCGGCGCGACGCCGCCGCCGACTTCTTCGGTGAAGAGAACGTGCCGCGTGAAGCGATTACCATGGGAGTTGCCACAATCCTGGCCGCGAGGGAGATCGCGATCCTCGCCACCGGTGAACACAAGGCGGCCGTCGTCAAGCGTGCCGTCGAGGGCGAGGTCGATCTCCAGGTGGCGGCGACGTTCCTGCAACGCCATCCAGCGACGACGTTCCATGTCGACCGCGCGGCCGCTGCCGACCTGACTCGCATCGCCACGCCGTGGCTGGTCGATGAAGTCGCATGGACCGACGATCTCATCGAGCGAGCGGTCGTGTGGCTGAGCCTTCGTACGGGCCACGCGATCCTCAAGCTCACGCATCACGATTACGCCGATCATCACCTCTCCTCGCTTGTCGCACAACACGGCACCGCGGGCGAAGTGAATGGCCTCGTGTTCAATCGCATCGGGGCTCGGATCCGCGGCCGCTCGAAGCTTCCCACAAGCCGCCGGATCGTGATCTTCTCGCCGCATCCCGACGATGACGTGATCTCGATGGGCGGAACGCTCCGGAAGCTCGTCCTGAATGGCAACGACATCACCGTGGCGTACATGACCAGCGGCAACGTCGCCGTCTTCGACCACGATGTTCGCCGATACCTGGACTGGCTCGTGCGGGTTTCGGCGGGGCAGGAGCTGGACACGTCGGCGGTCCATGCGCTTCGGGACCGGGTCATCGCGTTTCTCGCCGCCAAGCAGCCGGGCGACATCGACACGCAGGAAGTGCTCGACCTCAAGCGAGCCATACGAGAAGCGGAGGCAGTGAGCGGACTCGAGGCCATTGGCCTGACGCGACGCGAGGCGCGCTTCCTCGATCTCCCGTTCTATCGCACCGGGCGCGTGCGAAAGGACCCGATCTGCGACGACGACGTGGTCATCGTCAGGCAGTTGCTCGACGAGTGCCGTCCAGACCTGATCTTCGTGGCCGGTGACCTTTCGGATCCGCACGGGACGCATCGCATGTGCAAGGAGGCGATCGACCGTGCCTTGGTGGACTTCGCCCCGCGCCCCGAGGTGTGGTTGTATCGCGGCGCGTGGCAGGAGTGGCCGGTCACCGAAGCCACGTGGCTGGTTCCGCTTTCGCAGGACGAACTCCGCCTCAAGATCCAGGCGATCTTCAAGCACCAGTCGCAGAAAGACTCGGCCCCCTTCCCCGGTCTCGATGACCGCGAGTTCTGGCAACGGGTCGAAGCCCGGAACATGGAGACCGCCGCGGTTCTGGATCGGCTTGGCCTGGCCGAATACTTCGCCATGGAGGCGTATGTCGTCGCCTGACGCCGGCTCGTGAACTCGGGATTCACGGTACTCGACGCGATCGTCATCGTCGTCTATCTCGCCGGCACGACCGCGCTCGGCATGTGGGTGGGACGCCGGCAAACGGGCTCGAAGGACTACTTCGTTGCCGGACGACAGATCCCCTGGTGGGCGGTTCTGTTTTCGATCGTCGCCACGGAAACAAGCGCGCTCACGTTCATCAGCATTCCGGGACTGGCGTACACCGGGAACCTCGGGTTCCTCCAGGTGGTCGCGGGTTACATCCTCGGCCGTATCGGCGTCGCGTTCCTCCTGCTTCCCCGGTATTACGAGGGAGAGATCGTCACGGCGTACACGCTCCTCGAGAAGCGCTTCGGACTCGCGACTCGACGCATGACATCGATCGTCTTCATGGTCACGCGCGGCATGGCCGACGCCGTCCGCGTTTTCGCGACGGCCATTCCGGTGTCACTCATCCTCGGCGACAGCGTACCCCGCGCCTGGGCGATGCCGCTGGCGATCCTCATCCTGGGTGGCCTGACGATTCTCTACACGTACCGGGGTGGCATGCGGGCCGTGATCTGGACGGAAATCCTCCAGGCATGCGTCTATCTGCTGGGCGGATTCTCGGCGATCGTCATTCTGGGCAACGTGGTACCCGGCGGATGGGACGCCATCCTGCAGCGAGCGGGCGAGGCCGGGAAGCTGACGGCGCTCGACTTCTCGTTCGACCTCAGCAAGCCGCACACGGTGTGGGCAGGGCTGATCGGTGGCGGGTTCCTTTCGATGGCCTCACATGGCGCGGATCAGCTCATCGTCCAACGCCTGCTGTCATCGAAGAACCTGCGCGAGGCGCAACGCGCGATCATCGGCAGCGGCATCATGGTCTTCGCGCAGATGGCGCTCTTCCTCTTTGTCGGCATCGGGCTCTGGGCGCACTTCAACGGACAGGCGATCACCCCGACGGACAGCATCTTCCCGCGCTTCATCGTCGACGAGATGCCCGCGGGACTGGTCGGGCTCCTGCTCGCCGCCATCATCGCCGCAACGATGAGCACGCACTCCGGCGCGATCAACTCGCTGGCCGCGGCGACGACGCACGACATCTACATGCCTTTGACCGGTCGCACGGCCGAGGATCCGGTGACGTTCCGCGCGGGGCGCCGGTTCGCGCTGCTGTGGGGAGTGGTCCTGACCGCCGGAGCGATGCTGTTTCGCGACCAGGGAACGCCAGTTGTTGTCGTTGCCCTGGGCATCGCCAGCTTCACGTACGGTGGACTGCTGGGCGTGTTCTTCCTCGGCAACTTCTGGCCGCGTGCCACGCAGCGTGACGCGATCCTCGGCCTCTCGATCGGCATCTTTGCCATGGCGTTTGTGGTTTTCGCGGGGCGCATCAGCGCCGCAGTCCCGGCCATGGCGAATGCATTGGCCCCATTCGCCCGGATTGCGTGGCCCTGGTACGTTCTGATCGGCACATCAATTACGATGATCGTCGGAATCACGGCTTCCGTTCTCTTTCCCCGTCCGCAGAAGTCAGGTACGAGCACATGACCGGTATCTTCGTGGGAGTTGATGGAGGCGGGACTCACACGCGCGTTTTGGTCGTCGACGAACAAGGAGTCGAGCTCGCCACGGCTGAGGGACCGGGCAGCGCGATCCAGCCTGGAGCTGCGTCTCGATCGGCGGGAATCATCCGGGACGCCGTACATCGGGCATCCGCTGGCTTGTCCGACCGGCCCGTGCGCGCCTTGTGCGTTGGCGTCGCAGGAGCGGGCCGTGATGAAGAGCGCGACACACTGCAATCGGCTCTGGAGACAGATCGGATTGCCGGATCAGTGATTATTCTGACGGACGCCGAGATCGCACTCGAGGATGCGTTTGGCGCCGGTCCGGGCGTGCTGCTCACCGCGGGGACCGGATCCATCGCCTACGGAAAGGGCCCAACGGGCGTGATGGCGCGTTGCGGAGGGTGGGGACCAAATATCGGCGACGAAGGCGGCGGCTCGTGGATCGGCCGGCGTGCCCTCGGTGTCGCCGCGGCGAGCTCGGACGGTCGCGAACCTGAGAGCGCTCTGCCGGCCGCGATCATTGCAGCACTGGGTATCAACTCGATCGAAGCGCTCATTCCATGGGCTGCCGCCGCCACTCCAGCGGATTTCGGGAAGCTGGCGCCGGTCGTGCTCGAAGTAGCCGCTACCGGCGACTTGCGCGCAAACTCACTTGTCACGCTCGCGGTCGAGGAACTGGCGCTGCACGTACGGACTCTCGCGCGGAAGCTGTTCAGCGACGAACGAGCCGCCTTCCGGCTGGCGATGCACGGGGGACTCATTGCGCCCAAGTCGCTGCTGAGGCGGCGACTGGAACAGCGCATGCGGTCCATCGCACCCGGTGCGACGGTCCTTGCCGAACGCGTCGTGCCGGAGCGCGGCGCGGCGCGGTTCGCGATGCGAGAGGCGGGGGTACGCGCCTAACGGCGGATGGGAGATGGGCGATGGGAGATAAACTGCGCGACCTTGATGAACGCGGTGTACGCGACGTCCTGGCAAGGCCTACATGATGCCCCAATTCGCTCTTCGACTATCGCTCGGCGTACTGCTCCTGGTATCTGGCGTTGCGTGCGGAGCACGACAGAACGCCGGCGGTCAGCGTGTCGATCGTAACGTCATCACGCAGGAGCAAATCCGGGAAAAAGGGTACCGGAACGCACTCGAGGCTGTGGAAGGGCTGCGCGCCCCATGGTTGATCACGCGCCCCGACGGCCTCGGCGCGGAGCGAGAGGTCCAAGCGTACCTGGATGATAGCCGGCTGGGTGGAGTCCAGAATCTCCGACAGATCACCGCGTCGCAGATTGTCCTCATCCGGTACATCGACGCGCCCACCGCGATCAACCGGTGGGGCGTCGACCACGGCCAGGGCGCCATCATGGTGATCACACGCGACTGATCGCGCCTCGTCGAGGCTGCGATTCAGGTTTCTGGTGGCGCGGCCGGACTGCGCGTTAGGCGGCCTCGGAGGTCCGGTTCATCACTGCGGCCGTTGGCACCATCGACGCATCCCAGACCCCTTCGGACTTTGCGATGAAGGCCGTCGCGGTCAGATCGCCGCATACGTTGACCGTCGTGCGCGACATGTCGAGGATACGGTCCACGCCCAGCACGATCGCGATCCCCTCCGCCGGCACACCGAACATCGTCAGCACGCCGACCAGAAGCGGGATCGAGCCACCGGGAACACCCGCCGCACCGACCGCGGTCAGCACCGCCATGATCATGACCGCGACCATCTGACCAAGACCGAGGGTGACGCCGAAGACCTGCGCCAGGAAAATGACGGTAATCCCTTCGAACAGCGCCGTGCCGTTCATGCACATCGTGCTGCCTAACGGGAGCACGAATCCGGCGATCTGCGGCGGGATGCCCAGGTTCTGCTCGGCGACCGCCAGCGCGGTCGGCAGCGTCGCGCTGCTGGAACTGGTCGAGAAGGCGGTGACCAGCGCGTTGCGGACTCGCGAAAAGAACAGCCGCGGCGAAATTCCGACGAGGAACCTGAGGATTGCCGCGATATTCACAAACACGTGGAGGAGCAGCGCCACCAGCACCACCAGGATGTACGCCGCGAGCGGCTTGATGAGATGAAACCCGAATCGTGACGTCACGCCGAAAATGAGGCCGGCAACGCCATACGGCGCGATCCGCATCGCGAACCCGACGATCTTGATCACGATGTCGTTGAGCGCCTCCAGAAAGTTCAGCATCGGCCGCGCCTTCTCGCTCGGTAGCTGTGTCAGCGCTGCGCCGAACATGAGCGCGAAGAAGATGATGCCGAGCAGGTCGAGGTCGACCGCGGATTTCACGGGGTTTCGCGTGACGATGCTGACCAGGGTATTGATGCCGAAATCCTGCTGAGCCGCCGCCTCGACGCGGCTCGACGCATCTCCCGCGTAGGTCTGCAGCAGGCTTTCGCGCGTCGCCGGATCCAGGCGCTCGCCGGGACGAACGATCGACACGGCAATCAGGCCAAGGGTGGCCGCCAACGCCGTGGAGAGCAGAAAGTAGGCAATGGCCTTCGTTCCGACGCGACCGACGCGCCGCAGATCCCCGAGTCCCGCGACGCCCAGCGAGATCGACGCGAAGACGAGCGGAATCACGATCATGAACAGCATTCGCAGGAAGACCTGTCCCACCGGACCCGCGAGATACTTGTTCACCCACACCACGGTGGGGTGCTCCCCTCCCAGCATCTGGTTTGCCATAATTCCGATCACGGCCCCGATGAGGAGGCCGAGCAGGATCTTGGTGTGCAGCTTCATCCCTTTGCCCGTATTGCCGATTGATTCAGCCATTGAACCCGAGGTCAGAGGTCAGAGATCAGAGGTCAGAGCCACAACACACCAGCCGAGCCGATTCACGATTCACGATTCACGATTCTGACTCTCGACGGTTCCGAAGAATCGAATTCCGGTACCCGTACAGGAAGTAGATCACGAGCCCCAGCAGCAACCAGATCCCGAACCGGATCCACGTGATCCGCGGCAACTGCAACATCAGGTAGCCGCAGGCGATGATCGAGATGATCGGCGTGTACGGCACCCCGGGAACGCGGAATGGCCGCGGGCGATCGGGGTCTGACTTCCGCAGGAAGATCACGCCGGCCGACACCAGCACAAACGCGAACAACGTGCCGATGTTCGTCAGGTCCACCACCTCGGCGATATTGGCAAAGGCGGCAAAGGTCGCGACGAAGGTGCCGGTGATGATCGTGCCGACGTACGGCGTGCGGAATCGCGGGTGGAGCTTCGAGAAAAACCTCGGCAGGAGGCCGTCGCGCGACATCGAGAAGAAGATGCGCGGCTGGCCGAGCTGGAAGACCATCAGCACGCTGCCCATCGCGATCACCGCGCCCAGGGCAATGATGAACCGGGAGAAATTGAGTAGCCCGGGTGGTCCTTCCGCCTGCTGCAGGGCGGTGATCATCGGCTCGGGCGTCCCGAGTGTCTGCCACGGCGCCATGCCGGTCATCACGGCGGACAGCGCGATATAGAGCACCGTGCAGATCAGGAGGCTCATGATAATGCCGAAGGGCATGTCCTTCGCCGGATTTTTTGTTTCCTCGGCAGCCGTCGACACCGCGTCAAAACCTATGTAGGCGAAGAAGATGATCGCCGCCGCCGCGCTGACTCCCCGGAACCCGTTAGGCGCAAATCCTCCCGTGGCCGGGTTGTTCCAGTTCTCGGGATTGATGAGGAAGACGCCGATGGCCAGGAAGAACAGGATGATGCCCACCTTGAGCACCACCATTGCACTGGTGGTGTTGGCCGATTCCTTGATGCCGATGATGAGAATGCAGGTGACAGCAAAGACGACCAGTGCCGCCGGCAGGTTGATGATCAGCGGCAGTCCGAACAGGTGCGGCGCGTTCTGCCACGCCGAGGCCAGAAACTGGGTCGACGCGTCGGCCGCGCCCCCGGACAGGGCATTGAATGCGTCGTGCGCCGAGCGATAGTCGGTGCCCAACCACGCCGGCAGGTTCCACCCGAAATGACTCAGGAGCTCGCGAAAGTGCCCTGACCATCCGATCGCGACGCCGATGTTGCCAACCGCATACTCGACGATCAGGTCCCAGCCGATGATCCAGGCGATGAACTCACCTAACGAGGCATAGGCATAGGTGTACGCGGATCCGGCGATCGGCACCATGGCCGCGAACTCGGCGTAGCAGAGCGCTGCAAATCCGCAGGCGATGGCCGTCAACAGAAACGACAGGATAATCGCCGGCCCCGCCCCAGGACGGAGCGTGTCGCCGACGATGGCTGTTCCGGTGGTGGCAAAGATCCCCGCCCCGATGGTCGCGCCCACGCCCAGCGCGGTCAGGTGCCATTTCCCCAGCGTCCGCTTCAGTCCGCCGCCGAACGAGATATCCTTCTCGAAATCGGCGACGGACTTTCGCGCGAAGATTCCCTTGGCCACGGGCCTCCCGGGGTCAGGCGTGAACGGGCTGCTCCGACTCGATGCGCATCCCGTAGAACGAGCGCCACACGAAGAACATCGACGCCACAAAGAAGGCCACGGCCATCGCGTGACTGAAGAACGAGCCACGCTCTGCCTGCAGGAACACGCCCAGCTCGACCGCCAGCAGGCCAAAGAGGGTCGTGAACTTGATGACCGGATTCATCGCCACCGAGGACGTGTCCTTGAACGGATCGCCCACCGTGTCGCC
>CAZSNV010000226.1:0-7951 GCA_964608035.1 uncultured Gemmatimonadaceae bacterium | reverse complement strand
GTGCCGCGCCGGGCCCGCGCCGGAATGCGCGGCGGTGCCGCTGGGTGCGCGACGAGCAGGCCAACCGGATCTCCGGCCGACAGCGCGACGGACGCCAGGCCAAGGGTGACATCCACCGCGAGCTTCCATTTGGACTGCGTGTCTTCCGGAAACGCCATGGACGCCGACGCATCCATCACGAACCACGTGGCCAGCAGCGACCTATCCTCGGCCAGCCTGATGTAGGCGCGATCGCTGCGCGCGAGCAGCTTCCAGTCGAGTTGTCTCGGGTCATCGCCCTGCCGGTACAGCCGGTATTCGGACAGCTCGGGCGCCGCGCCGCGGAGGCGCGAGCGGTGCGTGCCCGGCAGCGCCCCCAACGCCCGTCGTCGGGTGGGCCAGGAGAGGCCGCGCAGGGAGTCAAAAAGGGCAGAGCGCAAAGCGCAAAGCGCAAAGGGCAGTGTGAGAAAGAGCCGGAGGTATCGCTGGTACCCTCTCAACTCTCAGCAGCAACTCCTCAACTAAACCCCCAAACCACTCCGTGGCTCGGGGGTCGCGGTCATGACATCCTCAACGATACGATCGGCGCTTACGCCTTCGCCTTCGGCGGCGAAATTCGGCAGCACGCGGTGACGCAACACCGGGGCGGCGACGCGCCGAATGTCTTCCGGCGCGACATGGAACCGCCCCCAGAGCAGCGCATGGGCCTTGGCGCCGAGCACGAGTGCCTGCCCGGCACGCGGGCCCGCGCCCCAGCGGACGTACCGCCTGACGAGCGGCGTCGCGGTGGGATCGTCCGGACGGGTCGCCCGGGCCAGCGCGGCCGCGTACCGTAACGCCGGCTCGGCGCAGGCGACATCGCGGGTCAGGCGCTGCAGCGCCAGCGCCTGACGAGCGTCGAGCACGGCCTCGAGCGCGACCGCCTGGTTGCCGGTGGTGGCGCGAAGAATCTCCACCTCGTCCTGTTCACGCGGGTAACCCAGCCGGATATCGAAGAGGAAACGATCGAGCTGCGCCTCGGGCAGAGGGTATGTCCCTTCCTGTTCGATCGGATTCTGCGTCGCCAGCACGAAGAAGGGCTCGGGAAGCGCCATCGTCTGCCCGGCAGCGGTCACGCGATGTTCCTGCATCGCCTCCAGCAGGGCCGCCTGCGTGCGCGGCGGGGCGCGGTTGATCTCGTCAGCCAGGACGATGTTGGCGAAAACCGGGCCGCGTACAAAGCGAAAGCTTCGGCTGCCGGTCGCACTATCCTCTTCCAGGATTTCCGTGCCCGTGATGTCGCTCGGCACGAGATCCGGCGTGAACTGGATCCGGCGGAAGTCGAGGTGAAACGCCTCCGCAACGGAGCGGATCATCAGCGTCTTGGCCAGGCCCGGCACGCCGACCAGCAGCGCGTGCCCACCCGCGAGCATGGCGATCAGGATTTCATCGAGCGCGCCGTGTTGACCGACAATCCTGCGCCCGACTTCCGCGCGCAGCCTGACGGCGGCCGCGATAAGCGCATCACGATTACCGGGCTGGTCGAGCACCTGACCCAACTGTTGCGTCGCGGTCAGCGGACTGGCCGGCGACGCCGGGAGGTGACCAGAAGCGTCGAGCCGTTCAACACACCGGCGGACGACAGCGACGCCGTTTCGTCGAGCACCTCGAAGCCCCGCAGCTTGGTGACATATTCAGCTGGTTCGGCGCCAGGCATGAGCGTCTCGAGGGCGTGCCGCTTCAGGACGAGCACGGGCGTCTCGGGTGGCGCATCAATGCGAACTGTATCCCACACCTCCGGCACCTGCACCCGCACCGTGATGACGGGCTCACCCGCTGTGCCAAGCCGAATCGCCTCGGGACGGGCGCGAAGCTGCGCAACAAACGGCGTCGCGGTGCTCACGCCGGCACCCCGGCAGGCGGCAGCGTCGCGAAGAAGCGCTGGATCTGCGCGTCGAACAGGTACGATGAGCCCGTGACCAGCGTATGGCCGTCGGACGGCGTGGCCGCCATGACTACTTCTTCCCCACCCTGGCCGCGCATGGTGACGTACGTCGGCCCTTCCTGCTCCACGAAGGCGGCGTACAGGGTGTTCCGCTGCGAGAAGAAGTCGCGCGCGGCGGCAAGTACGCGCGCCGGTTCGAGTGTCGTGCGATACTCGAGCAGGGTCCGTCTCTGGGAATTCATTGGTGTCCGGGAAATCGTTAGGTGCCGGCGGCGGGTTCCGTTCCCGGCCCGCGCTGGTCTACCGGGAGGTCCACGACGAACGTCGAACCGGCGCCCGGCGTCGAGTCTACCTCGATGTCGCCACCCATGGTGCGCGCCAATTGGCGCGCGAGCGTAAGCCCGAGACCTGATCCACCATAGCGGCGCGTCTGGGATCCGTCGACCTGGCGGAACTCATCGAAGATGACGCCGCGGGCTTCGGCCAGAATGCCGATGCCGGTATCGGAGACGCGGAACAACATCCTGTTGCCGTGCACCTCGGCTTCCGCGGTGACCGAACCGGTCGTGGTGAATTTGTACGCGTTGCCGACGATCGTTCCGAGAAGCCGCGTCAACTTCCTCCGGTCGGTACGGATCGGCGGCAGCGGCGAGGGCGGTTGCATCACCAGCGCATCGACTGCGGGTTGCCGGCCTTCTGTTGTGTCGATCACATGACGCAGCAGAGAGACCGCGTCGAGGTCCTCGACCACGAGCTCGGGCGCGCCGCGCTTGAGCATGGTCAACTCCAACAGGTCGTCGATCAACTCGAGCAGCCGCTCGCTGGCACGCTTCGCCTCGTCCAGGTCGGATCGCTGCGCCGACGTGAGTGGTCCGGACAGCTCATCCTGCAGCAGTGAGACGTATCCCATCACCGCGGTCAACGGGGTTCGCAGTTCGTGCGAGATGTTGGCGAGGAATTCATCCTTCACCTTCCGCGCTTCGAGCACGGCCGCGTACTGCCGCTCGAGCTCTTCGTTGGCCTCGGTGAGGGCGGCGTTCGCGCGACGCATTTCATCCGCCAGTGCCGCCTTCTCCGCCGTCGCCGCCATCTGGTCGGCTACGATGCGCAGCAGGCTTCGCGCCTCGGTGGTCCTGGCACCGGGCTCCGCGTAGTAGAACGTCACCGTGCCCAGCATCTTGTTGCCGGAATGAAGCGGCAGCGCGACAAGGGCCCGGAATCCAAGTTCCTGCGCCACTTCCCGCCAGTCTTCCAGGTCCGCATCGGCAGAGACGTCTGGAACTTCGATCACGCGGCGTTCGGCCGCCGATTCACCGCTTGGCCCGAAGCCGAGCCTGACGCGCATCTGGCCGAGCCATGGGCGGTACTTCTCAGGCCAGTTGTACGACGCGGCGAGCCGCATCAACTCCGAGGCGCCGTCAACCAGGTAGATGGAAGCGAACGTCGCGCCCACCAGCGGACTGACCCGGTCCAGTGCGAACTGGAAGACCTCTTCAGGCCGGTCAGCGTGAAGAAAGGCGTGCGCGATCTCGCGCACCGCCATCAATTCGCGGACCGAGGAATCGGGGGTCTCGCCCTGCGCCTTGAAGCGCTGGTGCGTGAGGATCCGCGTTGATTTCGGCACCACAACAAACTACCGAGGGGGGACGGGTGACGGGAGACGGGCGAGAGCGCGATTGAACGCGCTGAACGTCAACGCTTCCCTGGGTTGGACGCCCGAATCTCGACCTGGTAGGTCAGTGCATGCGAAGGCGTGTCCAGGATCCGGGCTACGACTTCGGCGACATCCTCGGGTTTCAGCATCCAGCTCTGGTCAGTGCTGTCACCCACGATCATGTCGGTCGCGACGGATCCGGGCATCACGACCGAGACCTTCACGCCAAACTCCCGCACTTCGAGCATCAACGATTCGCTGAAGCCGAGCACGGCGTGCTTGGTCGCGACGTAGCCGGTTCCGCCTGGAAACGCGCTCCGGCCGGCAATGGAGGCAATGTTGACGACATGGCCGCGCCGGCGCGCGATCATGCCCGGCAGCACCTGGCGCGTCACGTGATACACGGCATTCACGTTGACGTCCATCATCGCGTGCCACTCGTCAGGCGTCAGGCTCGTGAGCGGCTTCTTGGTGATGACGCCGGCATTGTTGACCAACACGTCAGCGTCCACGCCCCGCAGCGCCGCGTCGATGGCGTCGGGCTGCGTGAGATCCACGACCAGGACCTGGCAATCGCCACCAGCCGCGTCAATCTCCCCGGCCAACTGCCGCAGCCGCGCTTCGTCGCGCGCAATCGCAATGACCCGGTACTGGGCGGCGAGGCGCCGAGCGACGGCGCGGCCAATGCCCCGCGACGCTCCGGTGACGATCGCCGTTGGATGGTCGGCCACTTACGCGACGGCGACGCGGCCGGCGACGGCGACGCGACCCATGATCTCCCAGCTCAATCGGACAGCAAAGGCCAGGGAAGCAACGCCTACTCGTTCGTCGTGACCGTGCATCCGCCCTTCGTCATCCTCGGTGAGCGGAAAAGGCAGGATGCCGTACGCTTGCACCCCGGCGAGCCGGAGCGGCGCACTGTCCGTGGCGCCCGTGCTCAGGAACGGAACCGTCGGCACGCCGGGCGCCAGTGCAGCAAGGGCGTCCCGGATCGCGGCGTACATGGCGGTGTCGTCAGGCGACGGAGGCGCTTCGTCGCCACGACTCTCGACGCTCACGACCACGGCATCGTCGGCGATGGCTGCCTTGAGGCGCGCGATGAGTTCCTCGAGCGGCTGTCCGGGCAGGAGACGCACGTTCAACGTGGCGCTCGCCTCGGCGGGAATCACGTTAGGCCGCACGCCTGCCGACAGCATGGTGGGCGAGATGCCGTTGCGGATCATCGCATCGAACGGTGGATTCTTCTCCACGACATTCGCCCCGGCCGCCACTCGCGCAGGATCGCCTGACGATACGTCCGCCATGGCGGCCCGAACGCGGGGATCCTTCCAGAAAGCGGCGAGGCCGGAAAAGAAACTGGCGCTCGTTGGCGTGACCACCACCGGTTCGCGATGGTCCGCGGCTGCGGCGACCGCGCGGGCGAGCTTGACGACCGCGTTGTCGGGAATCGGGATGGACGCGTGGCCCGGAGTGCCTGACGCGGTGAGTCGCAGCACGTTCGCCACCTTTTCGCCGCACTGCACCGCCGCGTAGGCCAGTTTTCCCTCGACCAGGCGCAGACGGCCGCCCTCATTGAGCGCAAATTCGGCTTCGAGAACAGCCGGATGATTCGCGATCACCCATTCGATGCCGAACTCCCCGCCCGCCTCTTCATCGGACGTGGCCAGGAAGATCACGTCACGATCGAGGGTGCCGCCGGCATTCACGACGTGCTCGTTGAGCAGCAGCATGGTCTGGAGGTTCACCGCCAGCATGCCCTTGTCGTCGATGGCGCCGCGGCCGTAGAGGAAGCCGTCGACGATCTCACCGCCAAACGGATTCGTTTTCCATCGTTCGCGTTCGACGCCCACGACGTCCATGTGGGCCAGCAGGAGCACTGGCCGCTGCTTGCCCGAGCCCTTCAGCCGGCCGACGAGCGCGGCACGACCCGGAGCCGGTTCGTGTAACGTGGTCTCGATACCCACGCCGCGCAGGACATCGTCCAGATAGCGCGCCACACCCATCTCCCGTCCGGGCGGATTGACCGTGTCCATCCGGATCAGCGCCTGGAGATGGGCAATGCACTCCCACAGGGTGCCTTCCCAGTCAATCACTTCGGTCGCGTTCTCAATTCGCGGCCCTCACCCAGCGGCTGGGGCAGACGAGCGCCGGTTCGAACACGACCTGTCGGAGCAGATCGTAGACGGCCGGTTCCATCTCGACCTCGAAGCTGATCGTTAGGCCCGGCTCGTATTCGTAGTCGAACTGCCAACGATTCGTACCCTTGTTCTGCCAGCCGCGCGCGCCAAAAAAGAACAGCGGTGCCCACCCGCTCTCTTCGGGAACCAGCTTGCTCTGCCTGGCATTACGCGGATTCCCGACCTCGATTCTCTGGTCCGTCGTGAGCCGCCAGATGATTCTCACCTTCTGCTGGGATTCGACGCGCTGGCTGCCGAAGGTGATCGCCGCACGGGTGATAGTCGGCGTCAGCACCGCGATCGTGAATTGAAGCTGCGGCTCGCTGGTGCCCGGATACAGGGCCTCGGCGATCCTCGCCAATCGGTTCAAGAAGTCCAGTGCAGACTGCTCAGGCTGCAGCGCCGGGCGAGGTTTCGCGGCGAACCGGCTCCCCCGACCGACGAAGATCGCTCCCAACCCGTTCTGGACCGCGTCCGAGAGGGCGCCGGTCGGCGCCAGCACGCCTGCCAGCTCAGTCGCCGTGGCCCACGGAGCGCGCGTCTCTTGTGAGAACGGTCGTCGCTGAGCGAGCGCGGAAAACGCTTGGCAGAGGGCTGCCCCTGCATCCTCGACTGGGCCACGGGCGGCCGCATCCGTGGCACTCTGCTGATCCCGAAGCAGGGCCGTGCTCGCGATCTTGAGTGGACGCTCGAGCAGCGGCTCGAGCTGCAGAGTGACCTGCAACGGGCCCGCCTTCTGGAGCGCGGACGTCAGCTCCGACCTGCCAACGCTCACCTTGGTGAGTGCCTCGCTGATGGGCTGCGCCCGTCCCGCCAACGGCGTCTGCGCCACGGTCTGCAGCTGCTGCGCCAGGGCCGCGAGCTGTTGCAGATACGGACCGAGCAGATCGGGCGGCGATGCGGTCAGCGTCGCGGCACCGAGACGGCGGATCGGATCGAAGTATCGTCCGATGTCCGCGCTGTCGACGCCGGTGTGCTCGTTGACCAGCGCGAACATCTGCATGATTGGGGATGAAGCACCGGCGAGCACGGCGAGCTTCTGGGATGCATCACTCGCCGAACCGAATTCCGACACAGCCGCAGTGCGCACGAAGCTGCGCCAGTGGTCGACGAACTGGCTGTCGTAGCGTGCTTCGAGTGCGCGCTGAAGCGCCCGCTTCTCTGGAGCGGGTCCGGTCGCCGAGTCGGGCCCAAGCACCCACGAATCCAGATTGAGGTAGCTATCCACGTCCTGAATCGCCTGCCTGACGAAGGCGTGGCCGGCCCGCGTGAACGCACCGGGAATGGCAAAGGGCACTGACAGCGCGCCGCGACTGATGCTTCCATAGTCGCGGTTGAAATCGACGCCGCGGACGGAATCGGATGCGGCCTTGACGATGGCCAGGTAGATGAGCTCATCCGAAGCGGCCTGTCGCAACACGGTGCGCGCCTGGGCGATGACGGCGGGATCGGCCACGAGCTGATACGGATTGCGGTGTGGCAACTCGCGGGCATAGCGGTGGAACTGCCTGACGACGAGCGCCCGTGCGGCGGTGTCGAGCCCCTCGGCGGGCGGCCAGTTGGCGAGGAGCACACCACCCAACGCGTCAGTCGCGTGCCTGGTACTGTCCGTGACGACGAGGTAGGCCTTCAGCCTGTCGTAGTCGCGGGTGAATTGCCCGGCCGCAGGCGTAGCGGACATTCCACCGAGCCGCGCGGCCATCGTCGCGAACGTGGAGTCGAGCAATAGCCGCCGGAACTGGCGGAAGTAGGCCGCATGCGTGGTTCCGTACAGCGTATCGCCCTGATACAGGCCCCAGCGGAGGTGCACCGGCGTGCGCCCCCACGTGTACCCGCTGAGCGCATCGAGCGAGTTCCCAAGCGAGTCGAGGAGCGCGAGCTCGGCGAGGGCTGGAGCGGCGACAGGTGTCGCGGGAAGTCCCATCACGGCCTCGGTGTGCCGCCGGACGGACCCCTGCAGCCTGGTATTGGCGGTGAAGGCGTACAACTGGCCCACGATGAGCAGCGCGGCCGCCGCCGCGGCGGCGCCGAGCGCGGCGCGGCGGAAGAACGAGATCCGGGTGCCGCCGCGTGTGATGCCTAACGCGGCGGCATCGTTCAGCACCACCTGCGACAGCAGCCGGTCGAGGAATACCCACTGCGCCTCACGGCGGAGGGCGGACCCGGGAAGTTGATGCGACATCGCCGGGACCGCGCCAGGGAGCGGCAGGGCGCCCA